>OMIX01000071.1 GCA_900299195.1 Deltaproteobacteria bacterium
AAAACCCAAGTGATCGATTCGGTCCAAGCACGGAGTATTGACTACCCTCGCCGAGATCAGTTGCTGGATGGCTTGCCTGAAGGAATCGCTGACGCTGAAGGGAACTTCCTCCTAAAAATAGAGATATCCAAAGCTATCGTGTCACTTTTTGCAGGCCCTAAGATTTCAAAGCAGCCCGTACAGCTCGTGCTCCAAATTCTGGAGGAAGCTATCGATAAAACCCCATCAGACGGCTATTATCACGCCTTCGTCGATGTCTCTGGGGGAACAGAGCCTAAAGTATCCGTTGAAGAAAACAAATATACGGTTCCTAGATTAACGGAGTCATCGAAATCATTCCTGACGGACGGATTATTAAAAAACCTGAGGAACGGAATCCAACAACTCGTTGATCATCTTTAAGGAATTCCAAAAGTCTCGAAGAGTTCGCCAATAGGTTCAATGACCGGACAGTTTACTCAACGCTGTTTCGCAGAGCTTATGAAATTTACCGTGGAGTTCCTTCATCGAATACTTCTCGAAACCAGGATCTTCCTTTGAATCCACACGCTCTACTTTGTGCACGCGAGTAGCCTCTCCTGTAAGAAAAATCCCCGTGGGTGAGTTCCATAACTCTACGCTAGTTTGCAAATTGGAAATGGTTTTTTCAGAATTTGGGTCGACCAGATAAAAGACCGAAGGATTCACTTCTGGCATTCGAAACCAACCCAACCCTTTCACCCGTTCGCGTATCGAGTTAAGATCGAGCCGACTTCCGGAAACGATTCCAGGGAACAACGCTTGCGACCCTTGAAATTCGAAATGGTTATCTCCTGTCTGCTTGATAAAAGATAGATTCTCAGATTTCGCATTCAACTTGAACCTGAGCTCGGGCGGAGTCACTTCAGCCAAGAAAATCTCAGATGGAGCAGAAAGCTCATGTTCTCCCACTTCATCGCTGAACGTATTTTTCCAAACGCTAGGAACGCTGAAATTCAACTGGCGCCGTAAAAAGGGATTAAATAAAAGCTCTGTATCAAGCGCTTTAAGAAAATTGGCAGCGGTCACCTGCTGTTGATGCTTTTGAATCTCTCTGGTGGACATTTTTCTGATTTCATCAGGATCGATAGAATCGTAGTCATGGTAGAGAACATCGATAGGAAAAATAGATTTATCCGGCAGTCGAATGTTGACTGTTTCCATTTTAACAACAGAAGGATCTCCGCCAGTCTTACTCGGATGAACCCCATCACCGGCGTATTGCGCTACGGTTTCTAGAGCCGTGGCAGTTTTATTTCTCTTGGCAATTTGTTCTAGGACCCATTCATACGTGACTGCTGAAATTTGGTCGGGTTCCGTAGATTTGAAGCCCGCTTTTTTAAAAGCAAAGGCCTTTTTAAGGACTTGATTCCGATAAGGAATGGCACTGTGCAATTGCGAAGTCACTTCTTTAAATTGCGGCGTTGCGAATTTAGAATTCTGGTGCAAATACTGAAAAGCATTTTTGAGGGCGAAAGCTTGAATGGCTCCTGAGATCGCATCCGTGCTAATCCCCTCATCGTATTTGAAACGCATAAAGACTTCAGACGCTACAGATTGGCTTTGGGATTTCTTGGGAAGCTTAACCTCTAAATGAATTACTGGAAAATAATAACCGTTTGGACGGTCGACTTCGACTAGCTTAAAACTGATGTTTTCAGTATGGAATCCACGTAAGAGAGCATCTAAATCCATTTGCGCAGCAGACATGACTTGGTTGATAAATTGGGTGTTTTTGATTTCATATTGAGTGGTCGGATCATCGCCCTTCAGAAAAGAAGGCATCAGAAATAATCCGATAAAAACCATCTCGTGAATCTTGAGTATCATTGACCCCAGCCTATCTGCATCCTTTAGAGGTCAGCAGAAAGCATACCAACCAGAGCTAGCCTTAAGGGGTGATGAAGTCCTTAAAACCATTTCTTTTTATGCTGCAAGAGTTATCAAGCTGTAAAAAAGGTAGTCGTTTTAAGATCTCGCTCGTAAAGTTACTGACTTATCTCGCATTTTCGAAATTAAAGCGCAGTATTCTTTGAGAATAGGAAACACGGGGCCAGTCAGCCATTTAATCTTTGCTATCTGACGATGAGCTTTTTCTTATCTACGGCGAGAAAGGTTCTCTTCTCACTTCAAAAGTCTGTTTTCTTTACGCTTCCTAAAGAATTTTAAAAAGGATTTGACGTAATATAAGCAAACTCCATTTTTTACTTTTTTAACCCACCGGAATTCTTTGCATTTAGGGTCGATATTATTGGGCTTTGTCATGCTCTGCGAATTTCTTTTATTCCTCTGTTGAAATTATTAGAGAATTTTTGATGGGAATTCGAAATTTAGAAAACGGGTGTAGAAGGGTTTTGAGTAAAATCAAATATCGGGAGAAAAACGATGCTTCACAATTTAAAAAGCCAAGAACTTTTACAAAACTGCAAAGTCCAAGTGCAGCTTGAAAAGGCAGCCACTTCAAAAGTTTTAGATTACCTCATCGAGATAGCCAGAAGGCGGCTCTGGATTCAAGAAGGGTATCATCAATCAATCCACACGCCAGGTCGAAAAGATTATCCGCGAGCATTTTCCTGAAAGAGCCCAACCTAAAGAGTATTTTCAAGTGGAAATAGATGAGGAACTTAGAGCTCTGCTTGAAAAGGCAATACAGATAGCTAGCGAGAAAAACAATGCCGTGTTTCTAAAGAAAATTCTTATGGCCTATGTTCGAGAGAGGCAACCGAGACACAGAGAATCGAAACACACAAGAAGAGTTCCAGTACCCACGGCGCGAGAGATCAAAAAAGAGGCGGGCTATCAGTGTGAGTACAGGTCTCCAGCAGGTATTAGGTGCTCCCAAACGGCCCATCTTGAAATTGATCACATTCGCCCTTACGCCTTGGGGGGCAGTAGTCGGGACAAAGAGAATTTACGGTGCCTCTGCAAAGCTCATAATTTATTTATGGCAGGAAAGTACTTTTCCAAGCATCCCGCCCTCATGAAATCTGATACACTTTTTCGACAGAGACCCAAGTCACCTAAGGCGGTTTAATTCAATGCACTCACTTTGCAGCTGACATCTTTGGTGTACCAGTGAGGAACTTCAGAGCCAGACTCACTTGCCCATCCGCGCGTGTAGCCCGTGTCTTTGAAAAGCACTAGACGGATGTAGGTGCAACCATCGCCGTCGCCGTGAAACTCAATCGTCTTTTCATTAACACGAATGTCTCCGCCTTGATCATTCATTTGGGAACCCACTTCTTTATTCTTTTTTGAAAAAAGAATGGGACCTTCATTTTCATTCGTGGCCAGATTAATCAGGGATGCTTTCGGTGTGCCAAGGTTTTCAACGCCGATTTTAAGTACGTTTACACTCTTCGGGGTCACAACAATTTTGCACTCCAAAAGCGCTTTTTTCGGAAAAGTTGTTGCATTTAAATTTGAAACAATCAGCAGAGCTACCATTGCGAGGTATTTCATTAAAAATTCCTTTTTCAAAAAGTGATACAGACGGGTACCGATATTTCTTTTTACACAACAAGTCAATGCAGTAACTTAAAATCTATTTTCGCTTTTTATCGTCGATAAGACTGCATTGTGGACAAAGGGCTTGTCCACAGTTTTTTAAAGCAGAAACTAGCTTCTACGAAGCCAGTGTGTTACCCGCTGCCTAAAGAAAAAAGTTTCAGACACTCATGAAGAGTTAGAAATGGAGGTCATCCCATGAAATCGTACCCAGTTAAATTTCAATTCGCTTTCGGCCTTATCTTTGTTGCCTTTTCCTGGGCACAAGCAGGTTTTGGAAAGGTCGAGGGTGTTGCAATAACCTGTTCCACCCAAAGCAAAGAAGGCGGTGAAGCTCATCTCTATGAAGATTCCAATGAGCCTTCCACCCTTATCTACTCCGAACACGGGTCTTACGGGTCTGGCTCGTTCGTGTACGAGAAAAAGATAAACTTAAAGCAATTCAGCCTTGGCCAATTGGGTTTTGTGAATTGCAATTTGGCCAGGTGGGGAAACTTTAAGTTTAATCAGGCCAAATGGACTTGCACTTTCACTCAAACGCAAATGAAGGCATTAACCGATCATGGCTTTAATGTCTGTGACCGCGAAAATTAGCTAAGACGACTTGGACCCCGTGTTTTTATAACTAAGCAAGCCTCAACCCTCTAAAAGAGGTCCAATTTATTTACAAGCAACACTGTCGTCTTGATTGAATGCAATCAAGCGAGTGGTTCCGCTAAGGAAGATGTATCCATAGGGGTTGCCACCGGGCCAAAAGGTGATTTCGGTCACTACAAGCTTTTTGACTTTGTAGTTACGTACATAGACGTCTTCGGATTCGCTGTTTTCTCTCAAGTATTTGACCGCTTGCACAGTATTTTTAAAGACTGCAGCGTTATCTTCACGTTCTTTGGCAGCTTCTTTGGCAGCGATGATAAGTTGTTGTTTGGTCAAAGTGGGAAGACTGTTCAACTCTTGATCCGTAGCGTGAGTTAATGCCTGATCTTGACCCACCGATTTCCATGTAACATCGTCTTTGCCATCCGTAAGTCCGCATTTGGAACCCCATCGGTCCGCGGCTTGTCCATGAAGTGTCACTAAACTAAGAGTCATCAATAACAATGCTTTCATAACTCAAATTCTCCTTGTGAAATAGATTATAATTCTTGGCAGACTTTCAGCCCTTCGAGACCCGACGGGGTGAGAACTAGTTCAACCTTTTTGTCCCGCTTTACAATGTAAACACGAGCTGATCGACTCAAGAAACTTTCGGCGCATCTTGTTTTTTCAATCAGCGTCTCTACCGAGTATTTACTAATTCCGATCACTTTTTCAGCTCCGAGCTTTGCTGCGACCTGGTCTTCAGTAATGAATTCAATTGCCATTGCATTGACTGACAACGCTGCAACAACGAATGCTAAAGTTAATTTCATTTGTTTTCTCCTTCGAAAAGTTAAGAGCCATTCCACCCTGCACCTGCAGTTTAGAACCCATTTGCTTAAAAACTTACTCGGTTAACCAGCAAAAGAATTTTGTCGCAAAATAGCCTTCACCGCGTGCTTGCTCTTTCATGTACCCTTTGGATTCTCCGTCAACGAGCCCTTTTTGCACCAGATACCAAGGGGTGTATTCGGCTCCCGAAGTCGTAAAAGCTCCATCGAAGCGGACATAATCTTTATTTGCAGGTCGCGGCTTGTAGGATTCGTCCAGTCTTCCCTTCCAAAGATCCCAAGTTGCATCATTGTCAAACTTCACAACGAGGCTTCGGGCCTTCACTGTGATTTGACGAAATTCACCTTTGTTGTCCCCTTCGACCCCTTTGCATTTGTACTGATGAGCGAAAGAGACACTCGTTACAGCTAGGAACGTGATAGCCAAAAATAAATTTTTCATTTTCATTTTCTCCAAAAATTTTCCTAAGGAATAATCATTTAGACTTACCGTGTCAATTTAAGAATCGCGGGATTTCCTTGAAACAGCCTCTTTGTGTGGCCAAAGGGCTTGGCCACAGTTTTTCGAGGCAGAACCTAGATTCATCGACGAGCCTTTGCTACCTATTTGAAATGAATTCAGCATTTTTAAAACTAGCGTGGATAGGCATTGGATTGGCAAGCCTTGGCTTTTCGGCTGTGGATAGTGCCGAACCTGTTTTAGGTTCTGGTAGGATCAAGCGATCGCTATGGACCTCTGGACCCGGGTTTATTGAGCAGTGTAAGAAGCTAGCGGATCAAAACGCTGAGGAGAAATGCCATTCTCAAGTGATTCGGATTTCCGATTATTCGACGACTGAGGACACAGGAACGTTCCCGGGGTTCACCCTGTACTCTGCGTCGGCTTATTACCTGTGCGAAGAATAAGGTTCTTCCACATTTTAAAACATTGTAAAGGAGACATTAATGATGAACTTAAACAAAATGAGCACTTTGGTTTTATCTTTAATCATGGCCGGTTCTGCGTTGGGAGGTACCGTTAAAGACCATCTGACACGTGATATTCTTTGCCACGGCCAAAACAAAAGCACCCACAACGCCCTTTTCACAATAGTGGGAGATGTGAAGAACAATACCCTGTCTATCTCTCGGGGAGAAGATGATTATGATTCACAAACCTTAAAAATTACGAATGTCATCCCGATGTTTCCTGTTTATTCGATCGACGTCACGGCGGACTACCGGCACGTAGATGGCCCCCTAGTCATCGCTCGGCTCAATATCAGAAACGAAGCTAAAGTGATTGGGATCGAGAGCAATCACGCAACTTTGGTTATCACAACTTCTAGCGACCGCCACGCCGAAGAATACGTCGAAACCTTCCAACTGATTTGCCAATTCAAGAACTAAAGAATCAGGGGTCAGTCGACTTTCAATATTGAAAGGAACCTGACCCTTTTCTAATCTTCGGTGCCCTCTATCTTTCGACAGAAGGCACCTTTGGGTTGGTTTGGGGGGAAACTATTGAGCCTTCGGGTTAGCAACCTTCCAGCTCTGAAAACATTTAACTTCGACGCTGATAACATGCTTGCAGGGTGGAAACTAGCGCCTGCCTTGATAAAATGTGGACACGTTACGGGTCCACAGAGAGGTTCTAAGAAGGATTCAAGAACAAAGATTTGTGCGAAATGAAAATTAAATTTTTCTTTTAATCAACTTTGGACATCAGATCATCGAAACCGCCGATGAATTGATCGTTGATAAAAATTTGTGGAAAAGTCATGTGCCCCGTTTTTTTCTTTAATTTAGCCATTTCCTCAAAATTACCAGTTAAGTCGATTTCGGTAAATGGAACGCCCTTTCCGTTGAAGAACTGCTTTGCGGCCGTGCAATAGGGGCAAGGAACCTTCGAATAAATGACAATGCGATCGGTGGGGCTAATTTTCATGTGGCAACATTACCTGAAACACACCCCACAAATCAACCCTTGGGCTCTTGCATTGAAAAACTGTGGCCACGTTATGGGTCCACACAGCTTCTAAGAATGCATTCAGAACAATCAGTTACGTGAAACGATCATCGATTAAAGTTTTGATTTGCTTGCCGCTAAAACTTTCGTCAGTTGCGCCGAAAATCGAAGCGTGCTAGTCCACGGCACATAATTCCAGAGGAGATCTTATGAAATCAAAATTGTTAGTGAGTTTAATGCAAGTTACCTCCACTGTGTTCAAGCTGCCCATGAGGAGCAAATCCAATGAATAAAATCGTTTTTCTCTTAGGACTGTTATCGTTGCCGCTTTTCGCCGGTCAAGCTATCGATAAACAATTACAGGACAAGACTTTGGTTTGTTCAGGACAAGCTCAGTATGTCCCCATCAAACTGAATTTGAATTTTGGATTTACAGAGCGAAAAGATGGCTACCTTGGCTCCCAGGAAAAAGACGAGACTTTAACACTCATCTGGTCTTCCACTCAGTGTGAAGATGAAATGGCCTTACATCTTCAAACAAATGATTTGGAGAAGCTTCTTCAGGGGACAAAGAATGCATTGTCCGCTACCTTTGTACATAACGAACCGGATTTAGATTTAAGAATGGGCGTAACCTGCCAATTCATTAAATATGGAGGTGTGTTTTGATGAAAACTCTTTTAATTGTGTGGGTGTTATTCTTTTTAAATTTCGGCGTGGCTCATGCTAATCCGGGAAAACAATATTTTGCTGGATGGTGTGGCGTTGTGAACGCTGAAACCGAAAGTTCTGTCCAGCAAGTCTGCTACGCTTCTAAAGTGAAGCCTCAAGAAACCTATTTGATCGTGATCTCTTCTCACGGTTTTTCGGAATATCGGCTAGAACAACTCACTCTTAATAACGAAAAATCGAAAGCTACTGCCCTCCTCAGAGATGAGACTGCACAAAAGACATCGGTTATCCGCATGGATTGGTTCTATGCCGTTCCCACTTACCCAGGGGAGTCCATTGAAAGTTACCCCTTAACTCTCGTTGGCTTCACACCCGATGGTCGTAAGTTTAATTTCTCTGAACTTAAAGAGTTTTATAACGGCCATTCCTAAAACATAATTCCTACATTTTTCCTTCACAATATTTTGCTACTCCCAAGGTGTATCGAGCGGGGAAGGTATATTTAAAAAAAATCCTGATACCCAAAACATTTGAACCCGGGAAAAACAACTTTGGGAAATGAGCGGCTTTGAATTGAGCAAGCTTTAGAAAAAGGAGTCTGCCATGAGAGTCACATTAGGAACTTTTTCAGGGTAGGTATTGGAGTGTTGATAGTTTCTGTTTCACCCGCGTATGCTCGTGGCCCCATCCCTCCTCCCATATCTATCAAATTGTGACAGACGACTCAAAACCCTCAAAGAAAGCCCTGTCGCCTTGAGAGGCTGACGGATCGTTTGTTTTTCGAATTTAAAAGCTTTGGGGATGACTCCAATTCGTCCCCACTCTACTCATGCCACATCCGCATTCCTTTTAGGTGAAGAAACACTTTTCCACTCACTGGCTCGCCTCGATAAGTGGATTCAAAGGATGCGGGCAAGAAATTCTTTGTGATGGAAGCCCCTATCCCAAGAGTCGCACCCATAATCTGGGTAAGAGAGTGAGTGTAACCTAAAGTAACTGCGGCAACCCACATTCCCTCATTGGGATTTGAAGTTGTTGCCACTTGAAGCTGAGCTGGGGTTCTTTGCAAAACCTCTATTCTCCCCCAAAAATTAGGCGCCCCCGACGTCAACCAGAACTCCTCTAAAAACGAGTTAAGAAACTGAGTGTTGTCATAATTTGTAATCCCGCCATAAATAAAAGTGTGATGAAAGTCCCATTCGTCGGACAAAGAAAAATGATGATAAAAAGAGCCAGAAAGCCTCCATCGGTGGTCCAATTCAGGCTCATCATGCTCCGGATGATGCAAGTAAGCCACGGACACCATCCCAAGAAAATCAGGATTCCATTCCTTCACCACTCTGAAACTAGCTGAGTTCGGAGTTCCCAAAGGGAGATCGACTTCCGAAGGTTTGGGTTCTTCACCATTAAACACGGACAACTCGACTCGATGAGTACCCCACTTCAAAGAACTTCCCAAGACGGTACTAGAAATATGCCCTACATCTTGGCCAATATGATGGCCCAAAGGAGCATCCGAGTTGATCATCCCCGTCGGCCGATGCATAAAAGCTACTGGACCATCCGTAACTTCCCCCCTCGGGGCAAAAAACAGTTTGAGTGCGTTAGAGCCTTCGGAAAGGCGAATGGTATCGCTAAAAGTTAGCCCCATAATCGGAGAGCTATGAGGATGTTGTGCATCAATGAAAGGAACTCCCGCCTGATTATGTTCACCCACCTGCAGAAGAAGAGGATAGCCATCGGCTGGAACGGTCCAAAGCTCTGAAGTCATCATGAGGTCCAAATTCAGATAATGACGATTCCCTAATGAGGTTCCCACATCTAACATCACCATATTGGTGGAATATAAAGCATCCCTTCCTCTGGGTTTCTCCCCGGCAGTGTAGCCTCCAAAAATATTTCCACTGACCATCACCATGGACATGGGCATTTTTTCCATCGTCAACGGCATACACATCCACATACCTAAATCAAAGAACTGCATGGAAGAGCAGTCGCCTGGACTTTGGGGGTATTTCGGAGTCGGCATCAAATGATGAGCTTCATGAGAATGTTCCTCAGCGGTGTGATGTTTTTTAAGGAGTGGACCCGACTCTTCCGCAAAAACGGATATTGAAACAAGGAGACAACAAATTCTTATTAACTTACCCAAGATGACCAACCTTCTTCACGCTATTCTTAAGGGATAAGTTTCATATAACTGTCGTGTCAACTTAAGAATGTGGCTAGATGAGGTGGAGAGAGATATTCCCAAAATTGTCACCACTGTTGTTAACTTTAACGGCAAGCTGGAACTTAGTCACTTTCCTACGAGTTTGAGTATTCTTTTGGTTTCAGGGATTTAGCTTTTAGCAGGGTGCTGGCTTTGAGCTTGCAATCTTCCCGCGCGGAGAGAAAGGTCCGGATCTGTTCTGAATGGACCTAGAGAGAGACTATGCAAAAATTGATAAAATCCTCACACTTTTCTGTTTTTTTAACTTTATTAGGGCTTGTTTTATTGGGCTTATCTGCCTGTTCTGATAAAACCCAGCTCCTTCAACAAAATTCCTCTGTTAGCTTTAATCAGGATTTTAACCCTCCTTTGCTCGATATTCTTTGGGTGTTAGATGACCGCTCCCAATTTTACTCTGCCCCAGGAAGAGCTAATATTATTGAAGAGGCCAAAAAGTTTTTTACTCGCCTAGATGGGTCTACCACCAGTTATCAAATGGGATTTATTACTGCTGATATGCTCAATGCCCAGGGAAGATTACAACCTGTGGCCAATCCGGTGATTTTAAGAAAAAGTGTGGGAACGCTCGAACAAAGGGTTAATCTGTTTTCATCTTTACTCACTCAAGTGGCCTTCAATGGAAAAACAGGAGGCCTAAATAAAGCTTTTGAAGCGACTCAAATCGCCTTAAACAGTAGTTTTCGTCCCAGGGCTAATGTTCCTCTAGTGTTAGTGTTTATGTCCGACTCTGACGATCATTCTCAAGTTCCAGCGGGCGAGACAGCCGTTTCTTATTACTCAAGATTGTTTCTTGCTAAAAAAGACAACAATCGAGAACTTTTAAAAGTCTACTCTATTAATTATGAGCGTTTAGCAGCTGGGCAAACGATCAATACTAGCAATCGTTGCGTGACCATGTATAACGCTGAGATTGATTTGCCTGGATTTCAAGATCGATTTTTTCAGTTGGCTCAGAACGTAGGAGGAGATATCGGTGGAATTTGCAGTGCTTTCTCTTCGAAAATCAGTTTACAGGGGCTCAAACTGAGGACTCTTCCTAAACGGTTTAAGTTAGAAACTATAGTTCAGGAGAGCACTCTTAGAGTTTATGTATCTATCAATGGAGAAGAAGTGACGGGACTTTCGTGGACTTTTGATAGTGCTACCAATGAAATCGTTTTCTCTGAAGCTCCCCCTGAAGGGGCTCGAATTGACGTCACCTATCTTGCTCGATAACCGAGGGTGATTTTTTAAGCGTTAGCGTTCTGCTGACTTCGCAGAGTTTTTAAAGCTTGGGCCCATTGACACAAATTGGTGAGCAGTTCGTATTCTATTTTATCCGCCAAACCTTGGTAGTCTTGTTGTTGTTGTAAATGAAACACTGACTTCAAGATTGAGTTTAGATCACTTTCAGTTTGGGCAAGAGTGATACCGTGACTCTCTATTTTACTAAAATCAAGGCTCAGAGCCACTTTGGTGATGGTCATAGCTTCGACAAAACGCTCCAGACCTTCAATACATTGAACGAAAAGTCGATTACCATTCATTTTATCAGACTCTCTAAAGAGCTCTGCCGATTTTAGGATGCTTTTTTGAACCCTTTCAATGCTCGACAAGGCAATATCGTAGCCAGTAGCGGCCCATATGGTTTTGTCAGCGGTTTTTATCTCAATCTCGTGGGAAGAATGGATACTTGCTTGAAGAGCTGGGTCTTCATTCGTTCTGGGGAAACGGTTTCCATCCACATTCAATTGGGTCACAATCCGGTTCGGAGGCAGCTGAGTGACTACCTGATTAATAGCATCAATGATCTTAAAACACTCTTCTCCAGCTACGTCGCAGATGTTGTCGTCGATTTTTAATTTAATCATAAAGTGCCCCCTGCCGATGTTTATGCAAACTAATTTCTTCTTTGAGTTGTCTAGCTTTAAGATGCTCAGGTGATTTCATCAGGATTATATTGAGTTCATTTTCACAACCCACCCAATCGTTCTGTTTGAGTAAAGTGGCTGCTAATAGAAATCGATTTTCGATATGAGTAGGTTCTTTAATGAGGGCTTGAACCAATCGTATTTTTAGAGACTTCCAATCCAGCTCAGTATCAGCAAGACAATACAATTGACTTAAAGCTACGGAATTTTGGCAATCTACATCTAAAGCCTTCTGAAAGTAAAGTTCTGCAATATCAATCTCCCCGCTCATTTGGGCAACAAGGGCAATCCCACAAAAGGCTTTGGAGGCGCTAGGGTTAAAGTCGATCGCTTGTTGAAAGTACTTAGTCGCTTTTTCAAATCGTTTTCTTTGAATTTCCAAGGTTCCTAAGTTGATTAAAATCGTATCGGAGCGAGGATTTTGGGATAGCGCTTGATGATATGAATCGGAAGCTTCGTTGTAGCGTTCCATCCGAGTTAGACAATTTCCGAACTCTTTATAGAAAGTAAATCTCAAATCATTCGGTAAGCGGGTTGCGTCTTTTATTTTGATAAAACTTTCGTAAGCTGCGGGATCGTTGTTTTCTCGAACCAAACATAGTCCCATTAGGGCATGGCCTTCGAGATTTTGGTGCAATTCTACTAGGGCATTAAAACACTTCTTGGCTGCGTTTAATTCTCCCAAATTGAATAGACAGATTCCTAGTCCCTTTAACCCATGAGTATTTTTAATGTCTCGTTTAAGTAAATAGGAATAAAGATTTCGGGCTAGTAGGTAGTCCTCATTTTTTAGAAGAAGCTCGGCTTTTTGAATCACCGCAGTAAGTTCAGCATCCTTTTCGGAGCAGGGGGTAGGAGAAGAAGGCCGTTGTCCCAGCGGCTTTTTAACCGTCACAATAAAACTTCGGGTTTCCTTATCGAGTTCGGTACTATCAAATTTTTTGATAGCTTCGTCTAGGTTCGAAACTAACTCGGTCGCATTCGAGGGCAAAAGCTCCCGGACCTGAATGCTTTCTGCATCGGATAGGACATTAAAAAAGGGGGACTGTTTTGTTTCTAACGAGATGTCGGCCATGGCAATCAAGAAGGAGAGCAAGGGCTATGCCATGACGAAAAATCAAAGAAGTGAATAGGTAACGGTACTTGGAGCATTCTCATTCTTAAAAGGTCGTCAAACCTCGAACAAAGCGACAAACTTTTGACTGGAGCTTATTTACAAACCATCTTGCTATGCGTCTTTGGTCCGGCGACGTTTATTGTTTGAAGAACGTTCAAAACTATCGATGTGGTGGTGAGTTTTGAGAGTGGTTTTTAGTTTTTTAATCGTCTGGGTCTTCATCATATCAATTTTTGAAATGAGCATCAGATCGACGTTAATAATCTGGTCTCCGAGCACCTTTTTTCGATCAAACAACTTCTTTAAGGTTTCTCGGTAGCTATTCATTTCCTCTTCAGTAGTTGAAGAGTCCTTGAACGCTCTAGCAATCTTTTGATCTAAAGAGCGAATGATATTCAAAAGTCGCTCTCTATTTTCAACAAAAAAGCTTAAATTGTCCCATTGGTCCGAATTGGTTTCTTCTAAAAATTTAGTACTGATAGTAAAAAACTTTTCATAGTACTTATTTTTCATTTCTAGATAGTGAATAACTTCTTCCATAGTTCCCCCCGATTAACGGTTTTCCGCTGTTTTGGTTTCATTTCTGAGTGAGGACACAGCTTGTTGCCACGCCTCGTGTAAAGTAGCTAGAATCCCTAAAGCTTCATTTAATTTTTGAGTGTCATTATCTTGATTTCCAATCATCAGTCGATCGGTAATAAACAGATAAAGGGTATCCAAGGAGGTTGCGAGTTCTCCCCCCTCTTTGTGATTGAGTGTGGCTCTAAGCTCATTGACAATGTCTTGTACTCGACCAATCAATCTCCCTTTTTCAGGAAGATCTTTTTTCTCTGTAGCCTGAATGGCTTGTTTCAAAAATCGAATAGCACCTTCATAGAGCAAAATAAGAATAGCCTCTTTATTTGCTGTTAAAATTTCGGTGTTTCGGTAGCTCTGTAATGTTTTTTGATAGGCATTTTTCTTGTTGGAATCTTTCATCTTCTATCTCCTTTTTCTAACCGGTAGCGCCTTTCATAGAATTTATGGATCCTTGAAAATAACTGGCTTGGCCTTGCATAGCAGAAAGAGCGTTTTGAGCCGCAGCTAATTGATTTTTGAGGGCCTCAGCCTTTCTCTCAACTTGTTTTTCTTTGGTTTCGATGTTCCGGTCGATCGTTTTCATTTGGGAGTTGTAGTTTTGCAACTGATTGGTAATGACACCACCCCCGGTGCTTGAAATGGAATTGACAGCGTTAATGACTGAAGCCATGACTCCCTTGGTTTCACCGTTTCCGGATAAAAGAGTGACGACATCATCAAAATTAGATTCCAAAGCGGCTTGAAATTTCTTTTCATCAAAAGATAAAGTTCCTTGCTTGGTAAATTGCACACCCAGATCTCCAAGCGAACGATACTTTCTTGAGGCGTCGCCTATAAAGTTTTGTTGTAGCGCTGACCTCAATCGGTCTTCCGCTAATCTAATTCCGTAGTCTCCGCCTAGGGTTTTCGAGGTGTCGGTTTTCTCATCCATTTTATTTTGTCCTTGGATGAATGAAAAAATCGAGTTGAGTTTATCCACGACATCCTTCATCTTTGTTGTCGTTTTTGGGATGTCCTGTTCGATAGTGACAGTAATGGGTCGGCCGGGTTCTGTAGTGCCTTTTAGGTTGAGTGTAGCCCCAGGGATCATATCCTTGAGTTCATTGGTAGGGCTATGAATCTCATAACCTTGATATTTCACAATGGCATTCGAGGCATCGTTTTTGGATTCGATAAAAAGGTCAGCTTCGCCCCCAGAGAAATAAAATTCGGGGAATTCTATGTTGTTTTGAGAACCTACATTTTCAGATCTTAAGAGCAACTTAAAAGCCGGTTCCTCTTGTGAATCATCGTTCACCACACTCGCTTTTAAGCCTAGAGAAGACGAATTGATGACTTTAGCAATCCCCTCGAGGGTGGAGTTGTCATGATCAATAAAGATTTCCTGAGAATCTCCATTTTTGTTCGTGAAGGTGATATAGCCGGTTCCTAGACTGGTTTCATTTTTATCGGGTATGGCATTGGATAATGCCGAAGCTGATCCCGCTAATTGCAAGACTTCTAAATTGTATTTTCCTTTTTCTGCAAGGCTTTTGTCGGCACTTCCTGAAATGACTTTATCATCATCACTATTTAGGGAAAGTTCTCGAATAGCGAAAGGTGTTCCAAAGGCGGGTAGATTTTCCTTCAAACTTTCAACTTTAGAATTAAGGTCAGTAAGAAGGTTAACTTTAGATTCAATAACCGACTTTTTGTTTTCTAGTTGCTGAATAGGTTTTCGCTCAGCTTGAACGGCAGAGCTGAAGGCCTTTTGGAATTCTGGGCTCAAATTTGAAACTGAATCCATTGAGATGCCAGGCACACCAAACTCCTTTATTCAGGGGTTCTTAAAAATGAGTCGGAAATGATGATGAAGATTGAGATCGTGAACTTTAGAATCTTACTCTTTCAGTATAAATTTAGGGCATATTTAAAGCAATCAAGAAAGCCGCTTTAGAACTGTCTTAGTAAGCTTTATTGAGCTTTGGGATGTCAGAACTTTGGCTGTTGGGTTGAGAGGATTTTTTGATCTTGAAACAGTTCTTGGGCGATCTCTGATACTTGGGGCGATGCGAGAGAAGTTGGACCACAGTTTGACTGTCAATGATTTGACCCGTGAGTTCAATGGCCTCTTTATCTTGAGTATTTGTTTCTTCAGAGTCCGTTGTATTTTTAGTGGGGGGCTCAGTAGCTTTCTGCTTGAAGCGAGAGTCTTCCTTCAAGGGAAGTTTTTCCTGCCGTTGTCGTGGGTTATCGGAAGCTTCATTCGAAGCTCCAATCGAATAACTCACTGCAGGTTGTAAGGGATTAACCGCCATGAAAAGACTCCTCATAGGATTTATCGGCTTACTCCGGTGAAAGAGTAAGCCGATTTTTCCCCATTTGTGTCTTACCAGTAATTAACGGTTAATCTCCTAGTAACTTCAAAGCTAAAGCTGGAGTCATGTTTGTTTGTGAAAGTATTGCAACTCCCGCTTTTTGTAATACTTGAGCTTTGACAGCATCTGCTGTTTCCTTTGCCAAATCAGCATCGACAATGCGTGATCGGGCAGATGTCATATTTTCCTCGTAGACTGATAAGCTACTTGAAATTGAGTTTAATCGAGTTTGCAAAGCTCCAAGTTGGGCGCGGGGCTCAGCAATTTTCTTGATCGATTCATCGATGTTTGTCAAAGCAGATCTCGCAGAGTCTATATCACTCAAGTCGATTCCAGAAAGTCCCAACGATGAGAGACTTAAATTAAGTTTTGAGGCATCGTACTCGAGTCGATTGTTTTCATTGTTGTCTGGGCCAATTTGAAAGACAAAGTTGCGCCCTTTTCCATTGAGCAATGAAGTATCAAAGAACTTGGTAGCTTCTGAGAGACGGTCAATTTCTTGTTTGATCTGTTCAACTTCAAATTGAATCATCTCTCTTTCTTGGTCTCCTACGTTATCGCTGGCAGCCTGCATCGACAGTTCTCGAAGTCGAACTACCATGTTATTGACGTCGTTCATTCCACCCTCAGCGACCTGCATCAGAGAGAGTGCATCTTGAGCGTTTCGTCGAGCTTGTTGAATGCTTCGAACTTGCCCCTCGATGTGGGTCGAGATGGAAAGTCCGGCAGCATCATCCCCCGATTTGTTAATCCTTTTTCCGGTCGCAATACGTTCAGCGGCTTGAGCGTACTTGTCGGACGACTCCTCCAAGTGCCGCTTCGTATTTAGCGAAGCTAAATTGTTTAATATCGTTAATGCCATGGTAAGCTCCTTTAGCTCTTTCCCTTTGGGTCAGAACTTGATAAATGGGTTAAATAGTGCAATGCGTTACATCGCACAGTGTCTTTATCGGCGTCGCGTCAACAAGCTTTAGGAAAAAATTACGCGAAGCATAAGAGAGGGGTTATGGAAAGGCTCCACCGTCCAGTATTATTAAGAGAAGTTATTGAATATATTAGATTAAATGGCGATGGTGTTTACGCTGATTTAACTTTTGGGGAGGCAGGACATTCTGATGCTTTTTTGGAGCGGGGCATTAAGTTTTTAGTGGGAAACGACCGGGATAAAAGCACCCTGGATAGATATCGTTCCCAAGGAAAGTTTAAAGACGATGCCCGATTGAGGCTGGTGGAGGGGCCTTTTACCGAGTTTGTGGCTAAAACCCAGGATTTGATGTTTGACGGTATTTTAGTGGACCTTGGGGTGAGCACTCGCCAGCTTTTAGAGGCTGAACGAGGCTTTTCACTGATGAAGCCCGGACCTTTGGATATGAGAATGAATCCTGGGGTGGGAGAACCGCTCTCAGCTTGGTTGCAGCACTTGACCGAAGAAGAATTGGCTGACCAGCTTTATTACAATGCAGAGTTAAGAGACTCTCGAAGGCTAGCTAAAAAAATAATGCGGGCCTATCGTGAAGGGAAACTGACTCACACTGTGGAATTGGCTCAATTGGCCGGCCCTAAGATTCCTGGCAAATCTCATCCCGCGACGGCCCTCTTCACCGCGCTTAGAATGATGGTGAATCAAGAGCGAGAGGAGATGGAAACTGCCATCCCGCAGCTCATCGATCGCTTGAAACCCGGGGGTAGGCTTTTGGTGATTACTTTCCACTCGACAGAGGATCGCATCATCAAAAAAATGTTTCTTAAAGCAGCGGGTCGGTGTGTGTGCTCTGAGCCGATATGTCGATGCCCCAAATCAAGCTCGGTAAGATTAATCACAAAAAAGCCTGTTGAAGCGTCTCATCAGGAATTAGAAGAAAACCCTAGGGCGCGGAGTGCTAAACTTAGGTGCGTTGAAAAAATCTGAATAAAAACGTAGAATAAAGATATCTTTAAATCACTCTCCAAAAAATAAAACTCATGAAACAACAGATTACTCCCAACAGGGAGCTCGTTTTGCTTGTAGCTACTGTTTTTGTTTTGGCTGCCGTCTTGGTTTGGATTCGGGCCTTGACGGTCAAGGCCACTTACCAGTTTGTTGCTCAAGAACGGCATTACCGTCAGGTTGAGCAAGAGACTCAGGCTCTGCGAGTTAAATGGTTAAAGATGACAAGTCCCAAAAAGTTGGAGTCGCTTGCGGCTCAATTGGGATTAGAACCTCCACGGTTAAGTCAGAATCTCAAGATCCAATCCCCCCCAAGTGAAGGAAAAAAATTCTAAATGAGTCAGTGGATCAAAATTCGGTTGGGTTTTGTTTACATCTGTTTCGTGGGTTTTTTTGTCCTTATTGGTCTTAGACTTTTCCAATTGCAATTATGGAAAGATTCGGGATTGGAAAATTTAGCACAGCGCCAATATTTAAAAGTAAATAAAAAGATTCAGTATCGTCAACCCATCTTAGATCGAAACGGGGAAGAGTTAGCAGTAAGTATGCCTTCCGTTTCGGTGTTTGCTCACCCCAAAATGATCCGTGCTCGTCGAAAAACTGCCATTTCACTTTCGAAAATTTTAGGTGGCTCCCCGCAAAGATGGCTCCAAAAGTTAGATAAGAAAAAAAACTTTGTGTGGATACATCGTCAATTGACAGAAGATTTAGCAAAAAAACTTACCGCTTTAAAACTTCCAGGAGTTTTTGTAGAGCCTGAAAACCATCGATTTTATCCAAATTCGACCCTTGCCGCTCAGACTCTAGGCTTTACCGATATCGATGGAAATGGAATTTCTGGACTTGAGCTTTCACTGAATAAACAGTTATTAGATCCAAGGACTCGAATGGCCATTCCGAGGGATGGAAAAGGCAATCTCAGTTATCTAGAAAAAAACTACAGTGAAACCATCGCTTCCAAAGAAGGGGTAAGGTTAACTTTAGACCGACGCATTCAGCATGTAGTTGACGAAGAACTCGAGCGGGCCGAGGCCCTGTATGGGGGCAAAAACATTATGGCGATTGTGGTAGATCCCTCCACTAGCGAAATCATTGCGCTAGGACAACGCCCCTTAGTAGATGCTAATCAGCCCAATCTTTACCCGCAATCTCACGCTACCAACTTATGGCTGTCCCATTTGTATGAACCGGGTTCAACTTTGAAACCCATCTTTGCGGCTGAAGCTATTGAGTTAGGACTTCTAAATCCTCAAACTAAGATCGATTGTGAAATGGGAGAGCTCAAAATTGGTAACATGACCATCCACGAGGCTGAAGCCAATCACAAATTTGGAAAAATCTCTGTTTCTGAGATCATTCAACATTCTAGCAACGCCGGTGCCGCAAAAATTGCGCAGATGTTAGGCTCTCAACGAATGAAAAGCGCCTTAGAAAAATTTAATCTGAACAAAAAAACTGAAATTTCCCTTCCCGGAGAGACTTACTCGAATTTAAAAACGGATGATGCTTGGAAGACTTTTTATCAGGCTACAGTCGGATTCGGCCAAGGGATATCGGTAACTCCTCTTCAAATGGTAATGGCTTATGTGCCCTTTGCGAATGAAGGTTATTGGAAAAGGCCCAAAATTTTATTAAGCGAAGTTGAGATTCCAGGAATTCAAACGCCGATTCAAAGTAAAGTATTAAGTCCGGCAACTGTGAAAGCGGTTAGAGAGATTTTGGTTTCTGTGACTGAGGGGGAAAAGGCAACTGGAACCAAAGCTAGGATTGAGGGAATTCGGGTTGCGGGAAAAACAGGAACAGCTCAAAAATACGAGCCCGGTAAGGGCTATGACAGTAAAAAATATTTATCTTCGTTCATTGGGTTTTTGCCGGCTGAGAAACCGGAGCTTTTAATTGGAGTGATGATAGACGAGCCCAGATTCCCGTACTACGGGGGTCTAAATGCGGCCCCAGTTTTTAAGAAAATTGCCGAGAGGTCATTGCAGATTTTAGATCGAGTTCCTAAGACTCAAGTGGTTAAGAATTTAGTTTCAGCCCCGAAAAAACAGGAATTACCCGCGCTAATTCCAATGCCTGAAATTCGAGTCGCTTCAGATGGAGTTTGGTACATGCCTAATCTTAGAGGGCTTAGCATGAGAGAAGCTCTAAGGATTGTGGGCGAACATGTGAGTTCAGTCAAAATGTCTGGCGAAGGTTTTGTAGAACGGCAATCTCCGGAATCAGGCACCATCATCTCTCCTCAAAGTGAAGTGGTCTTACATTTTTCCCCAAATGGGTAAAATAGTGTAAGACTAGAGCTTCATGTCGATTGAAATCGCTAATTCTAAAAGAGTCATTTACGACTTCGGTATGAACGACGGGCTTAATCTTCCCTACTATTTAAAAAAAGGAATTAAAGTAGTAGGAATCGAGGCCAATCCAGATTGCTGCGATCGGGTAAAAGAGAAGTTTTCAAATTATATTAACACTCAGCAACTAGTCGTTGAGAATTGTGTTGTCGGACCGCTTGATAGTAAAGAAGAAGTGGAGTTCTATGTGCATCGGTTTCATTCGGTGCTTAGCCAGTTTCCAAAACCGTCATTAAGAAATCAGCCCAATTTTCGAACGGTAAAAATCGCACAGAGAAAAGCATCATCCATTATTAAGGAGCATGGTATCCCTTACTTTGTGAAGATAGATCTTGAAGGGGGGGATGAACAAGTTTTGGAAGATTTTTTTGAGCACACTATCATTCCAGAATTACTTTCGGTCGAAGCCCAAAAAATAGATATTTTTTTTAAAGTGTTAAAAATGGGGTATCGATTGTTTAACTGGGTGGACGGGGCCAAAGTATCTCGTGATTATTCTAACACTCAAATCAACACATTCGAGGGCATAGAAACTTATTCCTTTGTTCGTCAATCGGCCGGACCTTTTGGAGAGGATCTAAAAAGCCCATGGAGAACCCAAGAGCCATTTTTAGATTTTCTCCTAGGAACACGAATGGGTTGGAAGGATATTCACGCTAAACTTCATTAAAAAAATGCGAGGTAGACAGATAAGAAGGGCCCCTGTATTTCTTAATCACTGTGCGAAAGCTTAAAGAACTTGTAGAGTTAGATGAGATTTTGGCCTCATCTGTAGACCTGGAGATACCGGTCTTAGAAATTATTCAGGATTCCAGACTTGCTAAATCCGGAAGCCTGTTTGTGGCGATTCGCGGTCATCAATCCGACGGGCATCAATTTATTCCAGAGGTTCTTTCTAAAGGCGCGATTGCATTAGTAGACAAGGCTTATCCAAAAATATCGGCGGGTATGATCCAAGTGGATTCGACTCGGGAGATGATGGGCAAAATCGGCTCTCGTTTTTGGGGGCGGCCGACTTCTCAATTTCAGTTGGTCGGGGTGACTGGAACCAACGGGAAGACAACTACGACTTTTTTGTTAGATCAAATTTGGAATTCGATGGGGTTAGTCACAGGGCTTTTAGGCACTGTAAAAAACAAAATTGCTGGCGATGTGATTGAGGCCCAACTCACTACACCCGGGGCTTTAGAGCTTCAGGCATTATTTCATCGCATGGCTCAACGACGGGTTGAGGTTTGTGCCATGGAAGTTTCATCTATTGCCTTAGACCAGTTTAGAACCATGGGTTCTCGATTTCAGGTAGGTGTTTTTACTAACTTTACTCAGGACCATCTCGATTACCATCAGACCATGGAAAGGTATCTTGAGGCCAAGTTAAAGTTTTTTAAAGATTATGAATTACCCTGTGTGGTGGTGAATATCGACGATGAATATTCTGATCGAGTTTTGAGAGTTTCATCAGGTGCGAGACAACTTACTTTTTCTCTAACCCAAACCAGCGCTTCATTTCATGTTCTGGAGTGCCAGTTCAAAAAAAATGGCACATCAGCTCGAATCCAAACGCCTAGAGGTGAATTTGAGATTAAATCTCCCTTGATCGGAGCGCACAACCTTCAAAATATTCTTTCTGTCTTGGCTGTGGTGGAAGGTTTGGGGCAGGATTTGACTCAAGCGATTAAGGCGTTAGAAACAGCGCCTGGGGCGCCTGGTCGGCTTGAGAGAGCCATGGTCGGCGATTACTATCCCCATATTTTTATTGATTATGCTCATTCTGATGATGCTCTGGAAAATGTTCTTAAAGCTTTGCATAAATTAAGGGGAGATTCTCCCGGGAAAATCATTACCGTGTTTGGATGTGGTGGGGATAGAGATCGAGGCAAGCGCCCCAAAATGGCTCGAGTGGCATCTCTTTATAGTGATGTTACTATTGCAACCTCTGATAATCCTAGAACCGAAGACCCGGAAAAAATCATTAACGAAATTGAAGTGGGTATTGCTAAAGAAAAGACCCAGTACTTTCGTGAGGTCAATCGGCGCGAGGCTATTTATTTAGCGTTAAAAAAGGCTCGTCCTGAGGATATTGTGCTCATCGCTGGAAAAGGACATGAAAACTATCAAGTGATAGGAACTCACAAGCATGACTTCGATGATAAATTAGTGGTGAGAGACTATTATAGCTCCTAGGCAGATCTCTTGGTTTTTGAAACCTCATGAATTACCTTTGACGATTGCCTTAAATTTCACGAAAATATTTAAACTAAGTGAGTCATGTACTCTTCAATTACATTTAAAAAATTAGCGGATTGGACCGGTGGAATCCTTTCGGATCGAGGGGAGGGTGAGTTTTCAATAGACTCTCTTTCCACCGACAGTCGAACATTAAAATCGGGTGATGTTTTTTTGGCGTTGAAAGGGGAATCTTTCGACGGAAATCTTTTTATACAAGAGGCAGCAAAGCGCGGCGCTCGAGGAGTGATTACAGAAAGTCCCGAACCAGTAGCGATACCGAAAATTCAAGTTAAGGATGGTTTAGCATCCCTCATTTCTATCGGTGAGAACTTAAGAAAATTATTTTCAGGTGAAGTTTTTGCCATGACAGGCAGTGCGGGTAAATCTTCTACTAAAGATATGGTTGCTGTGTTGTTAGGGGAAAATACAGTGAGTTCTCCAGCCAGTTTCAATAACTTGATGGGAGTCTCTCGAACCCTTTGTTTGGTTAAGGACTCAACTCAGAAATTGGTTCTTGAAATGGGGATGAATCAGTTTGGTGAAATCGCCGAGCTGTGCCGTCGATTTCAGCCTCACTACGCGATGATCACCAACATTGGGGATGCTCACATCGGAAAACTAGGAGGACAGGAGGGAATTTTCCGAGCTAAAAAAGAGATGTTCGATTTTTTATCCCAGTTCCCTCAAGCTAAGGGGTTAGCTTTGAACGCAGACGACCCTTGGGTGATGGAAGCTTTTAAACAGAACTTTCCTAGTTCTCGAGATTCAAAAATTAAAGTTTTAACTTATTCAAAAAACGAAAAAACGGCCGATGTTTTTCTGGCTCACCAAGAAATGGACTCCAATTCCGGATTTCTAAATTTGCAAATTAGGATAGGCAGCGATCCTAAAGACGAGTTGGCTGTTTCTTTGCCAATTTTTGGTGAACATCATGCCCAAAATATTATTGCGGCAATCGCCATGGTTCGATTGGCAAATGTCTCAGTTGCAGATATTCGTCAGCGGATTAGTAAAATTCAACCTGCTTCGCACCGAGGGGAAATCCGCCTTTTGTCGCAAAACAAAATAGTGATTGATGAGACCTATAACTCCAATCCTAAAGCGCTTAAATCGTCGCTAGATTCCTTGAAAAAATTGGCTTTGAATAAAAGAAAAGTGTTGGTTTTAGGTGAGATGAGAGAGTTAGGGCCGTTTTCTTCCGCTCTCCATGATGAAATCGGTTTTTATTTGGCCGATTGGGTAAAGCAAGGCCATCCTTCGCTGTTGTTGGTCACGGTTCAGGGAGATGCTAAAAAGATTTCAGAAAGGCTCAGTTCACTTTGTCCTCAAATTGAAACTCACCATTTTGATCAAGTTCAGCAAGCGACTCAATTTGTAAATCAGCAGCTCAAACCCGAGGATATTGTATTTCTTAAGGGGTCTCGCGGGGTTAAATTGGAAACGGTCCTAGCCTCACTTAAGTAAAAATTACGCACATCATCACTGTTTTTGCCTAGAATTCTAAATAAAAATATGCAATATATTCAATGTTTTATAAGTTTTTTCTTGCTCGTTGAGTTGTATTTTTATAAACCACAGCCCGGGAGAAGAGTTTGTTATATCAATTGCTATATCCAATGCATGGGTCTTTTCATGCATTGCATGTCTTCAAATACATTACATTTCGAGCCTTAGGTGCAGGATTAACTGCATTCACTTTAAGCTTAGTGCTGGGCCCACACTTTATTAAAATTTTAAGTAATAAGCAGTACGGGCAAACCATTAGAACGGATGGACCTCAAAGCCATTTGAAAAAATCAGGAACCCCTACGATGGGAGGGATTTTGATTCTTTTAAGTGTGACCGTATCGACTTTGCTTTGGTCAGATCTTACCAATAAATATATCTGGGTTGTATTGGGAGTTATGCTAGCTTTCGGATTTATTGGATGGCTAGATGATTTCAAAAAAATCACAGAAAAGAATTCGAAGGGTTTGTCAGAAAGAGCCAAAATGATTCTGCAAACCCTTTTTACTTTGGTAACCATCTACGTTTTATTCTCTGTGCTTAAAGTGGATACCAATTTAAATATTCCCTTCTTTAGAACAGTAACTCCGCAACTGTCTTGGGTCTATTTAGCTTTAGCTTGGCTCGTGATTGTAGGATCTTCTAATGCTGTGAATTTGACAGATGGCTTAGATGGTTTGGCTATTGGCCCTATTATTACCACAGCCTTAACTTTTGCCATTCTTTCGTATTTATCTGGTCATGCCAAATTGGCCGAATATCTTTATATACCCTACGTGAAAGAAGCTGGGGAACTCTCCATTTTATGTGCCGCCATTGTTTGTAGCGGAATGGGATTTCTTTGGTTTAACACCTATCCTGCTCAAGTTTTTATGGGGGATGTGGGGGCGCTCGCTTTAGGGGCTGCCTTGGGAACCATTGCTGTCATCACAAAAAATGAATTTGTTTTGGCTATTGTGGGTGGAATTTTCGTGGTTGAAGCTATTTCTGTGATTACCCAAAGAATTTCATTTAAAACCACGAGAAAAAGAGTTTTTAGAATGGCCCCAATCCATCACCACTTTGAATTGTCGGGATGGGCTGAGCCTCAAATCACAGTCAGATTTTGGATCATTTCGTTAGTCCTAGCGATGCTGGGGCTAGCAACACTGAAGTTAAGGTAGAGAGAGGTAAGACATGGAAAAAGTAAAAAAAGGTATGCGGGCCCTCGTAGTTGGGCTTGGTAAGAGTGGAGTGTCAGCAACTAAGTTACTTTGCAAAAAAGGGCTCAAAGTCACTGTTACTGATGAATTAAACAAAAGTGATCTTAAAGATTCCTTGGATGCTTTGGAAGGTTATGAGTTTGAAGCAGAACTTGGAAAGCATGTATTAAAAACTTTCACTGACCAAGATCTTATCGTTGTCAGCCCTGGGGTACGTTTAGATATTAAACCGTTGGAACAAGCTAGAAAAAGCAATATTCCAGTGATTAGTGAAATTGAACTTGCCGCCCAGTTTATTTCTGAGCCAATCATTGCGATCACCGGAACCAACGGCAAAACCACGACTTCACATTTAATTGCAGAAATGATTCAAGCGGGTGGAAAAACGGCTTTCCTGGGGGGCAATGTTGGTGTTCCTCTTTGTGATTACGCTTTAAAGAGAGATAAAGCTGATTTTGTGGTCGTAGAGGTCAGCAGTTTCCAGCTAGAAACTTGTTTTGATTTTAAACCTCATGTTGCGGTCTTTTTAAACGTGGCTCCAGATCATCTAGATCGTTATTCCGGTTTTGAGGATTATGTGAAAGCCAAGCTAAGATTGAAGAACAATATGACTGCAGAAGATTATATTGTGACCAATCTTAGAGATTCGAAGTTGATGAGTTTACTTTCTGGAACGCCTTCTCAGCATTTGTATTTTACCACCGATAGCTTTTCGAAAATTCCGGCTCATTATTCGGAGAAGTTTCAAGGGGTCAGCTTGGAGACAGGTCAGTTAGCCCTGAGAACTGAACGTTGGAAGGAGCACACTTTTGCGCTTCAAGGTGCATTGCTGCGCGGATTGCACAACAGAGAAAACATGATGGCTGCTATGTTAGCGTGCAAAGTGGTGGGTATTTCTAATGAAGCTATTCAGAAAACTCTCATTGCTTTTAAACCGTTGCCTCACCGAATGGAATTGGTGGCTCGTAAGAATCAAGTTGCTTTTTATAATGATTCAAAAGGAACTAATGTTCACTCTTTAATGAAGTCCCTTGAAAGCTTCCGGGAACCTGTGATCCTCATTGCGGGTGGAAAAGACAAAGGGGAAGAGTATGATGCTTTAGCTCCTTTTATCAAAAGATATGTGAAGAGCCTGATTCTCGTAGGAGAGACCAAAGAGAGAATGAATCGAGCGGTGGGCGACTTCAGTGAAACCTTCCTAGTGGGTACTTTTGAAGAAGCTGTTTATGTGGCCTATCAGAAATCTCGTTCGGGTGATGTGGTTCTTTTATCTCCTGGCTGTTCTAGCCAAGATATGTTTAAGAACTACGAAGAACGTGGAGACCACTTCAAAAAGATCGTAGCTCAATTTTAGATTGATGTTGTTGTGTCCTCCATAGGAGGACACAACAATCTCTAGTAAAGGGATTGAATGTAATCTTTGTACCGTTCGGTGCAAACTTTGCGTTTAAGTTTCAGTGAAGGCGTGAGTTCCCCAGACTCAATCGTGAAATCTCGGGGTAGTAATCTGAATTTCTTGATGGTTTCATAAGAAGCTAAATTCTTGTTGATTCTCGTTATTTCTTCTTCAATCAGCTGGGTTACTTTTGCATTTTTAGTGAGATCTTCGAAAGAGGAGGACGTAACACTATGAGTGCTAGCCCACTTCTGAACTTCGGCTTCATTAAGTGTGATTAAAGCGACTACATATTTTTCTCGGTCTCCATAGACCATAGCCTGACTGATAAACCTGACCCCTTTCAGCATGTTCTCGAGTTTTTGTGGGGCAATGTATTTTCCACCTGAAGTTTTGATCAGCTCTTTTTTTCTATCGGTGATTTTTAGAAATCCTCGGTGGGTAATTTCCCCGATATCTCCTGTACAAAACCAACCATCGTCCGTGAACACCTCAGCCGTAGCCGTGGGATTTTTGTAGTATTCTCTAAATACCATATCTCCCCGTGTTTGAATTTCACCATCCGACGCAATTCTAAATTCAATATTGCCGAAGGGTTTTCCAACAGTCCCAAAACTGAAATCATCGGGACGATTGACTGAAATCGCAGCCGTAGTTTCAGTGAGTCCGTAACCTTCGATAATTTTAATTCCGGCGGCATGATAAAATTCACAAAGTTCTGAGGATAAAGGTGCGCCTCCCGAAACGGTGAGTCGGATGTTTCCCCCAAATTTGGCTCTAATCTTAGAAAACACCAACTGATCAGCAATTTTGTATTTGAGCTCTAAAGGCAAAGGAATAGGTTGCTGGTCCGAATGAAGTCGAGCCACTTTTCGCCCAATGGTCACAGCCCAGTTGAATACCGATTGGGTAAATTTGGGCTGGTTCACTATTTCAGATTGTATTTTAGTGTAAATTTTTTCGTAAATTCTAGGCACGCTTACTAAAACCGTAGGTTTTACTTCAACCAGGTCTTGCGGAAGAGTGTTAATGTTCTCAGCGAAAGCCAATTGGGTTCCAGCCATCAAAGGCAAAAGACTTTCAATTCTTCCTAAAATATGGGCGAAGGGAAGGAAAGTGAGAGTCGTATCTTCGGAACTTAAGACGATATTTTCCACAATACCCCTTAATTCCCCAAGAAAATTAAAGTGACTTAAGACCACTCCTTTGGGCTGCCCCGTTGTTCCTGAGGTATAGCAAATAGAAGCGATATGATCGGGGAGGATAGACTCTGCATTTTTAACAAATTCTTCTTCGATCGTTTTATTTTGGATGGGAGCTGCAAACTCTTCAAACGGAATGGGGGGCGCACCATTGATAGCGCTGACGGGAGTTTGAAATACAACCGCCGGAATGTTTATTTTTTTAAGAGCAAAAGCCGATTCCAGTTTTTTGACCATCGCTTCATCTTCAGCAAAAACTAGCTTTGATTGGCTGTGCTCCAGCAAATAGGCCACATCATCGGGCGTGTTGGACTGATAAATAGGAATAGTAATGACTCCAGAACAAAGATTGGCTAAATCCGCAATATACCACTCAGGCCGAGTGTTACTTAAAATCGCTACTCGATCACCGGCTTGAATGCCTAATTTTTTATAGGAATGGAAAATCCCTAAAACTTTGGAATGAAACTGTCTCCAAGTTGTTTTCTGATAAACGCCATTCACTTTCGATAAGTAGGCAGTTCCCTCTGGGGAGAGTTGAATTCTTTTAAGGTAAACTTCTGCGATGCTTTTTCCGTCTACGATCGATGCCGTCATTTTTGCTCCTTCAGTACGGTATTTCTATTGCAAAACTTAAGAGAAATGAAAACTCTATTTTACCTGGTTTTTTCTTTTTTTGCGGTAGTTATCCTTGGGGTTGTCTGTTTTCAATTATTGATCAGGCTCTCAAAAGTTGTGATTTGGCGCGAATTTAAGCGCAATCATAAGATTTACTCAGGAACTCAAAATTTTTGGCTCCACTTTAACGCCTCTTGCCTATGCTTGGTCTTAGGGGGATTTCTCTTGTCCTGGCTTTGTACGGGTAGACTTGTTTTCGGTCTGATTCCATTGCCCCTTTTCCCATGGGTTTCAAGAGGGCTCAGTCAATTTCAGGACTATCGGCGAAAAAGAGAACTTGAATTTTCAGCCTTAGCTTTTTTCAACGGGCTTTTGGGGTTGATTCAATCGGGTCGGGGTTTAAGTTCGGCCTTGTTTGATTTAACTCAGAGCCAGCAGACTCCGTTTTCGCTTCAATTGAATCAATATTTACAAAATTATCAAGAGGGCAAAGGATTGAGTGCGGTCATTTCCCAGTTCAGGAAAAAAACTGGACTTCCTGTCATAGGCAACTACTTGGTGACTCTGGAAATGGCGTACTGCCAAGGTTTGCCAGTTGCACCGTTACTCGAGCTGATGATTCCCTCTTTAGAGATGGAACAACATTACCAACAAAAAATGGAAAGTTTAAGGACTCAAGCCATTGCTCAAGCCGTTCTAGCGTTCATGGTTCCGTGGATACTGGCTTTTGCATTGGGTTGGTTTAATCCCACTTTATTTGAATCGATTAAAGATAAAAATATTATGTGGGGGGTGGGTACCATCGCTTTAATTTTCGAAATTCTGGGGGTTGGGGTTCTATGGCAAATCACAAAGTTTTATTAATAAAAAGGTTACTACCCTTAAGTCGTAAATGGAAAAAGAGGCGATATCGGCAAGGGCTCATCCGTTTTTTTGAAGCTCTAGCTTTGTACCTTAAAGCAGGTTTTGCGTTAAGTTACAGTTGGGCTGAGACATTCAAAACCCTAGAGTCGACTTTAATAGAAGATTTAAGATGCGACTTAAAAGGGACAAGTGGCGAAGAAACAGATGAATTTAGCGCCACAACCACTTTGAAAACTCTGAGAGATCAATGCCGCATCGCACCTTATCGGATGTGGTTTGGAGTTCTACTGGAACTTTATGAAACGGGAGCCCAATTAACTCAAGGAGTTGAAGCCGTGGTTTTATCCTTGAGGCGGGAACAAGAACGTGAACTCGAAGCTCATTGTCGAAGTCTTCCGGTGAAAGTGAATGTCGTACTCATGGTGTTCTTTTTACCGCCCACTTTTTTGTGGATTTTCGTTCCGATCGTCCTCGAGATTCTATCTGAATTTAAATAGAAAAAATCGTACTTTAAGGTCACGACAAAGCTAGACGAAGCCAATTCTTTGGGGTTAGATTAATCCTCAAAATTGAGTTTTTTGTTAGATGTAGAGGAACTTCTTTTATGGCTAAAAGTACAGACCAGACCATGCAGCAAATTGTTTCCCTTTGTCGAAGACGAGCTTTTATTTTTCAGTCGAGTGAAATTTATGGGGGCTTAAACGGTTGCTGGGACTATGGCCCACTTGGGGTAGAGCTTAAAAGAAACATCAAGGGGTTGTGGTGGCGAGACATGGTCACAAGAAGGACCGACATCGAAGGGGTTGATTGTTCCATTCTGATGAATGCTCGGGTTTGGGAAGCTTCGGGCCACGTTCAATCTTTTACCGACCCCATGGTGGATTGTTTGCAATGTCGAGGTCGTTTCAGGGCCGATCATATCGTAAATAAACAGTGCCCCACTTGTGGGACCAAAGATAAGTTCACTGAAGTTCGGCATTTCAACCTGATGTTTAAAACTTTTGTTGGGGCGATGGAGGACAACAGCTCCCAGGTATTTTTACGTCCGGAAACTTGCCAAGGGATTTTTGCTAACTTCGATAATGTCGTAAATACCTGTAGAGTTAAAGTTCCTTTTGGAATCGCGCAAATTGGTAAAGCGTTTCGAAATGAAATCAATCCTAGAAACTTCACCTTCCGATCTCGAGAATTTGAGCAAATGGAAATGGAGTTTTTCTGCAGGCCCGATAAAGACGAGGCTAATAAGTGGTTTGAGTACTGGAAGACCGAGAGATACAACTGGTACTTGAAATACGGAATCAAGAAAGAAAAGTTACATTTAAGAGCCCACGAACAAAATGAATTGGCTCACTATGCTGCGGGTTGTGCTGATGTGGAATATGATTTTCCTTTTGGTCGAGCTGAACTTGAGGGAATTGCTAATCGAACTGATTACGATCTCAAACGTCATGCCGAATTTAGCAAAAAGGATCTTAGTTATTTCGATCAAGCAGCGAATGTTCGCTACTATCCTTATGTGATTGAACCTTCAGCTGGAGCTGATCGCGCTACGCTAGCTTTCTTGGTGGATGCTTATGCAGAGGAAGCCGAACGGACTGTTTTGAGGTTTCATCCCGAAGTGGCTCCAGTAAAAGTGGCTGTTTTTCCTCTAGTGAACAAAGAGGGAATGCCTGAAATGGCAGAGAAAATCTTTTTTGAACTTAAAAAACGCTGGAACTGTTTTTTTGACGATAAAGGAGCCGTAGGGCGAAGATATCGTCGTCAAGATGAGATTGGAACTCCCTACTGTATTACGGTGGATGGGGAGAGTTTGAAAGATAACGCGGTAACTGTCAGAGAAAGAGATTCCATGGCTCAAACTAGAGTGTCGGTAGATAAGTTGGTTGAGCATCTCTCTCAGACGTTATCTACGGGGGTTTAATGTTAGTTTACTCTTTTGGAAACGGAAAGGCCGACGGCTCAAAAGACCACCGAGAGTTATTGGGGGGCAAAGGGGCTAATCTCGCTGAAATGACTCTACTGGGTCTTCCTGTTCCCCCGGGGTTTACGATCACCACCGAAGTTTGTACTTACTTTTATAGTAACCAATCTCAATATCCTGCGGCTTTGGAAAAATCGGTTTTAGAAGCTCTGAGTCGCGTTGAGAAGACGGTAGGATGTCAATGGGGTAGCAGTGATAATCCTCTTTTGGTCTCGGTAAGATCAGGTTCTCGGGCCAGTATGCCGGGAATGATGGATACCATTTTAAATTTGGGTTTGAACGATTCCACTTTGCAAGGATTGATCAAACAATCTAAGGACGAAAGATTTGCTTACGATGCTTATCGTCGATTCCTGCAAATGTATTCCGACGTTGTTTTGAATGTGTATCCTCACCACTTTGAAACCTTGCTAGATGAAGCCAAACGGCGCGCAGGTGTCGATAGTGATAACAAGTTGCCGGTGGCAGAGTTAAAAAAATTTGTGAGTGATTACAAACAGGTGGTTTTAAGAGAAACTGGCCAACCTTTCCCAGAGAATGTGCAAGAGCAGTTGTGGGGAGCGATTGGGGCGGTATTCAAATCTTGGATGAGTTCTAGAGCAGTAAGTTACCGTCGAATTCATAAAATTCCTGAAGATTGGGGAACGGCAGTCAGCGTTCAGGCCATGGTTTTTGGAAATATGGGGGATGATTGTGCGACAGGAGTAGCTTTTACTCGAGATCCTTCAACCGGCGAAGGTAGATTTTTCGGTGAGTATTTGCAGAATGCTCAAGGGGAAGATGTCGTAGCGGGCATTCGAACGCCTTGTCCGATTAATAAAGAATCTTCGAATGGTTCCTCTCTTCCTACGCTCGAAGTTCAGTTTCCCAAAGCATTTCAAGAGTTGGTCGAACTTTACAAAAAACTCGAACACCATTTTCGTGACATGCAGGATATTGAGTTCACTATCCAAAAAAATAAGCTTTATTTATTACAAACAAGAACGGGAAAAAGAACCGCTTCTGCGGCGGTTAGAATTGCTGTCGAAATGGTGAAAGAGGGATTGATTAGTGAAGAGGTCGCAGTCACTCGAGTCGCTCCCGAGCAATTAGAGCAGTTGTTGCATCCTCGATTGGATCCCAAAGCTCCCAAAACAGTCATGGCGAAGGGCCTACCTGCCTCTCCCGGTGCCGCATCGGGTGAAGTGGTGTTTTCATCGGAAGAAGCCGAAGCGATGAAAAAATCGGGTAAAAAAGCTATTTTGGTACGTCATGAAACTTCTCCAGAAGATATTGTCGGTATGGATTCGAGTGAAGGGATTCTCACTGCCTTAGGAGGCATGACCTCTCATGCTGCAGTGGTGGCTCGAGGTATGGGAAAACCCTGTGTGGCTGGATGTGGAGCGATTAGTATCGACTACAAGAATCAAGTTTTTAAAGTCGCTCAATACACAGTCAAACGTGGAGACATCATTACGATTGATGGGGCCTCCGGGGAAGTGATTCTCGGACATGTTCCTACGGTTAATAGTCAGCTCGATCAATATTTCAGTGAACTCATGAAGTGGGTCGATCAAAAAAGGGTTCTTGGAATTCGGGCTAATGCTGAGACTCCCCATGATGTCAAAGTAGCAAGAGGTTTCGGAGCCGAGGGGGTTGGGCTTTGTCGAACAGAGCACATGTTTTTTGAAGAATCCCGATTGATTTTGGTCCGTGAAATGATTCTAGCCGACACGCGGTCTCAACGAGAGGCGGCTTTATCAAAGATCTTTCCGATGCAGAAAGAGGATTTTGTCTCTATTTTTCGAGAGATGAAGGGATATCCCGTCACCGTTCGTCTTCTAGATCCCCCTCTTCATGAGTTTTTACCTAAAAGCGAAGATGAGATTGTTCATGTCGCGCGACTTTTGAACACTTCGAGAGAAGCTTTGAATGCTAAAATCCGTTCTCTCCATGAGTTTAATCCCATGTTGGGCCATCGGGGTTGCCGGCTGGCTATTAGTTATCCAGAAATTTATGGGATGCAAGTTAGGGCCATCATGGAAGCGGCTTGCGAGTTGGTTCACCGAGAAGAATTCAAAATTGAGCCTGAGATCATGGTTCCTTTTATAGGAACTTTTGAAGAGTTTCGTATTTTAAAAGAAGAGATCAAAGAAGTTTGTGAGCAGGTTCTCAAAAAGTATCCCGTAAAATTGACTTACCGCATTGGAACGATGATTGAAATTCCTCGAGCTGCTCTTGTTGCTAATAAAATCGCTACGGAAGCTGACTTTTTCTCCTTTGGAACTAATGATTTAACCCAAATGACTTTGGGTCTGTCCAGGGATGATTCAGGCTCTTTCTTACCTCGTTATATTGAGCGGGGAATTTTCAATGTTGATCCTTTTGTCTCGTTAGACCAAGATGGGGTCGGTGAATTGGTTAAGCTAGGATGTGAACGGGGCAGAATGGGCAATAGTAATCTCAAAATTGGGATTTGTGGAGAACACGGGGGGGACACTTCTACGATTGAATTCTGCCACAGGTTAAAGTTTAATTACGTGAGTTGTTCGCCTTTTCGGGTTCCAGTAGCCCGATTGGCAGCAGCGCAGGCCGCATTAAAAAACAAAAAGTGAATAGAGGAAAATGAGATTAAAAAGACTCGAGCTGCAAGGCTTTAAATCGTTTTTGGATAGAACCATTTTAACTTTTGAACCGGGAATTACTGGGGTTGTGGGACCCAATGGTTGCGGAAAAAGTAACATCGTTGATGCGATTCAATGGGTGATGGGAGAACAAAGCGCCAAGCATTTACGGGGCGATTCCATGACCGATGTTATTTTTAACGGTTCTGACACTAAAGCTCCGACATCGATGGCCGAGGTTAGCTTAGTACTGGATCGACAAGGGGTTAGTCTTTCTCCGAGTTTTTCTGCATTTGATAAAGGAGATGAAATTTCGGTCACTCGTCGAGTTTATCGGGATGGGACTGGCGAATATCTCATTAATAAAGTTCAATGCCGTCTTAAAGACATTCATGAACTTTTTATGGATACCGGAGTAGGTAAGCGGGCTTATTCGATCATTGAGCAAGGGCAAATTGATCGCATGATTAACGTAAAGCCCGAAGAGCGGCGGTATATTTTTGAAGAAGTTTCTGGGATCACCAAATACAAAGCCAAACGCAAAGAAGCTGAGAGAAAATTAGAAGCCACACGAGCCAATATGCAGCGTTTGCAAGATATTGTGATTGAGCTCGAAAAACAAATTCGAAGTCTGAAAGTTCAAGCGACTCGAGCCAAAAAATACAAAGAGATAAAATCGGAATTAGAAACAGTCGATCTTTATCTCTTGGGTAGGAATCTATTTACTCACAAAAATCAGATCGATTCTTTGACTGAGAAAAAGAACACATTGATCAATCAACGATCAGAGTCGGATGCTCTTTTTGCTGAAGTGGATAGTGATCTTACGACTTCAGAAGTTTTAAGAATTGATCAGGAAAAAGCCTATCAATCTTTAACCGAAAAAGAACGCAACCTCTCATTGGCTTCTCAGAAACTTGAAAGTCAAATTCATCTTCTTGAAGAACGAAAAAGCTTCTTAAATCAAACGATAGAAGAAAATAAGCAGGAACAAGAAAGACTCAGAGATGAGATTTCGACTTTGACGACTCAGGAACAATCTGAAGTTCAAGAAAAAGAAGCCGTTTCTGTCGAAATGGCTCAAATCTCTGAAGGTATTCAAGTTCGAGAAACTGAAATTCGCCAGGTTCAAGAAGAAAAAAATCGTGCAAATAATAAACGAGAGGTCCTGAACCACCGAAAGAACCAAGCTTCTCATCGCTTGGTGACCCTTGAGAGCCAAATTCAGAATTTTGAAGCGAAAGAACAAGATTTTATCGAGAGAAAAACTCAATTTGAATCGAGAAAGCTTGAGACTCAAAACAGTATTGAATCGCATCGTGAGATTTTGATTCAAGTAGAGAGTAAAATTTCTGATTGTTCGGGAAGGGCCGCCCAAGCAGAGGGAGAGGTTTCTACCTTATCGATAGATTTAGAGACGATTTCTACTCGGCTGTCCGATCTAGAAAAAACATTATACGACGCTCGAGAGAACTATCACCATCAAAAATCTAGGTTAGATTCTTTGAAAGAGTTACAGGAAAATTTAGAGGGGTATTCTCCGACTGCGCGTGAAATTCTATCGCAGCTTGAAGGCACTGGGATTCAAGCGATTCCTTTAGCTGAAGTTCTGAAACCTTCTAAGGAAATCGAAGACCATTTAGAGACTCTGTTAGGCGCTGACATGAACACTTTAGTGGTTTCGACAGCAGATGAAGCTAAACATTTGGCTCATCTAATTACCGATAAAAACTTAGAGCGAGTTAAAATTTTAGCGCTTAATGATCTGGAACCTCAAACGGAAGTGGGTGCCATCCCTGCTGAAGGAACGCCTCTGCTGAATTATATTGAGGTCACACCAGGTTATGAATCGATTGCTCGATGGACGCTAGGGGATTGCTTCATGGTTTCTGAAACCGAGCAATTGTTCTCTTTGCGATCCTTGCACAAAAATATCACGATTCTTAATCAAAAGAATAAGACCATCAGTCACGATGATTGCTCAATCTCCAGCGGAAATATGCCTACTCGAACAGGAGTTTTTGCGCGACGCCGTGAAATTGATGAGTTGGTCACGGTAGCGACTGGGTTGGAGCAACAAGTGGCTCAACTCGAGCAGGAGCGGGAAAATTTATTGCAGCACTTACAAGCTCAGGAAAAAATGCATTCAGAGCTTAAGGACAAGCTTTCTTCGATTCACATTGAAAGCGTTGAACACCGTAAGGAAAAAGAAAAGATTCAAGTCGATCTGGGCCGTTCAGAACGAGATTTGGCGTTTTTAGAACAAGAGCTCCAAAGAAATGAAGGCCAAATTCAGGATGTTTTAAGGTTGAAAGCTGAAGCCCAAAGTGAAATCGAGCGGCTCCATCAGGAAGTTCAAGAAAACGCAGTGGAACTCGACGGAGTGGAGGCACAACTAGCTCAAGCTAATGCTACTTTGGAGACAGCTACTCAGGAAATTAACGACAGAAAAGTTGAACTCTCGAGATTGACTGAGAGGATGAACAGTATTCAATTCCAGCTTGAGACCACCCAAAACGAAATTGAGAATGATTCGCGAAGGTTGGTTCAATTAGAAAATAATTTTCGCTCATCTGAAGTTGAGTTGCACCACATGGATGAGAATATTTCAGAGGTGAAAGATCAGTTAGCGTCGTCCGAACAGGAAAAAAATGAGGTTCTTGTCCATTTGTCGGATACTAAGCAAGCTTTCAATGAAACTTGCACCAAACTTCAGGAGCTTAGAGATAAAAAATCTGAACTTCAAAAAAGTCGAGAAACGGTTTTGCAAGAAATTCAAGAGTTGGAACTTCAAGTCAGTCAGGAGCAATCCAATTACGAACATTTGTGCGGAATATCGATAGAAAGATACCAGCGTGAACCTGTTCCCTTTGATGAATCGGTTCAGATCGAGATTGAAAAGCTTCCTCTTTTCCAGGAACAATTGAATTTGAATTGGGCGCTTCTTCTTGAGAATGAAAAGAAGTCGCTTTTGGAAGAGTATTTAAAGAACATTAGGGAGAAAGTATCAAGGTACGGGGAAGTTAACTTAACTGCTATTCAGGAGTTTGATGAAGTTCAGAAACGTTATGATTTCTTGATGACTCAAAAAACAGATCTTGAAAGCTCCATTTCCATTTTGGAAGAAGCAATCAAGAAAATTGATGAGACAACTCAGGTTAGATTCACTGAAACTTTCGAAGCGGTTAACTCAAAGTTCAAAGAGATTTTCCCCATTTTGTTCAATGGCGGAAAAGCGGAGCTTTCTCTCATTCAAACGGAAGTCCCTGGCCATGATGCCGGAGTGGATATTTTGGTCCAGCCCCCAGGAAAAAGCTTAAAAAGTATTACGCTTTTGTCCGGAGGAGAAAAAGCTCTCACAGCGGTAAGTTTGATTCTTGCTATTTTTGCAAGAAAACCAAGTCCATTCTGTCTGCTGGATGAGGTCGACGCGCCGTTAGATGATGCCAACGTCTCTCGTTTCAACACCGTGATTAAGAAGATGGCTGAAAAAACTCAGTTCATTATGATCACTCACAATAAAAAGACTATGGAAATTGCTGAGGCTCTTTATGGCGTGACTATGGAACGAGCTGGTATTTCTAAAATGACAAGTGTGCGTTTAAACTAAAAATAAAAGGGACTTTAAATTTTTTGGCTAATCAGTTCGTAGCAAGGCTGTTGACGGCTAAAAAATTTACTCTCGAAAGAGCTTCTACCCTGAGGGAAAGATTCTAAGGCATTCCACGAGTTTGGGGAGATAACACCACTATATAGAGTTTTTAGTGGGTATTTCGATTCACTTACAAAAGTCGCTTCACGAATATAGAATTCTTGGTCTGAGGCCCAGATTATCAAACCCCCTGGTTTTAAAATTCTTATCATGTGAGGCATGACGGTGTGTAAGTACCAACGATTTTTTCTGTGAGCATTTTTGGGCCAAGGACAGGGATACAAAATATAAATTCGTTCCAAGCTTTCCGAGGGGATTCCAGTAATGAGTGCAGGGATGGCATTACCTCGGAACCCTTGAATATTGGGGAGTTGAGATTTAACAAATTTTTGGATCATCCGGCCTGAGCGGATTTTACATCTCTCAATCGCAATCAATTGGGTGTCTGGATGGTTTTTAGCAAGTTCTAAGAAAAAACCCCCGGTTCCAGCTCCGATTTCGAGCCATATTTTTGTGTTGGGTTTAAAAGTTTCGGACGGAATGGGTGTGTGCCCCTTATCCAACCAATATTTTTCACCGAGGGGTTGCGCGAGTTCCCGTTTTTTGAGATCCCAGTGGGTTTGAGAGTAATTGGCAGCAGGCGAGGCTATTTTAGCCCACGGTCTAAACCGGGGGTTCGTAACATCTTCGGCATCTGGCTTCATAAAACTCATCGGCCCCTACTAGCACCTGATTTTCGTTGTTCTCTAAGTTATCGAGTTTTCTTCTCTGGGTGCGGCTAGCGGTATTACCACAAACGGTGCAGATCGCCGACATTTTAGTTACGAACTCGGCGGTGGCCATAAGTAACGGCATCGGACCAAAGGGAACCCCTCGATAATCCAAGTCTAATCCAGCAATAATGACCCTTAGGCCACGGTTGGCCAATCTTTGGCTCACTTCGACAATCGCTGAAGAGAAAAACTGAGCTTCGTCGATACCTACAATACGGGTGTTGTCATCTAAACTTGTTAATATCTCTTCAATATTATTAATGTTTTGAGCATCTACCCTCATTGAAGAGTGGCTAGTGACGTGCTCTTGAGAATAACGATTGTCGATGATGGGTTTAAAAATTTGAACCTTCTGTTTCGCAATTTGAGCCCGTTTTATCCGACGGATTAACTCTTCCGTTTTACCGCTAAACATTGAGCCACAAATGACCTCTACCCAACCTGAATTCCAAATATTTGGTAACTGTATATTCACAAAAATTTGCCCCCGATAGGAATCACTATAAAGCGACCGATTTTGACCGACAACTAGGAATTTTCGTTATTTCAACTTGCCGTATTTCCGGAAGTTATGATTCATTAAAGCCACTATGTCAGCAGATGTTACAGTAGCTCAAAAATCTTGGCCCCTTTCGGCCCAAATCGGCAGAACTTGGTTTCGTTGGCGGAGTTTTTCGCCAATTCCGCTGTTTTTGATGTTGTTTCTCCTTCCAGCAGAATTGACTTGGAGTCCCACCCAATACGTATTGCTCATTTTGGGGGTATTGTTGGCAGAAAGCTTGAGAGTTTGGGCTGTTGGCCATGCGGGAAGCACCACTCGAACTCGAGGTGACACGGTTCAGCAATTAGTTCATGCGGGGCCTTACCGATTTGTCAGAAATCCGCTGTATATCGCTAATATTGCTATGTACACCCTGTGTGGGCTTATTTTTGGTTTCGGACTTTTAAGTCTCTTTATCTTTGTTTATTCAAGTGTGGAATATTATTTCATTGTCTCTTTTGAGGAACAGATTTTAAGCAAGACTTTTGGCCAAAGTTATTTGCAATATATTGAGAAAGTTCCTAGATGGATTCCTTCTTTCAGGCCTTCCGTTGAATCGAGTGGACACGCTTTTAACTTTCTAGCGGCCCTTAAGAGTGAAAAAAGCACTTTCTATTCTATGTTGGGAATGACTGTCGGCTTTTTCGTGAAGAGCTATTTATCAAAGTAAAAAAGAGAATCCTCCACCAAAGCCAAGAATGAAATTTCTCGGATAGTAGAGTTTCATTTGTAATCCCATTTTAAACTTTTGCGCCATGGGAAGGTCGAGACCAAAGCCCGCGACGGGACCTACAAATTCTTTATCTTTCAAAGCTATTCTAAAGTGAAGGTAATGGAGCCCCGCCAGCGCGTAGCCTGTAAAAAATGGGGTTGAAAGGTGAAATCGATAATCCACTTCAGTCAGTATCAAAGCCGATGTTTCTTGATTGGAATTATAAAAAGCACTGAGTTGAAGAACGTCTTGCCCCATCGAAAGACCCAAATGAGCTCCTGACAGAGTTTGGGGAACCGATAAACCTGCAAGATTATCAGGAACGATAAATTCCAAATCAAGTCCAAGGAGAACGGTGTTAATCGAGGGCACTGAAGTTTCTGAAGTAAGAGCTGGATCACTTGAAAGAGCTGGGCCATCTATCAAAGCCAGCCACAGGCAAAAAGTTAAAAGGTTCCTTCTCATGTTCAAGGGCTCCATTTCTCCGGGGCTAGACAACAGCTGGGAATCTCTTGTCTCAAGACATTGAAGGTCTTTTCCACCTTTTCCATAAAACTTTCTGAGCTTTCAATAAAAAATCTTCGAGGATGACCCTCCCAAGCGGCTTCGATTTTGGCATCCATTTCCAAAGCCTCTTTGACCGATTCAATCCTCATCGGATTCTTTTTGTTATAACCGTTTTCGAGTGAAGGTGTTCTTAGATGGATGACTGCCGAGTAATTAAGGAGTTCCTTTTTTCTAGAAGATCCCAACTCGGTAAAAAAAGTTCTGGGAGATTTAGGCCAATAAGCCAGGCCGTCCAATGTTCCCCTGTCACAAATAGCTAGAGCATATTTTTTTTCAAGTTCCACAAAATATTCTAACTCTTTTTGAATGTGAAAAATGGCTCGTTGCGCGACCTCTTTTCCGTTTTGGGAATTTTCTCTCCAAAAACCACCCGTGAACAAAATAGTTGCTGCTTCGGGAAGGAGCGCTACATGGGGGCAGAATTGCATTCTCGCCATTTCAATGAGAGCGCTTTTACCTGCTCCTGGGCCCCCAGTAATGCAAATTTTGTGGAGTTTATGGGTTTGACGATTGCAATGACAAACCTTAGTGGCGATAAAGTGATCCGTCATAAGTTTAAGCTTTGGGAATTCGGATAAAAAAGCTGGTGCCTATATTTTCCTTGCTCTCGCACCTTATATTACCACGCCAGGAAAAAATGATCTGCTGGACAATGGAGAGACCTAATCCTGTTCCGGAACCAGGGTCTTTGGTTGTAAAAAAAGGCTGAAAAATATGTTTTAGATGACTTTCGGCAATTCCACATCCGTTGTCTGTGAGACAGATTTCCCAATATTCCCCAACGACAATCGCTTTGAGAGTAATTTGAAAGCGAGTAGATTTGTCTGTGAGTGAACGTGTTTTAATAGCGTGTATTGCATTGACCAAGAGGTTTAGAAAAATCTGTTCTAACTGACTTTTATTCGCATGGATATTAATGTTTGGCTCAAGTTCTAACTTTAGCTCAATTCCCTCTTTTGAAAGTGAGCTCGATAATAGTCGGGTAATGTCTTCCAAAGCATCATTCAAACAGAGTGTCGAGATAGACTCTGGATTATCTCTTCGGGCCACGTTCAACAAAGAGTAAATAAGTTTAGAGATTCGATCAATCTGGTTAATAATGATTTCCATGTTCGAACGAACATTTTTTTGATTGTCAGGATAAAGGGAAAGATATTCGGCTCGTCCTCGAATCACTCCCATGGGGGTTCCAATTTCATGTGCTAAACCACTGGCCAAAAACCCAATCGAAGCTAGTCTTTCTTGCTGAGCCAACTGCCCTTGTAAAATCCGTTGTTCGCTTTCATCTCTGACAGTGAGTAATTGTGCGGCCTGACCTTTGTAGAGAATAGGCTTTGAAGAAAATCTTAAGAAGGCTCTTGTATTGTTTTTTTTAGTGAGAATAGCCTCAAAGTGGCTTTCTTTTTTTAAACCAAAAGTCGATAAAAAGATTTCCCGAACTTCTTTAGGAAGAATGTTTAGCAGTTGCTGACCTAAGAGAGTGTTATTCGAAGCTTCAAAAATATGAGAGGCTGCTAAATTGGCATTTAAAACGAATCCCTCTTTATGAACTAGAGTCCCTTCAAATGAAGCATTAAAAAGTTCTTTGAAATTTTCTTCGCTTTCTTTTTGTTGCGTAATATCGAATCTAATTGCTACATAACTGTAATCAAGTTTTAATCCTGTTTCTTTAGAGGGTTGGGAGAGTACGAAAGGGACGATAGTGGTTTCAACCCAATAAAAGCTACCATCTTTGGCTTTGTTTTTAATTTCTCCATTCCAGACTTTACCCTGAGAAATAGTGGACCACATGTCTTTAAAAAACTCTTTTGGATGAAAAGAAGAGTTGATGATTTTATGGGTTTTTCCAATTAATTCCGAGCGGTCGTATTTGGAGATTTGGCAAAACTTATCATTGACAAAAGTAATCACTCCTTTCGAGTCGGTAATGGCAACAATAGCAGCTTGATCAAGGGCAATTTTAAGATTTCCCAATTCGCTCAGTCCAAGCTCGAGGTTTTGATGGCTCTCCATACAGGGGTTTTAACAGACCTGAATTAAAACGCAATCAGTGTCCTAACTATTCCCAGTCGTAGTCATCAATATCGGAGTAAGACTCTATAGGAGAAATGTTTTCCTTAGTTGCGGGGGTGAAAATGCCGCAGGGGCTGTCCCCAACTGGGACAGTTTGTCGGACCATGAGAGCTGCTTTGGGAACTGCAATACGCAGAATACCCGATTGGTAATAGGCATCTAAACGATCTGCACTAAGAAGAATAGGAAAGGAGAATTCCCTAGAGAAGTTGTGATGGTGACATGCAATCACTTTTGTGTTTTCGGAACCTTGAGGACAAATATGATGACGCTTTACAGAAATGAGTAAATTTTTTCCATTGACGGAGATATCGAAGTCCTCGGGTTTCATGTTGGGAAGATCAAAACTTAAAATGGTATGCGAATGAGTTTCTTCAATATCACAAATAGGATCTCGAGTGAGTAGACTCAATTTTTCTTTGATTAAGCTAATTGCATTCATTGAAACCTCTCTTTGGTTTAAAAAAAATGCAAACTCTGTTCCAAAGTGTGGGTTTTTTGAGTTATCTCGAAAGAAGAAAAATAAGAAAAATGAAAACAGAAATAAGCGAACTGATTAACACAGCCCCAGCCGCACAATCTTTTGCAACTTTTATTTTAGGATTCTCTTTCTGAGAAACCTCGTCGCACAAGGATTCCAGAGAGGCATTTATCAGCTCAAGGGAAAGGACTTGGCTCACGCACAGTCCAAAAATAGAGGTCCATAGAGCGGAGGGTTTTAAAAAAAATAAAATACCAAAAAGAAAAAGAGTCAGGAGAATTTGTGTCTTAAAGCTTTTTTCAGTTTTTAGCGCATGCCAAATTCCGGCTAGAGCAAAATTAAACCTTTTAAGAAAATGTTGATTTTTTTTAGGTTCCACAGTTTCTTACCCATGTTACGAGCAGTTTTGGATGAAAGCAAGAAGCTGTGGTGCGAGTTCAGGGAAGAACCCATGAATATCAAAGCGAAGCCAAGGAGATTTCTCCCCCTGGCTTTTGAATTAGGCCGCTCTTTTCATTGTTGAAGAACCACGGTGAGGAAGTACAGCCTGACTCAAATGAGAAAACTCATCGGAAAGCAGTCCTACGATGTCTCCAAAAGAGATAATTCCAACCACTTTTCCTGAATTGTCCACCACAGGCATCCTGCGAATCTTAGCTTTTTTCATTTTGCTAATGACCTCGTAGACCCCTTCTTGAGCCTTGGCTGAAATCACAGGACGTGTCATCACTTCAGAAACTAATGTGGAATCGATATTCTTGCCCAAAGCCATGGCTTTAATGGTTAAGTCTCTATCGGTTACCATTCCTTGCGGTTTACCATTTTTTTGAACAATGATAGCTCCCACATTATTGGTTTTCATCAGTTTGGCAGTCTGAGAAAGAGTTGCGTTAGGTGGACAACAAATTACTTTTGTTTCCATATATTGAGAAATAGCCATGATGTGTCCTTTCTATTTTAATTTGTTAACGGTAACATCCAGAAGCCGAATTGAACTCCCAGATCAAATTCCAAACGGCGCTGACTGTAATAATATCGGGTATTGTTGGGGTAGAACTGTCAGCTTCCGTTGCCATTTTTGCACCATATCTTAGGGTGGTGTTAAACGCAGGTGAACTCAAACTGTTTAATTTTGCCCCTTGAAAGTGGCAGTTTGCATCGAAGTTTTCAAATTGGGCTTTGGCATCGTTGAGCGCTGCATGTTGAGCCTCATTTCTCAGTTGGTGTTGTTTGGGGTCCGAAATTCCAAAATGAGGTGAAGACAACTGGACAAACGATTGCTCTTGGATGTTGGGTTGTAGAGCTTCAAGGGGAGTTAAGAAATTAACCAGTTCATCCTGAATCTCTGGAAATTGTGATAACTCGTGTAGAGTGATGGAAATCGTGTTCCATGTCTTCCATTTTCTTTCACATAATATTTTTGTTCTTCCGTTTTCATTGGGAAGATACTCGGTTTCCCGGATAAACCCACCTGGATTGGTGGTTATTTTGTCACTTTCATTCCTCACAAACCGTTTTGAGAGTTCAACGATTTGATTAGCGATCAAGGCATTGGCATTTTTAGCCTGAAGAGTTGATGGGTAACAGATGGAGTTGACTGTCATTTGAATCGTAAATTGATCTGGGGGGGCACTTGATTCACCGACCCCTGTGATTTGAATCGTTCCCGCCTCTACAGATTGGAAACAATAAAAACAGGTTGCTAGAAGAATGTAGCCTAATTTCATGGAGCATCTCCTCTATTTTGGTTGGTAATCAAATTCTGCAAGCTGAGTGCCACTCAAATCCAAACGGGCATTGGTGTTGCACATAAAAATAAAAAGTTATGAACAAGGGAGAAGCGATGAAATTTGAGACAAAATGTGTCTTTGGAGTTCTGTGGGTTGGATCTTTTGGCCTGCTACAAGGAAGTATCGAGCCCAGTGAACTAGAAAAGAAGGAGTTGATTCAAAAAATTAAAAGAGTTTATTCGCAGTCTTCGGACGTCGGAGTTTTAAATGAACGACCCAGAAAGGTTTCAATCAGCAGCAATGAGGAAGTTTTTCCGAATTCATGGCTTAAAGATCAATCTGCTTCAATCGGGGAGCGCGAATCTGAGACTTTTCAGACTTTAGCGGCTAATAAATTAAGTTTGAAATTTCAAAAAGCGGAATGCCGCTCGCGAAAACGGTGGGGGTGGCAGGGGAATTGCGAAGGTAGAGAAAAAACTAGAAGCTGGGAGACTATTGAAGCTTACGATCGAATAGAAAATTTAACGCGGAGTTGGCTGGAGCGGGCTGAGATTCAAGTAGATAAATTACCCACGACGGGGGAGACACAAATAGATCTGTGGTCCGATGATTATTGGAAGCTGAAATATGGGGGGATTTCCTATCGATACTCAAAGGGTGAGTATTTTGAAAACTATAAAGAAGCTGTAGCCTCATTTGTTCAGCCCGATTCTTGGGTAAAGGCACTTTCGGAATTTAACGTGAGTTCACTGAATCAAGAAATTGAAAGTTGGTCACCTTCGGAAAAATATGACCTCAGTGTCAATGATCTCGATTTTCATTTGACCCATGAGCAAAAAGGGGAGGGAAGTCAATTTGTCGATGAAAATGGAGATGTGGAAGGGTGGATGGGATTGTGCCACGGATGGGCAGCGGCAGCGATGATGGCTCCAAAGCCGATGAGGAGTGTAGAGTTGTGGGGACCTCAAGGAACACGAGTCAAATGGTTCCCACACGACATTCGAGCTCTGACGACTTTAGCTTGGGCTAACGGAGATTTCATGAATCAGTTTATTGGGAATCGTTGCAACAGTAAACAACCCGAGGTTTATGAAAATGGAAGATTGAAAGATTCGGATTGCTTCGATAATAATCCTGCTTCATTTCATTTGGCATTAGGTAACTTAATTGGTTTAGCTAAAGCCTCTTTTGTGATGGATGCGGCTTACGATTATCAAGTTTGGAATCAGCCTATCAAGTCTTACCGATTCACTTTTTTCAATCCTTTAAATCCTGAAGAACAAAGTAATGATTGGTCCCAAGTTGCGGTGTCGTACGATGAACGGTTTAAAAGCAAAGACCGATTTCAAAAACCTTTAACGCGAGGACGGCGGATTCCTAGTTCCGGTGCTCATGATGATTCCAAAATCGATAAAATTGTAGGGGTCATAGTTAACGTTGTTTATTTGGCAGAGGTTTCTCCAGTCCACGGTGATTCAGTTCGAACCGACCATTTTATTCGAGTGTCATATTACTACGATTTGGAGTTAACCCAAAAGGGAACAGGATATGAAATAACCGGGGGAGAATGGCATAGCAATGCTCACCCTGATTTTTTGTGGGTTCCCAGAAAGGGGGCTGTAGCCTTTCATTCTTTTGAAGGTTCCTCTCTATCTTATTCTGGTCATGAATCCCCATCTGAGGCCTTGGTAAGAAAAGCCAAAGTGGCTAGTCAAATGGGATATCCGCTTTGCTCGGTTCTTTCCAAGCTTATTGAGGACTCATCTCAATTGAATTATCGCTGCCCCAATTAAGTCTAGGTGAGAAACCCCAAGTGGTGGCAGAGAGGGGAGAGGATAGAGCAAAAAGTGTCATAGCCGCCTGAGAGATTACAGCACCTATTACGAAAACTAGCCATGTCCGAGAGCTAAAAGATGAGTTGGCTTAATCCTTGCTTTTGAGACTTTCAGCTTGCGGTATGTAACCGCAATGGAGTGTCCTAAGCGGATTTAAGGATGGTTTATGAAAAAGCTGTTTGCTGTATCGTTGGTGGCTGTGGGTTTATTGTTAAGTTCATGCGGTAGTAACAATAGTGGGGACTGTCCTCAGGGAGTAAATACGACAAATCCCAACTGTCCTAATTATAACCCCAACTATTACACCCAGAACCCTCAATACCCGAACAACCAGTATCCTCAATACCCGAACAATCAGTATCCTCAATACCCGAACAATCAGTATCCTCAATACCCGAACAATCAGTATCCTCAATATCCAAACAACCAGTATCCTCAATACCCGTATTATGGCGGTTATCCTTATCAGCAATATCCATACGGCCAGTATCCTTATGGGCAATACCCCATGTATCCTTATTTCCGATAACGAGTCCTAAAATGAGTGCATTTATCTGTCTCGCATCGCCCTAGATAGTTACTTTTTTATCTAAGCTGCGTCCGCGCCTCGCCATGTCCTCTTCAAGATACCCGCGAGATGCTACTCAGGTAATAATTTGTGACTGTAATCCAGGCCTAATGCGGGACATTTTTTAACGAGCTCAGAAATAGTAGATTTCATGGGCAGCTTTTTAATGGCTGCAACAACAAGAGCTCCTTTCGCTCCTTAATCCGTTTCCAACTCCACATATAATTTCTCAAAAACAAAAGACACTTCTTACAGCGCCTGTTATCAAAATGTCGTCAAGATGTATCGAGACATTACCTAGCCGCCAATGCTGCTTTGTGTATTTTTTTGTAGGGAGAAGCGGGGTAAACTTAGCGAGTCATCTTTAACAAATAATTGTCCCGTTTCAATGGTTGTACCTCAAGGAGCACTCGATGAAATTCTCGATGTTGGGTTTGTCAATTTACTCTCTCATCAACTTTTTTCCAATCAGCACTGTCAATGCAGACACAAGAGATGCAGAAACAAAATATCAAAAAGATATAAAAGAAGCCGGTGAGTCTTTTGACCTGCAACTACAAAAGTATTCCAAAAATATTGCTGAACAAACAAAACTCATTGCTGAAAAAACACAAACAATTGAACAATTTGAAAACGACTTAGCACAAGCTAATGGAGCCTACCAAAAAGCTAAAAATACGGTTGAAGCTGTTGATAAAACCATCAGTGACCTTGAAACACTTAGTAACCCTAAAGACGGAAGAACTTTTCCGGAGGCCGTGGTATCAGTTGTTAAAAAAGAGTTGGAAACGGCAAAAAAAAGCCGTGACGTTGCAATGGCTGAGCAAAAGCAGATGGAAGCAAAAGTACAAAAGTTGAATGTTGATATAGCTAAATTGGGACAAGACAATGCTAATCTTAAAAGGGGCCTGGCACAAAATAAAGAAGGTCAAAGAATAACTGAAGCAGCCCAGCAGCAAGCTCAGCAAAACATGAAAAATGATATTGATAATTTAACTGCGGAACTCAAAAAGGCCCACGTTACTCAAAGAATGGAAGAGCTGAATAGTAAAATTGAGAATGCTGAGCTAAAGCAAGCCATTCTTGAAAATACCTACAATGATGGGCTCGTTGGAAAGTTTGTTAAGGCCAAGCTCGAGGGGTTGCTCAGAGATAATGCATTTTGTGATGCAGCGAAAGCTTGTAGCGAAGGCAAAAAATCAACAGCTAACTTAGATAGGCTGTTCACTTCGACTGAGCGAGATAGAAAAAAGGAAAATGAAGCACACACAGAGCGGGGGCCCCGCTAACCGGGCTAATTCTGGGTCCCCTCTAATTCCTACGAAGCCTCAAACTCAAAGTTCCCCTCCTTCGGGTTTCTATTCCCCTTTTTCGGGTTTGACGAAACCTCCGACTGATGCGATCCCGTCAACCCCGTCAACCCCGTCAACCCCGTCGCCTCAGCCTTTTACCCAACAACCATCGACGACACCTAGCACTCCAAATAATGGTTCGGCTACATTGGGCCAATGTGGGGCCAACTTCTGTATGGGTGATAAACCGATTTTGATTGGAGAGTCGGGACAACTCATTTATTGGGACCCAAATACTAGCCGATATCAGCCTGTTCCGGCCCCTATTCGTGAAAGCGTTTTATCGAGCTATTGCCGTTGGAATCAAAGAGTGAATTCGGGGGAGTTGAGCCCAAATGGGAGATTTCCTGTAGTGAGGAGAGCTCTCCAACACTTCAGGCGACGATGTGGGTAAAGGCCTAATGGCCAACCACATTTTTAAAAAAGTTGCGGATGTCATGATTCTCAAGCCATTCACCATAACCGCTCATGTCGGAATTGCTGCTCCGCGGACCTACTTTGGTCAATTTCAGAGTATACTAGAAGTTCTCCGTTCAATTTTAATTCAACCACATCAAAAGGAGCTTCTATGGCATCTCAAATGATTAAAGGCTTAGCGTTCATTTCTTTGTTGGGTCTAGTTGGCGGAAGACTGGTTGCAAACGAACCAGCTCCAGCCCCAGCGGCCGAAGCACCAGCCCCAGCAGCAGCTGAATGCAAAAAACACGACAACCATAAACACCAGCACGGTGAGAAGTGTGGCCATAAGGCACATCAGCACAAAGGGGCCGATGGTACTGAACACACTTGCTATATGCATGGTAAACACCATCACATGGTTCACGGTGAGCATACCGATGAGTGTGAGCATAAATCCTAAGAGCTAAGAATATCAAAACCCCAGATTTTCTTTATGGAACTTCTGGGGTTTTATTTTGCCTTTTTAAGACCCAGAAGTAACTCTAGTTAAACCGAAGACGATTGGGCGACCTAGAAACATTCCGCGGAGGATCGACTACAATCTGCTGAGGGGGTTGCCCATTCTCTGGCGCTGCAGTTGGATTGTTTCCTGTAGCTACAGGGTCAAAGAAGACCATAACGACGCCTAGTAGCCCAAAAGTGGCGTTCCGCTGTATTCCAAAGTCCAATTTTCAATTTATAGTTAATAGTCGAGCTAGGACTTTTGTGCTACTAGCTTTTCCACCAGCACAATACATCCAAGATTTACTCAGGACTAAAAATAGGTCCGTGAATTATTGCAGGTAAATTTTCCTTTGAATTTCAATTCTTTCCCTTTGAAATGCAATCGTCAAACTTTGAATATCGCTTCTAGCCCTGTTATCCAATGCATCGCTTGGGTTGTGCCAAACTTTCGAGAGAGCTTATCTAAGCTCAATAAATATTTTTCAGCTTTTTTATCTAAGTCGGTGCCTAAGGTTTCCAGGTTCTTGGCATCTGAGGCATCCACTCTCGTCGATGATTTAATTTCAACCAGAAGTTGTTTTTTTCCAGGGCGATCAATGACGAGATCGATTTCCACGTCATCCTTCGTTCTCAGATAGTGACAGGTCCAGTCCAATCGCCGATAGGAAATATTTTTGATAAACTCCAAAATCACCCAGTGTTCAAAAGCCTCGCCCCACGCGTAGGTTTGAGGCAGTAAGTCGACCGATAAAGTATTCTCCAGGGCTCGCTTAATCCCCGGATCAATAAAATAAAACTTTGGACTTTGCCGTTGGGCTTTTCGTACCGACGTATGGTACGAGGGAAGATGAAATCCTATGAGCGTGTCCTCCAGAATTTCAAAATAGTTTGCGACTGTGACATCGTCGCAGCCGACTTCTTTGGCGATCTTAGATTTGTTGAGTATTTTTCCGTTCATCTGTGCAGCTACGGATAGGAATTTTCTAAAAGGTTCTAGATTACGAACCCATTGTTCTTCTTGAATCTCCTTTTGAAGGTAGGTGCTAATATAGGCTCGTAAATATTCGTGGGCACTATCTTTATTCTCGGATAAAAACGCTTCAGGTAGGCCGCCCCTTTCAAGCAGATCTTTTAAGTTATGTTGCGACCCAAGTTCGAAAACCGAAAATGGAAAAAGATGATAGACCCAGGCACGGCCCGCTAGAAGATTTGTTCCTTTCTGTTTTAGCCGTCGACTGCTTGAGCCAGTCAGGACAAACTGCCTTTTTCTTTTCTGAATCTGAATTTGAACGGTGTCTAATAACCTAGGCAATCTTTGGACCTCATCGATCACAACGCGCTTATCGCGATTTTCCTTAGCATCGATGAGATCTTCAAAACGACTTGGATCCAAAAGCAATTGGTCATAAGTGTGAATATCTAACAAGTCCACGAAAAGAGTGTCTTTTGGGGAAAAATAATGCTCAAGGAAAGTAGTTTTTCCCGTTCCCCGAGAACCAAAAAGAAAAAAACTATTAGATTTTGATGGTTTACATAGTCTCTGAATCATAATCCGAATTTTAACGCGTTTTTCTTGCTAAGGTCAATAATTTAGCCTGTTGGCGAGCAGGACTTGTAACGGCTAGAAGACTATTGCATGACGCCAGTATGATCGATGCTGATGCGAATTTGGGGTCATTAGTTGAGCGAAAGAATGATGATCCAGAGACAAAAAAGCCTAGTCATTATAAAGAGCAGTATCACGACTTTGCGACGGGGAAAAAACAACGAAAGTTCGCAAACCATACCCGCGTCAGTTCAACCGCTCCAGATGCGACGATTGTCTCCAGAGCAGGCGGTTATCGAAAACTTTGCGACAAAGGCATTACACCTATGATGCAAAATCAAGAGTCATTACGGATTGCCATGTCACAACCGGTGCCCGGCATGAAAGCCAGCTCTTAGCAGAGCGCATTGATTATCAGCTAGAGCGATTTGGATTTGAAACCGAAGCAATCGCAGTAGATAAGGCTTATGGGAATGGTCCGAACTATCAGTACCTGCGTTCTAAAAGAATAACGCCTTACATTCCTATGGTTGCGGCAAACACAGCCAAAGAAAAGATTCCTAGAAGTAAATTTGCCTACGACAGAAAAAACGATCGGTACATCTGTCCAGAAAAACATTTCATGTTACCCTTTACGGCACTTCCCAATGGGACAAAGCGCTACCGAGTTCCTGGGAAGCTCTGTTTGACTTGCCCACTAAGACAAGAGTGTGTTTCGGAAAAAGCTTCCCAAAAAATTCGCTACATTCATAGAGGAGATCACCAAGATGAGGTGGACCTCATTCGCAAGCGGCAGACCACGGCTTATTTTAAATCAAAGCTCCGAGAAAGGCAGTGGAAGATCGAGGGGCTCGTTGGCGAGGCGAAACAAAACCACGGATTAAGGAGAGCAAGATACAGAGGGAGACACAAAGTTCAAATACAAGCGTACCTGATCGCAACGGTACAGAACCTCAAGAGGCTAGCAACCTCTTTGAAATTCTGGCTTTTTATTTTTCTAAGACGGGTTTTTCAACAGGCCCTTATAGCGAATAAAACTACCTAACAAGCTGTGTTGTGCGGTTTCAAACCATAAGGTCGAGGCGGAAGTGTTCAGTATACGACATTTGGGCTGTTTGTTACCTCTGTCGCGGAACAGGGCACCACTCCTGAGTTTTAAATTGACTTTGACAGGATTGTTCACAGGATAGGCCCCAATTGCCCCAACTCCTCCTAGGGAAGTTACTCAAAACATCCCAGCAGCAGCTACAGCAACCTTGAAAATCTGGAGGGTTGTTTTTATTTCGGTTTGTACTGCATTGAACGGACGGGAAATCATGTGGGTCAATGACCGAGCTCTCGCTTACAAAACAATAGGCCCCTACTGTGCCCGTGTTTGTACCCCTACAAAATTGATTACATAGGCTCGGACTCAGATACTTACGAGTATCAGAAGCCGGAAACGTTAACTCTGGTTCTGGGAAGCAGGTTCCTGGAATGATCGTTGGGCATGGCTTCCCCGGTGTTCTTTGGGGTTCAACCCCACAGCAAGTTCCATGGTAGCAAGCCAAATTAACGGCATGTCCCGCAATTCTTTGTTTAGGATGGGTTTCACAAAAAATACCCACAAAAGCACAGGTTATTCCGAGAGGTTCATTTTCTGGGTTCTTACACAGATTTAAAAAAGCATTGGCGAAATCATCGCAATCATAGGCAACTTGATACTGCTCCCCATTGCCCCACAAGCAAAGGGTAGTTGAGATTGCATTCATGCATGCCTGGGGCGAATCAGGAGCTCCCTCGATAACATCCAAAGTAAGCTCCCTGTCAACCCGACCTTTAGCCATCAGACCTGACAAAAGTAAAACTAGGAATAGGGCACATTCATAACTTTTCATGGCGACTCCTTTTTAATTTCCCTTTTTAGTTCAACAGCCAACCGTGGAGTAATTAAAAGCTCGTAAATTCAAAGCTCCTTTTTGTTGAATCGAGTTTCTTAATCAGGCCCTTTATTTTTTAATGAGGCTTCACCTTTTGGTAATTTGATAAGACTCATAATCAATCCTTCCAGCAAACACTTTTAAGGTAGCAGAATATTGTGAAGCAAATATGGAGGAATTTTGAAACCGAATGGCCTCGTAAATAATGTTACCCAAGAATTCGGTAGTTAAAGCGCATTGACTCACAATTAAGGTAACTTAGCGGGGTGTCAGGATTTTGAGTCAGTTACTGAGTGACTCATTTAAAAAGCACTTTAGAATTTTTGTTGCGACACAAAAAACTAAGGAGGCCTAAAATGAGCCACTCAGCAAAAAAACAATATCTTTTTGCCATCATTGAACGCTACCAAAAAAGTGGTCGAAATGAGAAAAAAGTCATATTAAACGAGTTTTGTGCTATTTGCGGCTATAGCCGCAAATATGCAATTCGACTACTAAACAACCCCCTAGAGCTGCCAAAAGTACGACCTGGCGCTAAACGACGATATGGGGATTTAGTTCGAGAACACCTATCCATCCTGTGGCGAGCTATGGGCCGAGTCTGTTCCAAGCGGATTAAAAAAGCATTACCCGAGTGGCTAGAGTACTATCAGGCGGGTAATTGTGATCAAGATACGCGAGATAAACTTTTAAAACTCAGTCATTCGACTATTGATCGAATTCTAAAACCCGAACGGAAGAAGGAAAAAGGAATCTCAACTACACGCCCAGCGAAATACTGGTATAAGGCACGAATTCCAATTCAAGCTGAAGACATCTCGGTAACTGAAGCAGGCTTTCTCACTGCTGATACAGTAGCTCACTGTGGCGATTCTGCAGGAGGATCCTATGCTAGTACAATTACCGTAACTGACATCGCGTCAACCTGGACCTTAAATCGCGCAATAAGGGCTAAGACGCAAACAGAGGTTAAAGAGGGTATCTCAGCCATAGAGTTGTCTCTTCCTTTTGCTATGAAGGCGTTTAAATCAGATTGCGGCTCCGAATTTATGAATCGCACCCTATTTGAGTACTTTATTGATCGAGAAACTCCAGTTCTCTTCTTCCGAACCCGCCCATACCAAAAGAATGACAACTGCCATGTTGAGCAAAAGAACTTCACCCACGTTCGAAGTCTATTCGGATATGGACGCTTTGACTCCGAAGAACTGGTAAATCTTATGAATGAAATCTACTCGGAATACTGGAATCCTTTGCAAAACTATTTTATTCCCACAATGAAACTGGCCCTAAAAGCCAGAGAGGGAGCCAAGATAAAGAAAGTATATGATGAAACACAAACTCCATTTCGCAGACTAATGGAATCCTCGGCCCTGTCCGAAGAGAAGAAAAAAGAACTTCTAGAAAAAAAGAGAGATCTAAACCCATTCCATTTGAGAGCTATGCTAGATACCAAACTAGAAGAATTTAGATTAAGAGTGAAACAGCTGTCGCAAAAATCTAAAGCTGCTGCCTAGTCCTGCCGGTTACATCTATATTTGAGTCAATACGAAAGCCGGTGGCCTCATCATGGAGAGACCAGGGAATCCTCTGGGAACTCCATAGAACAATGAGGAAAAGCCATGAGTCTAACGCTAAAGCGGTTGTATCTGGATTTTTTGCGCGAACGTTACCGGAATACGAAGAGTCGAAAAGCGAAGATTATGCGACCCAGAAGTAACTCTAGTTAAACCGAAGACGATTGGGCGGCCTAAAAACATTCCACGGAGGATCGACTTGTTTAAAGTCCTAAAAATGAAAAAAAAATGTTCATAGCTATTTAACTTTGGAAATCGTTGGTTGTTTTGAATGAAAGTTGTCAAAATGCCCTGCTCAATGAAGAAAAGTTCGACAGAGGGTGGGCAAGTTGTCAGGTATAAAAAAGATAGGCAAAGGTTTTGCATTATTTTATGAGTGTCCGTGTTTCTTCATCTGTCCCTCCAAGTATCACTTGAAGATATCCTTAAGTGTTTTCCCTCCGCAGATTGGTTGGGTGTGTCGTGTTTAGAAAAAAATGGTTGGTTTTTCCTATTCTTTGGCTTGGTGCCATTGGATGCCAAAACAGTGAATCGATCAACTTTCTTTTTCAAGGTGGGAACATTTTCCCAAATGCAGTCGTTTCCTGGGGAGATCGTTACTCGTTATCTGAAACATTGATTATCAAGGGAGACCAAGAATACTCATTAGAACCAGTGAGTTTTCTTAAAACAAAGCTACGTTTTATGGTGTCTGTTCAATCGACACCTCGCCTACGCAAGATGATTTTTATCATCGACATTTCGGGTTCAATGAAAAAAGTAGACCAAGAAGTCAATCAAAGTTGCCAACGATTGCAGGCCGTGGAGAATGCGATTAAGCAGGCTAAATCCCAAGGGCCTAGTCAATTTGCTGTACTCACATTTAATTCTGCGGTTGTTGAAAACTCGGCAGGCTTTTTTAACTCGCTAGAAGAGATGTTCCCTACCAAAAAGTTGAGTGATGTTTTTTGTGTGGCCCGAGGAAGCACTAGTTATGAAAAGCCTTTAATGGCTGCCGTCGAATTGATTAAAAAACAACAGTACGACGCTAGTCATGAACTCTTCTTTTTGAGCGATGGCTTGCCCACTCGGGATGTGTCTGGAGGTGAGTTGGTAGCTACAGAGATTAAGGATTCAAACGAAATGATTATTGCTACTTTGTATTTGGGAGCCAAACAGAAAGACGAAGAATATCTAAAAACTAAGGTAGCTGGATATGATATCCAGGGAAACTTGTTACATAAGGCCGTAGCTCAAGCATCTGGGCTTGTCGAAGCTTTGTCTGTTCTAAGTTTGGACCCTTTGATTTCTGGAAAGCTTTTATATCGTGAGATGGGCCAATCTGAATGGGTCGAGATTGATATGCTGCCTATGACTCAGAAGGGATTGTTTTCTTCGACTGAAATTGAGTTTGATAGTGATTCATTTCCCTCCGGACTAGAAGTGAAGTTTGACTACCATACAGGTCGGGGCTCAATCCACTCGGGGTTCTCCAGGCTCCGATGGTTTGGCCACTAGGGTCCGATTCCCTAGGGTAGGAAGGAACGAATATGCATCCATTTGGAACTTCTGGGGTTTTATTTTGCCTTTTTAAGACGATTCCAGGACCATTTGAGGATTAACGGTAAGAATCCCAACAGAGTAAAAGAAACTATGAGATTTGGGGAAAGTAGCTGTCGAGTAGATTGTATCTTTGAAATTTGGGTTCCAGCGTTGACATAAACAGCGGTGGCTGGAAGCATTCCGAGTTGGCTTACCCAAAAGAAGGTGATGGGTTTAATGCAAGTCAGTCCCATCGTGGAATTCACAATAAAAAACGGGAAGGTCGGAATAATTCTCAATGCGAATAAATAGAAGGCCCCCTCTTTTTCAAATCCAGCATTAATTTTTTCTAGGGGTTTTTTAAATTTTTCCTGAAAGAAATCTCTCATTAAGTAACGAGCTAAAAGAAAAGCCAATGTAGCGCCGACCGAGGAGGTCAGAGAAACTAGAAACAGCCCCCAACCAAAACCAAAAAGAGCGCCTGCCGCTAGCGTGAGTACAGTCGCACCAGGAATAGCTAGTGCTGCGCAGATTAAATACGAGAAACAAAACACAGCTACAGTGAGAACGGGATGGGCTGAGTAATAAGATTGAAACTTGGCCTGCTGACTTTGAAGGTGCTCTAAAGTGAAATAAGATCTCCCGTAAAAACTTACCGACAGGATGAGTACCAATAAAACTAGCGCAATCAATGTTTTTAGTTTTTTAGCCATAACATGCAGTTATTGTTGCCGATGACTCTCTTCTTAAGAGGGCCTTATCACCCCTAGGGATGTCTAAGAAGTATTCGACTGTCTAACAGTTTTACATCCCAAATGATTAAGATGTCTAATTTTTATTCGTCTTAACAAGTAAATGACAGTTGTTTAGGTTTGGTACACCAATTGCTCACAGTCTCGCAGGAGAGTGGTGGGAGCCTATGCGAACTGTTGTAAAAGTTGGATTAGTCAAATTAGTTGTTCTAAGTCTGTTAGTGGTTCAACCGAGAGTTAAAGCGGAACCTGAGTTACCTCCTCAAATTCCCAATTCTGCTGGGTGGATCAACCAGCTTTTTAAAGCGGGATCCTCTCTCACGGATGTGGCCAACCCTTTGAATTGGGTTGTTTACTCCGCAGCAGGTACCTATTTCTATTATCAGTACATGTTAAAAGGGTCTCTTAAAACAGCCTTGGCCGCTCGAAATGTGATGGTAATGCAACTGAGAGAGACAAACTTGGCCATTGAGAATAAAAAAAAGCTGATCCAAGAGGTGGATCTTTTAATTGATGATCTTAAGCGGCAAATTGAAGAAAGTGAAAAAGCATTTCAGGAGATTCCTTCGCATTATCAAAAATTGAACAAGCACTTGGGAACTAAAAGTAAAAAAAGGTTTGGTTCCATTTCAGATTACTCTCAAGTGGAGCAATGGTTGAAAACCGAACGGGGTCAAAAGTTTTTAAAGACTGAACCCGGAAAAGAGTGGTTGGAAAAATATGAGTCCCTAAAAATCCAATCCACCGAAGCGCTTGAAGAACCTTTAAGAAGGGTCATTACCAAAGTTAATGAGGTCATTGAAAATCCCAAAGCGGATATGATTAAACCTGTCAACACTTCCCAACTACCTCCAGGAAATTTTACTTCGGAAAATTCTGTGAACTATGGAAGAAACCAGTTGCCGCTGGGGGCTTTAAGCTCACACGCCGACAAGCTGAAAAGCGAGTGTCATCAAATTTTAAGTGGCCTAGTAGCCAAGAAAACCAAGTTGACACAGGATACGAATTTCTTCCAGTTTTGGAGCCGAAAAGAAAATGTTTCACCCGTTCTTAAACATGGGGTAATCACCCTCGGGGGAGCAGGTGCCACCCTTTGGTTGTACAAGCTTTACAAGTTTGACGAAAAAAAGCGAGAAGCAGACCTTGAAGCTAAACTTAAGGGAGATTCGGCTTTTGATTTAGCCACAACCCTGCGCATGGAGCGGGCTAGAAAATTGATGGCACCTTATTACGAGGCGATTCGCAAAGCGATGCTAGAAAAACAGGACCAAATAGTTGAAGCTATCGAAAAAAATCTGACCGATGCAGAAAAACAGAAAATTGATGTTAGAAATTTAGTTCAGGCACGTTTAAAAGGCGATGTTTTTGACTTAGTGGTAGAGTCGGTCATTTTGAAAGTGGCCAAAACAAGATTAGGGGATAGAACTTCGGTCTCTGAACTCACTAGCTTAATCAATAGGGTTAAAAACAACCCAGATGTTCGAGAGGGTATTTTTAGATCCTTTCACAAAGAGGTTGTGCATGAGTGTATCAACACTCTTTGGTCTGAATTCACCTCTGGGGATTTGTCTAATGAAATAAATCCAGAAACTCTTCGGCAATTGCGGCAACTCAGTGAAACGATGTTTTTGGAAATGCCCAAAACCAACCTACAAGCTGGTGTTAAAACGAACCAGTAAGACATAGTCCCTAAAAAGAGTGATAAAAATTCACAAACCCGTTTTTATAGTTGAAGCTAAAACCTATTTTCCGTATACCAAAGAATTAAACCTAACGAGGAGTTCGCCATTAGAACCTTAGTCAAAACCAAATTGTCCGGTAAAGAATTTTTAGGTCACCCTGCGGGGCTGTATGTCCTATTTACCACTGAAATGTGGGAGCGCTTTTCCTACTACGGTATGAGAGCCCTTTTAGTGATGTACATGACCAATTATCTCCTCGTCGATCCGGCAAGAGCCGCCGATGTTCTTGGGTATAAGGCTCTAGAGGGTTTTTTGGTCGGAGTCTTTGGTCAAATGAACATTCAACAGATGAGTTCACAGATTTACGGACTTTATACGGGCTTTGTTTATTTTACCCCGTTTTTTGGCGGTATCTTGGCCGATAAACTTTTGGGGCAATACCGAACTGTGTACTTGGGTGGAATTTTGATGGCGATTGGCCATTTTTTAATGGCAAGCGAAAAGATGTTTCTTCTAGCCTTACTATTTTTGATCGCAGGTAATGGCTGCTTTAAACCCAATATTTCAACTCAAGTCGCAAGCCTATATCCGGAAGGAGATCCTCGTCGGGATGGGGCTTTCACTATCTTCTATATGGGAATTAATTTGGGAGCTTTCTTCTCTCCCCTAGTTTGCGGAACTTTAGGGCAAACTGTGGGATGGCACTATGGATTTGGTGCCGCTGGAGTAGGGATGATCGTGGGGCTTGTATCTTATTGGCTGGGAAGCGGTTTGATACCTCAAGATGAGTCGACTGAGTCCAAAGCAGCTGCTCAAGAAAGCCGTAAACTGACAAAAGAAGAATGGGCGAGTGTGTTAGTTCTTATTGTTCTCTGTGCTTTGAATATCATGTTTTGGGCTATTTACGAGCAGCAAGGAAATACATTGCAGCTTTGGGCCGATGAAAAAACCAACTGGAGTTTCATGGGATGGAATATTCCTTCAAGCTGGTTCCAATCTTTTAATCCGCTCATGATTTTCATCTTCGCACCCTTGCTGAATATGTTTTGGTCCTGGCAGGCTAAACACGGTAAAGAACCTTCTAGCGTGGTTAAAATGGGCATTGGATGCATTCTCTGTGGAGGTGCTTACATTCTCATGATTTTAGCTGCGAAAGCTGTTCCTGGAGCAGATAAAGGAAGTGTTCTTTGGTTAATAGGAACTGTATTTGTTTTTACGATGGGTGAGCTTTATTTATCTCCCATTGGATTGAGTTTAGTGACTAAAGTAGCTCCTAAGCCCATTGTAAGTATGATGATGGGGGTATGGTTCCTATCAAGCTTCATTGGGAACTACATGACGGGATACTTAGGGACTTTCTATACCAAAATGCCCAAGGAAACTTTCTTCATGATGCTTTGTGGTCTTGGAATAGGAACTGGAATTGTCTTCTTTGTGATCAAAGGAAAAATCAATAAGGTTCTAGGAAAGTTTGTTTAGTTAAATTCTGTCTTCTTTTGGATTCAGTTTAGCTTCTTTTACTCCCCCCTAAACAGGGGGGGGACTGAAAATCCTCTTTTTGTTTTTGTTTCCATTCTTCGGTCGTCATGGCGTGAATGGATAAGGCATGAACGCCATTGCTGATTTCAGTTTTCAAAATTTCAAACACGGCTCTGTGGCGTTGAACAGGGGAAAGCCCTACAAAATATTCGCTGGCGAGTATGACTTTAAAATGAGTCTCGGAGTTAGCGGGAACCGAATGTTGATGGCTTTCGTTAATCACCTCTAGGAACGAAGGCGAAAAAGCACCCGTAAGTTTTTTTTGAATCTCATTCTCAATTTTCATGACTATTTCTTAGCGGAATTCGGAGCAAATTCCAAGCAAGCCGAATTGATACAATATCTTTTTCCAGTTGGGGCTGGGCCATCATCAAATACATGGCCTAGGTGGGCTCCACAGCGATTGCAAATTACTTCTGTTCTTTTCATAAAAAAAGAACGGTCGTCTTTCTCTCCTACATTTTCCCTATAGATCGGCTGCCAATAGCTTGGCCAACCCGTACCCGAATCAAATTTGGTTTCAGAAGAGAACAGTTCTAAACCACAGCAAAGACACCGGTAGATTCCGTTTTCATGATGGTTCCAATACTTTCCAGTAAAAGCCCGCTCAGTTCCTTTTTGACGGCATATTTTATACTGGTCTTCGGTTAGTTTTTCTTTCCAATAGCTATCTGGTTTTGTTTTCCAGTCTTCCATTTTTAATGACTCCAAAGCCCTTGCAAGATGAGCAAAGCAAAAAAAAGAGGCAAGGATGATAAAACAAGTTAAGAATCTATTTTTAGGCTTATCGAGAAACATTCCAATCAGATTCAAATAGCTCTTTGTAATAGTCGCTAACTTCTTGTGAGTGAATAACCACTGCAGTTTCTCGATTGTTTTCTAAAGAATTGCGATTCCAATTGATTGAGCTTACCAAAACTCGCTCACCATCCGCAATCGCACCTTTGTTGTGAATATATTTTACGCCCATTGATTTGAGATCCGCGATGCCCGCATCTAATCTTAGTCCTTCTTTTTTGCTGATGGCTTGAAGCTGTTCCACAACGAGCAGGTTCGGAGAGGTTTTTGAAGTTAATTCTTCAAACTCAATTCTTTCCCCACCTCCAAAAGCTCTTTCATCATTTAGAAGGACTCGGACTTCAACTCCGCGTCGAGCTGCATCGACGATTGCGGAGAAGAGGGGTGAAACATTTCCTGTGTTCCCCCAACGATAGCTGAATGACATCAGCTCGACATCGAGGGCTTTTTTGGCGCTTTTGATAAAGTTCAAAAGCCCTTGGGTACTAGTGTTAGGTGAAGTTAGCTGGGAAATGGTGGGAACTTCAAAATCGATAGGCTCTACAGGTTGAGAATAATATCTCGACTGTTCGAAAGAGACCATCTGGGCCATATCCTCTTCCCATTGTCCAAGAAAAGGAATGAAGCTTCTCGCACGTTTTTCGGAAATGAGATAAACATCTCCATGTTCCATCGAAGAATCGGTCTTAAAAAGTTGCATGAAAGAAGAAGCTAAACCATTATCGTGAATAAGGGTTTCCCAGCCCCGAGTTCCTTTGGAACCTTCGGCAGGGTGACCCGAAACAGAATAATTCTCTGACCCCACTAATAAAGAACTTCCATCTACGATAATGTATTTGGCGTGGTTGTATCGAAATCTTCTCGAACGTTCGCCATTCGGATTTTTAGAAGACATCACTAAAAATTTATGGGGCAAACTGGAGCGATTCATGGCTGCCACTAAAAGATCTCTAATCTGAATTCCAGCATCTCCAATGCCACCCACAGGTTGTCCTTCAAGGAGGATAGTTACCGGAATGCTTTTGATTTTTTTTTGCAGGGCCTGAGCAATTTCAGGAGAATTCAATTCGTAGGCATTAACAACTAAATTTTTCTTCGCACTATTAATTGCATTCAGAGCCAATGCGAGATTGGTCTCAGGAGAATCGGCTACATTGATCTTGATTGCGTAGCTGACGTTACTAATGAGAGAACTACAAACGAACAACGCGGATAGAAAACGACACAGATGCTTAAAGCTATACTGTTCCATTTTGCCCCCTGTTAAAGATACTCAAACATACTTTGCCCTATACAGCAATCCTAAGTTCATAACTACGTGTTAAGAAATGGTTAGTGAGAATCGACAACCCGCAACAAACTCTGCGTGTTGTCCTGTTGCGGCGTGGAAATGATTAAAGAATATTTGGGGGCGACGCACAAAAATAGTATCATCATGACTTAAGAGGCTCATCACTATGATTCCTATTTTTCAAGACTGCCAACAATTTCAGCAGGTGATTTTGGCGCAGGGAGTTTTAGCTCCCTTGATGTATGTCTTTTTGGCAACCGTACTCATGATGGTATTTATTCCGCGATCTTTTTTGATGTTGATTGGAGGAGTTTGTTTTGGGGCGTGGTGGGGAACCGTTTGGGTGTTGATAAGTTCCATGTTAGCGGGTTGTTTTTCTTTCTTAGTGGCGAGAACTTTTGGTCGGGCTTGGGTGGAACGTACTTTTAGAAAGCGTCGTTGGTTTTACCAATTAGAAAAAATTACGGGTAACTCAGGTTTCTATGTCGTTCTTACATCTCGAATTGCTCATGTGATTCATTTTGGTGCTGCTAGCTATGCATTTGGTTTGGCGAATATCAATCTGAAATCCTATCTTTGGGGTACGTTTTGGGGCATTTTACCTGGCACGGTCGTTTTACTTTATAGCTCCCAGGTTCTGGGCTGTAGCCTTTGGTTGAGACCGGAAAACTTATCTTTAGAGACAATCTATCGTATTGTATTTGCTTCTCTTTTGGTGTTTTTCATTTCATGCCTTCCGTGGTTGCTAAAAGTAAAAAAATCTCAGAGGAAATAAGGAATTGTGGTAAGAGGGACTTGTGAAACATCAAGTCGTCATAGTGGGTTTATTGTTGTTGTTGGGAGCTTGTAATTACCGTATTTCAAAATCGACCCAAGTATTTAACAGTGGCCCTACTTTTCTTTCGGTGAAAGAACAGGTCTTTAAACCCAGTTGCCTTTCTTGTCACTCCGGGCCCGATCCCGAAATGGGGATCGATTTGTCTGACTATTCAAAACTCATGAAATTAGATTTTGGTGTAGTGACCCCTGGAGATCCTTTCAACAGCACTCTGTATTTAAATGTTCAGTCAGGAAGAATGCCACCGGGTGGGCCTAGGCTAACCGATGCAGAGATTAAATTAATCTCTGACTGGATTACTCAAGGTGCTCGAGAAAACTAATTAGGACTCATCTCTTTTTTGGAAATAAAAAAGGCCGCTTCAGATATGTAGCGGCCTTCTCAATCACTATTAAATAAGTTCTATTAACGGTGTCCGTGACGTCCTCTATGGTGTTTGCGGCGATGGTGTCGTTTATGGCGTCGTCTGGCTGGCTCCCGTTTAGTTTCTTGCATTCCAGCTTTCGGAGCGGCGTTAACTTCGGGGTTGCTAGGAACACCTTGAGTGCCTACTCCTGGGGCTGCCGGTGTTGCAGGAGCGCTCGGTGCTCCAACCTGTACCGGTAAGTCTTCATTAGCGAGAGTGATTACATTCGACAGAATCATGCCGACCACAAAGAAGGTCATCCATTTGGCTATCATTATTTTCTCCTTGAATTAAAAGCTAGGTGAGCCGAAGTATCTTTTGATCATAAGGCAGGTTTCAAATCAAGTCCACTTGAGCTTTATGCCGCAACTAGATAATCACTTCTCAATTCGCTACTGAGCACGATTCAAAGTAAAATCTACTAAAATATTAAGAAGATAACGCAGCTCACCACTTTCTAAAGTTTGTATCACTTCGAGACATTCGGTTCTGAGAGTTATCAGAAATTGACTCAATAATTTTTGATGAGAGCGATTATTGAAAGCATCGTTCACTATTTCGAAAGTTTCCGATGAGATTTTCCGCAAAGAAAATTCATCGTTGAGTCGAGATTTTAATTTGGGATTATTCTCCACTAATTTCCAAGCAGCCCAATTTAATTTTCCCTCGTTAAGATCCTTGTGAGTTTCTTTGGTTATTGTTCCGCGAATATCCAGAAGATCATCGGTAAACTGATACAGCAGTCCGTAAATTTCAGCAAAACGGATAGCCGAGAGTCTCTCTTTTTCGTGATGATGAAGTGTAGGTCCAACACTCGCCGCCCACGTCAATAGTGAAGCTGTTTTCAGTCGACATAACTGCCGATAAAATTGCTCTGAAGAGGCTATTTTAAACTGCTGTTGATATTGAAGAACCTCTCCCTGAGAGAGATCTTTTAGTGCCAAACACATCGATCTCATTAAGTCTGGATGCCCTTTGAGCGCCAATTGATGAATAGCATCGCTCATTAGGTAATCTCCGCTTAGAATGGGAATAGTGTTATCGTAAAGCTGATTGGCCGAAGGGCCAGCTCTTCTCAATTCAGCTTTATCAATGACATCGTCATGCAACAGTGTCGCCGTGTGAATAGCCTCCACTGCCCAAGTATACAGCTTTAATTGTTCAGGTGAGATTTGATAGGGCTCACTAAACCAATGGACAAAATGGCATCGTAATCTTTTTCCTTTTCTATCCCAAATCACTCCACAGGCTTTTTCGACAGCTTCAACGACTGGGATGTCAAGAGGGCCATGTACTGTATCGAGCCACTGAAAATATTTTTGTCCACGGTCTAAGGCCGATTCCAAAATTTCACTAGAGGTCATGAGAAAACTCCCAACAGTTTGAGAATTAGAGAACCTAAAACCCACATCAGAGCAGAATTTAAAATTGTTTTAGGAGTCGGCGGGATTTTATAAGCTCTTAGCGCCCAAAGTCCTGCGAGAGTCCAAACGAGGATGAAATTCCATAAGGTGTTTTCAAATTGAAAGAAAATTCCCGTGAGAAGCAATAGGGAAATCGAGTGAAAAACCTGAGCTATTCGTTTTGTTTTTTCTGCTCCATTTCGAACGGCAAAAGATAATTTACCCGCTAAAAAGTCATTAAGAATTTGTGGGGGCTGATGAGAAAAAAGAACGGAAACAGATAAAAAGGCAAATCCAAGAGAGCCCAGGATATGGCTCCATGTGACGGTTCCAGTGAGCAGATATCCCATGCAACCAAATACTCCTGGACCATAACAAAGAGCGGTGACCCATTCTCCTAGAGCAGTATAGGAAAGTGTCCATTGACTGGCGTTGTAACCATAGCCCAATAAAACTAAGGGAAGGGCGACATAAAACACTTCAAATCTTTGATAAGCAATAACTAGTGAAGAGCCTAAAGAAACTCCCGCAACAAAACTCACCCAGCCATGCAATTGAGCGACACTTAGATTCAAATCATGAAACCGAACCCAAGAAAGTTGTTTCTCTGAATCGGCGCCCTTTTTCCAATCGATCACATCATTAAAAACATTAACTCCATGTTGGATTAAAACCACTGACAGAGTGGTGAAGCCCAGCGCCCACTTAGATATCGTTGGCGGTAAAAGAATTCCCCAAACTAATCCTGGTAAAATAGAAATAAGATAGATGGCAGGTTGTAACACCTGCCATCTTCTTGAACTAAGATTGAGTTCTATGACATTTTCCATGGTTTAAGCAGCGACTTCGAGTTCCTTCAAAGCAGCTTCAAACCACTGAGCATGTTGCTCCTCAGAGTTGATCACTTTTTGATAGATCTCAGCAGCTTCATGCTGTCCCGCTTGAATAGCTTGATCCCGGAAAGAGGGGTAGATGTCTCGATATTCTCTTTGTTCTACTTTAATTGCTACTTTAAGAGCTTTTTCGATGACCGTCTTGGGATCTGCTTCAATCAGGGTGTCACTGTTTTTGCGAATGGTTTCTAAAGCATCAATCGCACGCTGAGTGTCTTCTCCACGTGGAGGAATTCCCATATTTTCGTACATTTTTCTTAACCAGGTTGCATGAAGCTTCTCCTCTCCTGCAACTTTTAAGAAAAGTTCCGCAATTTTAGGATATCCAGCTTTTCGCGCCCATCGGGAGAATTCCGGATACATGACTTGATTTTCGTATTCTTCCACATCAACAAATGACTTCGCAGTTGAAGTGAGATTGTTGCCTTGCATGGCGGCTGCAAAGCACTGGTATATCGTATCTTCGGTGATATCACATTTATTCATAGTTGCTCCTTATAGTGATTTTTGAAGTTTCAAATAATATTGAAACTTCAAAAATAATAAAATAAAGGTTGGTTTTGTCAATGCTAAGCGCTACAAATAAAAGCATGGTTCAGCCATTTGGAGACATTGCTGAAAAGTATGATTTACTTAATGATTTCATGTCATTAGGTCTTCATCGTGCTTGGAAGCGAACTTTGGTGGAGTTGCTTTCAAGCTCGTTAAATCAAACTCATCAGGTTTTAGATTTGGCGACGGGAACGGGCGATGTGGCTTCTCTTTTTCTTAACCCCGTGCCAGCTAACCAAATTTATGGGGCTGATCCTTGTCAGGCGATGATGGACCAGGGGAAAAAAAGATTCTCAAAGTTAACTCATTGGGTTCGTGCTGATGCCGAATCGCTTCCGTTCAAAGATAATTTTTTTAAGGTGGTGACTTGTACTTTCGGAGTTAGAAATTTTCATGATCGGTCATTGGCTTTTAGAGAGGTTGCCAGAGTGCTTGAGGTGGGGGGACGGTTCGGAGTGTTAGAAATTCACCCTATCCCAAGAAAATGGAGGTATTTGCCCTTTCATTTTTTTTGGAAAGTCGGTATTCCCCTCTGGGGAAGGCTATTTAAGCGATTAAAAGCTTATGAGTATTTAAGAGATTCTGCTGCCCAGTTTATTTCTCCCGAAGTTATGGTAGAAGAGTTACGACCTTTTTTCGATGTTGAGTACAAAAAAGCTCTCGTTGGAGGCGGTTTGGTAACTTTGATCATAGCTAAAAAAAGATGACTGAAAAAATAAAGATGTCAGAAGAGGAAGTGGCTTTCTCTGAAATTATTGGAGACCTGGTTGAGCAGTGGGGATTTAACCGCCATTTGGGTCGAATTTGGTCCTTGCTCTTTCTGAGGCAAAAACCATTGAGCCCTTCAGACATTCAGGATGGTTTGTCATTAAGCGCTGGGAGTGTAAGTAGTGGTCTAAGTGAGTTACAAACCTGGGGAGTCGTGAAGCGGATCCGAATGGCCGGAGATCGTAATTTTTATTATGAACCCGAAACGCGCATTTGGAAGTCTGTATCCAATGTGCTTAGAACTCGAGAGATCCGAATTTTGGAAGAAGCTCAAGGAGGTTTGTCTGCGTTGGTTGAGCGACTCCAAGAAAAAGGAAAAGCAGAAAATGCTGAGTTCCAGGTGAAACGAATTAAACAGATTCGAGAGGCTATGGAAACTGCACACTCTTTATTTAATGCTTTAGTGAATGGCAGTCCTCTTTCCTTGCCTAAGATAGGACGATTGTTCGATAAGTTTCGTTCCTTTTAAGTTTGTGGTAGCTCTTAAGCTATGACTATCAAAAGTTTAGTGACTGGGGGAGCAGGGTTCATAGGCTCCAATTTGGCCCTGGAGTTAGAGAGACAAGGCCATGAAGTGGTGGTTACCGATAATTTTCAATCGGCCAATCCAAATAATTTAAATGGTTTCAAGGGCCAGGTGATTTCGGCCGACATTTCAACAGAGTTTGATTTTAAGGAAAAGTTTGACCTGATTTTTCATCAGGCAGCCATTACCGACCCCAGGCATCCAAACGATGAATAGACCTATTCCAAAAATGTCGACGGATTTAAGAAGATTATTGCTCTTGCAGATCGAGATGGCGCCAAGTTGGTTTATGCGTCCACTGCAGGATTGTATGGCAATGGTCCCGTTCCTATGAAAGAGGATCAGCCCAAAGAGGTCCTAACTGTTTACGGCCGTTCAAAACTAAAAATGGATGAAATGGCTGAAGAGCTATTCTCAAAGCGCCACATTGTAGGGCTTCGGTATTTTAATGTTTTTGGTCCGCGTGAGGCCCACAAAGGGCGTCCAGCCTCGATGATTTATCACCTTTACCATCAAATGAAAGAGGGCCATCGGCCTAGAATCTTCAATTGGGGGGAGCAAATTCGAGATTTTATTTATGTTAAGGATGTGGTGTTGGCCAATTTGAAAGCTGTTGAAGCCCCTTCGGGGATTTATAACGTCGCTACGGGAGTAGGAACCTCATTTAATGAATTGATTCGAGTTCTCAATGAGGTTTTGGGAACGTCTTTTGAACCCGATTATTTTCCGATGCCCTATGACAGTAAAACTTATCAAAGCAACACTCAAGGGGACATCACTTGGGCCAAAAGCCAATTGGGATTTACCGCTGAGTGGGAATTAAAAAAAGCCATTCAAGATTATCTTGAATGGCTTAAGAAAAATGAAGACTAATTACTGCTTAGTTTTTAGCTGAGATTCGTTTGCCTTAATGAAGGCTTTGATATCTTCCGACATCGCCAACAGTTTTTCCCATTGTTCTTTGTAGAGAGTCACTGGGAATCTGCCCAAACCATAAACCGAGATACCTCCCTTTTCACTTACACGCAGCGAAAGGCCTCGGGAATTTCCACCTTTTAGGGCCGCATTTTCAGCTTTGAGTCTCTCTAATTCTTTCATTAAATCGTCATTACTCATGAATTCTCCTTAAGACAAATAAAGGAGATTTTTATCCGTAATTTCATGAAAGGGAAAGAAAAGAATTTAGAACTAAGGGTGAGCAAGATTTTGGGTTGCGGTCAGAGCATTTCCCTCTTGCCAGCAAACGATTTCCGATTTGTTTTCTAGCGAGGCAAAAGAAAGAGCCCACTGACCATTAGGTTCTGCGACCGTCGAGTATTTTCTGTGGCCGTTGGACAATGTCACATAGATTTTTCCGGATTGAAATCCCGAGGCTATGCCCGACACAGTGCCCACTTTTTTGTTCACACTTTGACTTTTAATTTCACAAGAGGGCGCTGCTAAAGTCACTCCAGCGTAAAGAAAGATTAAAAATAAGAGATGATGCGTCATGAATTTCCTGCCGGTTAAGGTTTGGGGAGTTGCGTTAGTTTCAGCTTGTGAGAACTTAAGAAGAGAGCGGTTAACTCTTTCAAGTTTAGCCAAAACGAATCATTCTAGCAATACTTGTGGTAGAATCTGCGAATGTTGAAAGATTATGTTCGATTAATTGGCGTTTTGAGTCTTTTGCTTTGGGCGATTTTTCAACGGTCTGCTCGAGCTATCACTTCTGTGGGAATTGAGCCGGTGATAGGTTATGAGCGGGTTCAACTTTTGGCTCCAACTCCTCATACTAAGGATAGGCTCGTTTATGGGGCGAGAGCTACTTATGGTTTTTCATTTCTTTCGGCAGAGGCTGAATATCTTCATTCGAATTCGTCCGAAAACTTTCCTCTGGAAGGCTTGAGCACTAAAGACACGGCCGAAAAAATCAAAGCGGGGTTACGAAGTGGGATTGATCTTTTAGGGCTTCTCAATTTCTATGGCCGTTTGGGATGTCAGGCTTCTAGAAATCGTCATGAGGAAACCGAGGCAGGGGTTACGGTCAGCACTTATGAGCCTATTCGATATCACCCTTATGCCGGAGCTGGGCTTCGAGTCAGGTTAGGTAGAAATTTAAGGGCCACAGGAGACGTGACTACCGTATTTCACGATTTTCCCAACATGAACCAGAATGAGTACCAAGCCACAGCGGGTTTTGTAGTTCAGTTTCCTTAATTTGAGATGAGTTCTTTTCAAGGAAAAAATATTTTGATCACTGGCGCCTCTTCGGGAATCGGCGAAGCATTGGCCCGAGAATTTTCGGAACAAGGGGCAAATCTTGTCCTCATGGCCAGAAGAAAAGAGAAACTGGAAACGATACGCAGTGAAATCCAAACTCTAAATCCTCAGATTAAAATCACCCTTGCAGTAGCCGATGTTTCTCAAGATGAGTCCTTTCGAACTGCACTTTTGGAGGCTATCCAGGAAGTTGGAACTTTGGATGTGGTCGTAGCTAATGCAGGTTTTGGTGTGTCCGGCGAGGTTCTTAAGTTGTCTTTAGAAGACTATCGTCGTCAGTTTGAAACCAATTTGATGGGGGTCTTAAGAACTATTCATGGAACCGCCGAGTCTTTGAAAAAATCCCGTGGGAGATTAGCTATCGTCGGTAGTGTTAACGGATATGTCTCGTTACCCGGGATCTCCGCCTATGCTATGAGTAAATTTGCGGTGAGAGCCCTGTGCGACGCTTTGTATCATGAGCTAAAACCGTTTGGGGTTTCGGTGACTCACATTGCTCCAGGTTTCGTAGTTTCTGAAATTCGTAAGGTGAATAACCGAGGGGAACTTAAAACTGGAGCTCGAGATCCTATTCCGTTATGGCTTCAGATGAAATCGGCTATTGCAGCCCAAAAAATAGCCAAGGCGATTTATCGACGAAAAAAGGAACGGATTGTCACAGGCCATGGGTGGTGGATAGTCAGGCTTTACCGGTTTTTACCAGGAGTGGTTTGCTTTCTCATTGGGATTTTCAAGATTAAAGCAAGAGCGGAACCTAAAGGTTAAAGAGGAATGAGAAAAAAGATTTGAAAAGGCTTTTTCACTGCGGTAATTTATTGTCCTTACTTAGACTGAGGAAAAGTTCCTTGAAAGAGTAAGAATCGATTCAACTTAATTAAGGAGAAACTATGAAAAACATCATCATTGCTTTAGTTGTTGCTGTATTTGGTGCAACTTCCATTTTCGCAGATCATCACGAAATGCCAAAAACTGACGCTGCAACCACTGAAACTGCTCCAGCTGCTGAAGCTCCAGCTCCAGAAGCTAAGCCAGCCAAAAAAGCTAAAAAAGCTAAAAAAGCAAAAAAAGAACACAAAGCTGAAGAGCACAAAACTGAAGCTCCTGCAACTACAGAAGCTCCTGCACCTACAGAAGCTCCAGCTCCTGCTGGCCACTAATTTTGAATTAGTGACTGAATTTAAAAGGACCGACGTCGTAAGGCTCGGTCCTTTTTTATTACCTTGAGGAAAAGGCATGAATAAACTAGTGATGGGTTTTTTGATTATTTCGGGTTTGGCCTACGGAAATGATTTAGAACCTAAACGTTATACTATGGCTGAACTTGAGTTGATGGCTAAGAACAAACAGTGGGCTAATGTGATTTTGGCTATTAAGGATATTCCAAAATCTGATCAAGATATCCAATGGAACCACTTGTTAGAGAGGGCAGCCATAGGGTATGTGGAGGAGTTGAAAAAATGGGGATTCTCTGATGCCGAGAGAATGATTCACGATATAATTAACGAGTTCCCTTCACTGAAAAAATCCTACAAGTTTGAAAAACTAAAAACAGAGTTTTATCTATCCGGCTATGAAAATTGTTTTTCTAATCCGGCCAACGCTTCTGATTGTGTTAAGTCGGGGTTGGGCGTGATGAGTGATCAATTAACAGGTTCCGAGCTTAGACAAAAGTTGGGACAGCTACTTTATTTAAAATATTCCCCATCTTTAGAAAAGATTTGTCAGATTTTAGATTCCTTCAAGGAAGATAAATCTTTTTTTCAAAAACTGTGTGTAAAATCGAATTTTAAAAAATGAGAACAAGCTATTAGGAATGTGTTTGTGTTTCGAAACTTATTTAGATTGATCAAGGTATTTGTTCTTACGGCTAAATACGCCTCACAAATAAAAAAAATAAAGGCCCGTTCTTTGGAAAGTACAAAGGAAAGGGTAGACCTATTAAAGATGGATTGGGCTATCGCTTCCCTAAAGAATTTGGGAATTGAAGTAGAAGTCTCGGGAGCCCCCGTGGAAAAAGAGCCCATGATCTTTATTGGGAATCATCTTAGTTACTTGGACATTCCCTTGATTATGGCAGCAGCTCCCGTATCGTTTGTTGCCAAGGAGGAGCTCAGTCGTTGGCCGGTAATCGGTGAGGCTTGTCGATCGGTGGGAACGGTTTTTGTTAAAAGGGAATCGGTGGATTCTAGAAAGTCAGCCGTCCATAAAATAGGCGAAGCTTGTTTAAAACAAAAACAAAGTATTTGTCTTTTTCCATCGGGAACAACGAGCTTAACTGAAGAAAAACCCTGGAGACGTGGGGCTTTTGAGATAGCCAAGTTGAATTCTTTAAAGATTCAACCCTTTCGGATCAATTACTCTCCCAGAGAAATCGTCGCTTTTGTAGGAGATGATGCGCTCGTTCCTCATTTGTGGAGACTATTAAAAACTCGAGATGTGAGAGCGGAAATTGAGTTTCATTCCCCAGTTGCAATTAGTGATGCGGACTCTGCGTGTCTTGATTGGCAAAACTGGGCTAAGCAAAAGCTAGCTTTGAATTAGATTTAAAACACGGCAGAAAAGCCAAAAGACCAAACATTGGGTGAAGAAAACTGGAGAATAGCATCTGCAAAATCAGAGATCCAATAATTGTAGGCAACAAGAGCGTCTAGTTTTGAGGTTTGGGTGTGGAAGTTCCCCTGCAAGTGAGCTGTCATTTTCTCGGCAATACTGAAGTTGGAAGCTCCAATCAGGATAAAATCTCCGTGGCCCAAATTGCTGGCTTTAGGGGCATTTACATTGAATTCGATATTAAAGAATCGACTGGAAGCATATCCCAGTCCCAAGTTGAGTTGCGGAGATGTATTAACGCTTCTTAGGACTCCGCCATAAGACAGTCCCTCTCGGGTATCTACGTAAACATAACTCAGATCAAAGTCTGCTTTTCCGCTGGAGCTTAAGTCCTGATTTCGATAGCTAACTCCGTAATGAGAGGAATCACTTTTAAAACCCAATCCCACAAAACCTCCGTTGGTGGTTTTAAAATCTCCTAAAGATCCAAAATAACCGAAACCAAATCCAAATGATTTGGTTGAAGTTGCAATTCCTGAGTAAATATTTTGGGGTTCTTCACCTCGTGAAGGCGAGTAAGCTAATTGCAAAGCCGTGAGCGAATCGGAAGTTGGTAAATTTGCAGCATTGATACAGGCTGCGGAAGGAAAAGGAGCAAATAAAAATCCAGGGGGAATAATAAAGGTTCCATTTACGGGGATGGGGTTAGGTTGGACTCCAATCGGTTTGGTAGCTTTTGATTGGGAAACTATTAAGATAAAAACTAAAAACATCCAAGGTAGATGGTAGAAGAGTTTGTTTTTAGGGTCTAAATTCATGCTCTTATCATACTTCAATCCTTCCTCCCCCAAAAGGCTTCTCTGAATGTTATAATTTTAGAAGGTTCTCTTATGTTACATCGAATCACAAAAAAGAAACTTGGCGTTATCCTCGTTTTAGTTTTAGGGGTTCTCGGACTCACTCCATTGCTAGGAGCCGACTCCGAATATGAACCTAGGTATCGAGGAAGTCATCGCCCCAGCATTGAAATCACTCCGCAGGAGCCTAATTTTTCAGTGATGAGTATGTCCCAACCAGGACTCGATTCCAATAAAAGCACTCAAATTGATGATTTCAAAAAACGAATGTTGGACGGAACATTTCAATATGAAGATTACAGGCAAGTGAGTGGCCTCTATCATGAGCGCTCAGGTACCTACTTTGTGAATGAGGGACATCATCGTTTGGCCGCAGCTTTAGAGATTGCCAAAGAAAAAGGAGATTGGCGGTTTTTTAAAAAGCTGATTGAAAGGGGATACTGGTCAAAAACGGAAGCTGTTCCCGACCGAAAGTATCCCTTAAAAATGAGAACCGGGTGGAATAATTTTATCGGGTGTCATCTCATGCTTCGAAGACTGGTCCCGTCTCGAGGTCAACTGTATAACTTTTAAGAAATTATTTTAGAAATTATTAGTTGGTTATACCGAGTTGAGCGAGTTTTCGGTAAAAAGTCGCTCTAGGTAATTTTAGGGCCGACATAGCGGCATTCTTATCTCCTGCGAAACGTTGGAGTGTGGAATTCAAAAGAGAACGTTCGAAATCTCTCATTAGGCCGTCAAAATTATCCTTCTCATAAGTGTGGTTGGAAACCAAAATATGGGTTTGACCATTGGGATTAAAAGTAGAGGGATCATAAATGTCTATCCGTTCAATCACTTTGCTATCATTGAAAATGAGTGCCCTCTTGAGAGTAGATTCGAGCTGTCTTACATTGCCCGGCCAGGAGTAGTTGATCAAAGTTTCAAGAGACGACTCACTCAGCACTGGCACATGCGCACTACGCGAGTATTTCTTGATAAAGTAAGCAGCCAAAAGAGGAATGTCTTCTTTTCGATCTCTTAAGGGTGGCAGCCAAAGCACCATATCACTGAGTCGGTAGATCACATCTTCTCGAAATCTTCCAGTAGTCATCAAATCGGAGAGGGGTTGATTGGTTGCAGAAATGACACGAAAATTAACTTTTCTACTTCGATTAGAGCCCACTCTTTCTACTGAGCGCTCTTGCAAGGTTCTTAAAAGTTTGGCTTGAGTATCGAGAGGGAGATCGCCGATTTCATCGAGAAAAATATCTCCGCCGTCGGCTAGTTCAAATTTACCAGGCCGACTTTGCTTGGCGTCCGTGTAAGCCCCTTTTTCCACTCCAAACAGCTCCGCTTACATAAGGTTGGTGGGAATGGCTGGCATGTTAACAACCACAAAGGGTCTGACTGAATTTCCCTCTTGCTGGTGTAACAGGCGGGCCATGATCTCTTTGCCCGTTCCACTTTCTCCTAACAGGGTCACATTGAGATGAGGATTGTTTTTTAGTAGCTTAATTTTGCTCAGTAAATCCAAAATCACTGGCGACTTTCCTATGAATTCAACAGGAATGGGATGGATAAGAGGACTGAGTTTTTCGACTCGGTTTTTTAATTCACGTTTTTCTAAGGTTCTTCCTACCAAGTACAACAGATCTTCTTTTTTGAAAGGCTTGGAAATAAAATCCGAGGCTCCCAAGCGGATACATTCTATTGCTTTTTCAACTTTTTGTTCCCCACTGCAAAAAATGACCTCTGTGTCCGGGAAATCTATTTTCCAACTTTTTAAAAGATCCAACCCAGATATTTGGGGCAAATGTAAATCGAGAATAACGACAGGAATGGGTTTGAGTTTTAAAATTTCGTTCGCTTCATGCGCATTGGAGGCTAGGTGAACTTCATAGGCCGGTTGAAGGGCTAAGTTCATCGCTTGAAGCAAAGCTAAATCATCATCAACAACTAAAATGTCGGTTTTTAAGGGCATTTATGTTCCGGTGGCCCCAAGAACTAACAAAATTAACGCAATCAGTCAATTTTGTTTGTGAGGGAGTTGCGGTTAAAGTAAAAGCGATTAAAAAGCTATTAATTACAACATCTTAAAATGTTTCAAAAACCTCATTTTTGAACTCTTAAGTTTAGTTACCTTTTGTACGAATTCGATTCTAGGGATACGTGTGAGTTACGATGTTTAGACTATTCATAAAAATAATAGCGATTTCGCTCGCCTTCTGTGGTTTCCAAGGGGGAATCACTGCCGAAGACAAGCCCATAGCTCCGGTTAAGACGCTTCTTAACGAAAATAGAATTGAGGAGGCTGTGGCTGTCTGTCGACAATACGAGGTACTGTCCACTCGAGACCGAGACGATCGGTTTGCGTGCGCTTGGGTCTATCTCAGGAATAATCAGCTTGAGTCTGCTGAAAAAATTCTTGAGGAACAAAAGGCTAATAGTAAATCTGCTGAATACCAATTAATTCGCGGTTATTCGTTAGTCGTCCAAAAAAAATATGATGAGGCAAAAAAGATTTTTGAATCAGTTGCAGCCTCGAACAAAGGTAGAAGTTACGCTTTACAAACCCAAGAGTTAATTGCTGAAATGTACGAGTTCCAAGATAAATTGGCTCCTGCAGGTTTTATTTACAACTTAGTTTTAAAAGAGGAGCCCAATCGAGGCCGTTCGGCCTGGGGCCTAGCTAGATTCTATCAAAGCCAAAATGATATTAGACGCTGCATTCAATA
>OMIX01000072.1 GCA_900299195.1 Deltaproteobacteria bacterium
CAAAGCTTGTGAGAAAGATGGCTTACGGTTATAAGAACCGCGACAACTACAAAATCCGATTACTAAATGCTTGTTTTGGTTAGACTTGGATTGGGTTACCCACCATGATTGGGCAAGAGCCTAAAATTTTTTAGCACAAACTACTGAAGCTATTAGGCGCCACTCGGATTCGAACCGAGGAATAAAGGTTTTGCAGACCTCTGCCTTACCACTTGGCTATGGCGCCATAGGAAAAGAAGTTGTAGCCCTTTTTGAGTTTAGACGCAACGCTTAGTATGGCTAATTCCAAATTTACCAAAAGACCCACCGCAACAAAGCAAGAAAGTTAGGAATTTTTAGCCTTTAGGGCTAAAATAAAGGGTGAAGGGCTTTCTACTGAAAGTCCGACTTTCCCCTTTTCTTAAATTTTTACAAAGGAAATTGTATGTCGGCCAGTTTGGTTCGTCTCAATCGAGTTGGGCTAAGATATGCGACCGATCGCTATGCTCTGCAAAGTGTTTCTTTTGAGCTTCAGCGAGGAGAGTTTGCGTACATTACCGGTAACAATGGAGCTGGTAAAACCACTTTGTTAAAGATGTTGTTTGCGATGGAGAAAGCTTCTGAAGGCAATATCCTGGTGAACAACCGCGATCTCTCATCACTGAACAAAGGAAAAGTTTATCAATATCGAAGAGAAGTGGGATTTGTTTTCCAAGATTTTAAGCTTCTGCCAGACCTCACCGTTTACGACAATGTCAGTTTACCTTTGGAAATTCGTAAAATGACTCCCTCTGAGGTTGATTATCGCGTTCGAGGCGTACTTTCTTTAGTGGGGCTCGCTGATCGAGCTCGCGACTATCCCCTCACTTTATCCGGGGGAGAACAACAGCGAGTAGCCATTGCTCGTTCGATCATTGGAAAACCCTTTCTTTTGTTGGCCGATGAGCCCACTGGAAATTTAGACTCGGAAACAGCTAGAGAAATTATGCAGCTTTTTCTCGAAATAAATGAAATGGGCACGACGGTTTTAATCGCAACTCATGACCGAGCTTTGATGGAGGAATTTCCATCTCGAGTGATCTCATTAAACAAGGGCAGAGTGATATCTGACTGTCGAATGGATGTGTGAACGATGAGCAAGTACAAAGGGTTTCGCTACAGTTTTTCCGACTTTAAACGGCAACCTTGGCTCCACTTTGTGAGTATCATGACCATATGTGTGGCTTTGGTCATTATTGGTGGATTCTTCCTTTGTTTTCGAAATTTTGAAAAACTGGCGGAAAAGACCAGCCCTCAAATCACTGGAACAGCTTATTTGAGAGAGGAGGTTTCTACCTCTCAAATCGATCCCCTCCGAGATAGAATTCTAGGGCTCGAAAATGTTCAGAAAGTCACTTTCAAGTCCAAAAATAATGTTGTTGAAGAGCTGCAGACCTTTCTTGGCTCTGCGGGAAGCCCTAACCTTCCAGGGAGTGAATTGTTCCCGGATGTCCTAGAACTGGAAGTAAAAAAAGATATTTCCGCTGAAAAAATCGGCATACTGAAAGGAATCATTTCTAGGTTTCCCGAGGTTGCTGAAGTAGATTTTTCTGATGATTGGTTGGCCCAGTATAAAAAAATCAGTCAGGTCATTAAAATTGTAGGTCTCATCGTTATGGGACTGATGATTGTGGGTTGTAGCTTTTTAATTGCGAATTTCATGGGAATGAGACACCAGTCTAGAAGGAATGAAATCGAGATAGTGAATTTAATTGGTGCCGATCGAAACTTCATTATCACTCCTTATATTTGGGAGGGGATCATTGAAGGCATCCTAGGTTCTACTTTGGCTGTAGTGGTTCTTTTAGTAATTAAGATTTTTCTAGCTAATTTGATATCTACCCAATGGTCGGCTTTTTTTGGAATCCCCTCTTGGAGTTTCATTTCCCTGGGCCAAATTTTGGTGATTTATATGATTGGGATAACCATGGCTCTGATTGGCGGAGTGACTGTATTTCTTCGCTTCCAAGAAGATAATTTATAATGAAACGATTTTGCCTTATCACGCTCGCAGTTTTTTCTGGCCTCAGTTTGGGGGCCTCCTCACCTTCTCCGATTTCAACTGAAAAAACCGAAGTTCAAAATCCAGAGAGAGCCAAACAACTTAAAGCATTCATTCAGAAAGAGAAAACTCAATTTGAATTTCGTGAGAATCAGAAAAAAGATATTTTGGGAGAGCTCGATAAAATCAATGAGCAACAAAATTCTGTAAGAGAAAAAATTGGTGCTATCGTAATGAGCCAGAGTGAAATGGCGATGGCTCTTGAAAACTTATCTTTGGAGTTTGAACGACAAAAAGAACTGGAACAACTCCACCGAAAAAGACTTTATTTGCTACTTAAAGTTGCTTACCGTGTAAAAAAAGAAGGAATGTTGAGATTTGTATTCACTGGTCAAGATTTGAGCCAACTCACCGCAAGAGTAAGAATTCTTTATCGAACTTTGCGGTCCCAAAGTACGGCTACCCAACAGCTTCAGGAACGAGCGAAAAGATTAGCAGAGAGCGAGAAAAAACTGAGTGGAGCCAAGCAAGATCAGCAGGTACTTTTGGATGAGCTGAAATCTCAACAGGAACTTCTGCTGTCGATATTGACCAGAAAAAAGCAGGTAGTTCAACAGATTAATAAAAAACAAAATCACTATCAGGTGGCTTTAAAGGAATATAAGAGGCTATCGACTCAATTAAATTCAATTTTTAATCAGTTTAAAACCTCAGAAGATGAAATTTCTGCGCCTGAAGCTAAGAAAAGCAGTTTTGTTTTTCCTGTCGTTGGAAAAATTGTTCAGGGCTTCGGCAAGTCGGTGAACCAAAAATTCGGGACAGTCATTTACCACAAAGGTTTAGAGATCGAGGCAGAACATAACTCTCCTGTAGGAGCAGTGGCTTCTGGAATCGTTGAGTACGCGGGATGGGTCAGGGGATTGGGTAATGTGGCGATAGTTCATCATGGGGCAGGTCTCTATACTTTAAATGCCCACCTTTATAAAATTTCAAAAGAAGTAGGATCCAAAATTGAACAGGGGGAAACCCTTGGCACTGTAGGAGACACCGGAGCCTTAGATAGGCCCAGCTTATACTTTGAAGTCCGAGAAAAAGGTAAAGCGGTAGATCCCATCGCTTACTTTTCATCTGAAGCAATGATTCACCTCAATTAAAAACTGACCAGGAAAGATATGGCTAAGAGTTTCTTTCTACTTATCGTGGGTGGAGCCCTTCTTTTGTTTGTGCCCAAAAAAGTGTTCTCTGAAGGGCCTTACCATATTCCCTTTGACGACGGTAATTTAAATCACCCTGCAGCCGTTCAGAAGACTTCTAGAGAATGTTGGCACTCTCAGCTCATGAAAATTTCAGAGGTGATGGTTAACGATCCGGAATCTCTACCAGAGACCCAAATTGAAAAAGACGGAAAGGTATTTACCTACAATGCCAAGACTCATGCGTCTGTGGAAATGATGAAGGGAAGTCGGATGGAGGTGTTTCAAACCGAAGATAGGTGCGATCTCATCATTGCTTTCCGAGGAACTTACAAAAAATCGTTTACGACAGATCTTCTACAAGATCTTAACTTTATTCCGACCAAAGGGAAGTTTGATTATCATCCCGGATTTGTTGATGTAGCTGAAAGCTATCGAATCAACATTAAGAAGGTGATTGCGGAATCTAAAAAGGCCTGTGGCACTCAAAAACTGAATATCACATTGACGGGCCACAGCCTAGGGGGTGCGGTCGCTTATTCGGTTGCTAATATTTTAGATGGACTTGATTTAGGCGAACCGGAATTAGTTTTATTTGGAACCCCTCGGGTGGTTACTCACACGAGTAGTCGGAAGGATAGAGTTAAGGCAGTTCACTACTACTTGGACAAAGACCCGATCGTTTTAACCCCGCCAGCGATGCTATTTAGAGAACTTACTGACGATGTTTACCAGTTTTCAAAAGTGCCCTTAAGTCAGAAAGTAAATGTGATGGGTCATGAATTGATCCACAACCATCTTCCTAGCCGGTACCTAGTTAAAATGGATCTGTGGTGTGAGGGAAAAGAGGCACCTATAAGAGTGAAGAGGTTTGGCCATAGTTTGGCTGATTCAGGATATGATGCATCGGCTAGGGTTTTAAGATCGACTGTGAGAGGGATGGGTCAGGGAGTCTTCCCATCGAAAAATAAAAACGGTGGTAATTTACCTACCATTGGGCAAAGTTTTGAAACCGTGTTTTCCAATTCTCCTTGGAAAAAAAACCGGAGCGTTTTGTTAAATTCAGCGGATGGTAAGATCTTTGCGAGAAAGCTTGCCTGTAGTGTCACTCACTTCACGGGGACTAAGACACGGGCGGGAAGGGCCTATTATTGCAATGGATCATCCGGAAACAATTTAAGTGCAGAAAAAGCATGTGAAAAATCTTGTAAAATTGCTACGGGATCTTCTCAGTTGTGTCTGTCTGGTTGTATCGATGAGTTTCAGGAATTTTGTAAAGAGAATTGGGCTTGTCCAGGCGATCCCATAGCTGGTGGATAGATCCAGCGCTATTTAGAAAGCCAGCGAATCATCAAAGAAAGTAAAGTCATGGCAGCACTGATCAAAATACAGGTAGTGAGAGGAAAATAAAACGAAAAGCCCTCCTTTTGAATTTGAATATCACCGGGAAGCTTTCCGAGTTTGTTGATCCAGGGAATATACTTACCATAAAGAACAAACATCCCACCCAGAACAAGTAAGATGCCAGCTAGGATTAAAGTTTTTCCGATGGGAAAGCTGTTTTGCATGAGCTTACTCAATGAGGTCAATCAAGCAACTGTCGTGCGATTTGGAAAGACTCCTTAGAGACCTCTTCAAGGATCTCAAGTGCCCCTTCCACAATTCCAGGTGCATCTAAGTGATGTAAGTGGAAAATATCTGCAGTGGTTCCTGATTTAGAAGTCTTGCGGACAGCTAAACACTTTTGAGCGGTACCCACTATGGAACCAATATTATCTAAAAGACCGGGCTCACCATCGTGAACAGAGACTACAGGAATTCGACCTCCCTGAAGTGCCATGAAAGCTCCCTGAGTGGAAATTTGGCTTCCCTCCGCCAGATGAATATTACCCGAAATACCCAATCCCTTTTTCAAGTGTTCGTAGTTATCTTGATATGCAAAGTTACTTAAAAGTAGGTCGGGGCTGGTTACGACAAAAACGTTGGCGTAAATTCCCTTTTCATAAAGCAAATCAGAAGCTTTAATGGCCTCTGCGACTAAAGCCCCCATGGCAAAAACATGAACCACATTGTCCCCGGGCGTGTAGTCCTCATAACCCCGATAATCGATAAGGGCGTAGCCCCCCTTGAGTGTGTCTAATCGAACCGCTTCCAAGATGTCTGATTCAGAAACCTCCTGAAATTTCTTATGCTTTTTTAGCCGATCCAAAAGCTCTTTTTGTACTAGACCCTTGGTCACACAGCGAATAAGCAGAGATTCTCTGTTTTTATCCTCTTTAGTGAAATGACGACGAAGTCCATCGGCAAGAATCCACTCTAGCTCTTTTGCAAAACAAGGTTCCCAAGTCACACAATTGGGGATTTGAAAATCGGACTTCCAGGAGTGTTGAGCTCCTTCAGGCGCTAAAGTAATTCCGCTAGGAGTGCCGATAGTGGCAAAAGCAGAGTGCCAATATAAGTTGTAATAAAATTGATCGTGGGCTCGTTTGATGAAAAAGTCATAAATGGTCATGGCCGGAAAGAAGGGAATTCCAGTGTAGTTAAAGAACTTTCCAATGGAACCTGCAGCCGACATACAGTTGCCTTCAGCAATTTCAAAACGAATATGTCCCGTACGCACATCAGCGTGAGGCATCACATCAGGTGCTTTATCATCTTTAGCACCATATTCAGCTTCAAAATCTTTTTGCCCGACATCTCCATAAAGCTTCCCGTTCATGTTGGGGCTTGTATTGGTAGAACTTCCTACATCAGGTGCCATGGTTAAAAAGAATCTAGCGACTTGTCCCCATCCTTCTTCTGAGACTGTTTTGTTTCCTCGGTCTCCACGAGCCAGACGATCCAACTTAGCGGCTATCTGTCCCCACATCCACTGAGTGTGAGCCACCGGATTAAATTTAAGGGCGGTAATGTCGAAGTCGCTTGGCCAAGAAATGTTTTGTGCTTCTTCTAACCAGGATTGCTTTCTTTCTGCAACTTCACCTAAAATTTGATCAATGCCACCCAGAAAGTTTTTTCGACGTTGGATGAGAAAACGTTCTTCGGCGGAGTCTTCGGGGAAATCTTCAAAAGGGTCTTCAAATGAAACATCAAGTTTGTTTGCTATCTCTCTGAGCTCACTTTCTTCCGGCATTGCCGAATGATTTCCTGAAAGTGCTTGAAACGAAAGCCCTTTCCCTTTGATGGTATAGATGACAATCAAGGTGGGACGACTGCGATCTTTTTTTGCGTCTTGAAGGGCTTCTACCAGGGCCTCTAAATCATGACCCGCGAGATTGGTGAAAATTTCATGCACCTCTTCAGTGCTGTATTGTTTGAGCCAGGTTTTTAACTTTGACGATTTTTCTTCTAAAACTTTGCGTGTTAACTCTGGCTTGTTGGCCGCTAGGACCGCTTGATATTCAAAATCAGAAAATTCCTCGTCGAGAACTCGCTTAAGCTCTTCTCCTCCCGGCTTTTTAAATAGGCGCTCGCGAAGTTTACCGTGCTTGAGTTTTATTCCTTCCCACCCATTGGCTTCGGCCAACTTCACGATACGGTCCGCATCACTTCCGCCTAAAGCTTTTTCGTTTAGAACACGGGTGCCATCCAAGTTTTGACGGTTGTAATCCACTATCCAAACTAGATTGCCGAGCTGTCTTTCTCCTGCGTCAGGCATCGCCTCGTGTAAAGAACCTTCTCGGAACTCGGAGTCTCCCATAATGCACCAAAAAGTGGGATCTTCATTGAGTTCAAACTTGTGGTCTTTAGCAAAACTGTACCCTAGAGAGGTATAAAGTGCATTGACCGGGGGGATTCCCACTGAGCCAGAAGGGAAGTATCGGTAACCATCGGGATCTGCTTCGGCATGGTAGGATTGGAAAACGGGATGCCCCTCTCGGGAGTAGTGTCTTAAGTGGTGCATTGCCAATTTTCTGTCTTCTATCGAAAGCGGCTCATTATTTTCGTTTCTAAAATTATGGAGAAGAAAATTTAGAGCATGGTCCATTGGGGAGATGTGGGGCTTGAAAGCGCAATAGTCTTCGGGTTCTCGCATTACTAAGTGAATTGCAGCAAGAATATGCTGAGAAGAAGCACATGCGCTGGGATGTCCCCCTACTTTGGGTTCTCCTTTTTCTATGTTAGGTCGGTTGTTAGCAATGTCGATCATTCTCAAGGCTAAGAAAAAGGCTCTGTCAGTGATCTTATTTAAAACATCAAAATCGAGCGATTTGGGGGTTGATTTTTCTGGGACTAATTTTTTCTTGTCTTTTTTCATGTCAATTCCACTTGGGTCGATTTTCTATGTAATTTTGGGCACTTTAACTTTATTTTAAGGGCTTAAAAAGCGAAACTTTTACTCGGGGTCTACGGCTTCTCCTTGCACTAAGAATTGACTGCATTCACGGTTAAACCCAAACTGAGATAAGTCAGTAATTCTATCGATATAGAGCTTCCCAATCAAATGGTCACACTCGTGTTGAATCACGGTGGCCGCAAAACCCTGGGCTTCAAATTTTAGCTTTTTCCCATGAGCATCGAGCGCTTCAACCAAGATTTTATTGGGGCGGTCTACTTTGCCACGAAGTCCGGGTAAGCTTAAACAGCCCTCCCAACAAGTGGATGTTTCTTCGGTGAGGTGTGTGATTTCTGGATTGATCAGCACTTTGATGTAGGGTTTTACCTGGGGATCAAAGTCCCAAATCATGACAACAATCTGGAGGCTTTCATGAATTTGTGGAGCTGCTAAACCGCGTCCATCATATTCAAACATAGTTTGTACCATGTCTTGAATTAGATTTTGTATTTCTGGTTTAGTGATTTCTTTTTCGGGGACCGACTTTGCTATTTGGCGCAAGACCGGGTTTCCCATGACCGCAACTTTTCTAATCGCCATGACTGACTCCTAAAGCGAGAGATTAAATCTTTTAAGTTCCGACAAAACTTTTAGCCTATTGTAGAAAGAAACTTTAGCTCCTTCGAGGGGCTGATGTACGTCTTTGGTGAAGTAGCCTGTGGTAAAAAAGAAACCCTTGGTGCTAGTCACGCTTTTTACAAAATCTTTGAATTCAAAAATGGTGGGCAAGGAGACGTAAGGGTTCTCTGCACTGGTTTTGAAAAAGCCTAAAACATAGTTACCAAAAAAGAACTCATTAGAACTTTCGGTAATCCAATAGACTTCATGGTCGCTCACAGAAACTCTATCTTTGATGGAGAGTTGATTTTCAGCGCAGAGTTTTTCTCCGACCCGGTAAAGATCCTCTAATGTGAGCTCTCGGATCTCCTTTGGGTCATTTAATGAATCATCTTCCGGTGGAACCAATTGAATGGGTTCGGGTGTCTTTTGTCGAGTGATGATCATGGCAAGTCCAAGACCCACGGCAATGGCTAGAAAAGCTAAAGTAAAAATATTAAACATAGGAGTTATTAATGACCTCGCCTAAACCGCCGGCTCCTGGGACGATATATTGCTTGTCATTGAGACCTCTTTCTTCTTCCCAAAAAGTTCCTGGAATTGAGTTTAAAGCGCGTGGTGAGCTGAGTCCCCGATCTAATCTCAAAGCATAGACAATCACTTCAGGATAATTTTTAGTTACATGATTTAGATATTCTGGGGTGATGATAAGGTGCATTGCAATAAACTTTCTGGCTTGGCCTCGTTCTCGATAAATATCCATGGCAGATTTAATGGTGGACCCGGTGGCACCCATAGGATCGGGAATAATGACGAAACTATCGTCGATGTCTCCACCAATTTTAAGTCCACCTAATTGGGTTCCTACTACTTTTTCCTTATCATCTACTTTACGATTGATACTGATATGGTCCTGTCTGACTCCTTCGGGATTCAAAATGTAATTAAAAGCATCGTAGCAAATGTGAGATGGCACTGTGCCGGCTCTAGCTAAATTAACACAAACCACTTTGGATGAAGGGTCTATCACTTTAGCTAGGAAGTGAGCTTCGGGGTGGGTTGTGGCCATACGGGTTTCAATATTTGAATCTACTAACGGAAATTCATGGTTAACGACCACTTTTACTAGTTCTCGGTACAGAATATTGAGAAGTTGATTGATTAAAGGCTGTTTGGTTTCGGGCTGACCCAGCCGAGCCAAAGTTGTAAACAAATAAGGATTACTCAAAATGTGAATTTGAGATCCATATTTGTGCTCGATCTCTGAAAGACGATAAGGGCACTGAGAGTGTTGGCTGTCTTTTAAAATTTTGGGATTCATGGACTATAAAGAACCTCAAAATGAAGCATAATGTCAAGTTTCTTGTGCAAATCAAAGAGAGAGAAAGATTAAAGGTTTCAACACGTTGCGGAATCTGTTGACCCTACTTCAAACCCAGCCTTTAATCCTCCCTTCGTTCTTTTAGGTTTTTAATGGGGAACTTTCAATCATGCAGCTCAGTTTAGATTTAGATGAGTACGTTTTTTTTGACTTAGAGACGACCGGATTATCACCTTGGGGGGGAGATGAGGTGATTGAGGTCGGAGCTATGAAAGTTTGGGGACAAAATATAGAGGACTGCCAAATATTTCACTCCTTAGTGAATCCAAAACGACTGATTCCGCCCGATGCTACCAAAGTGAACGGTATTACTAACGAGATGGTCGCTGGTGCCCCTACGATTGAAGAAATCTTTCCAAAGTTTTTAGATTTTATAGGTAATTCGTGGTTGGTGGCACAAAATGCCCGGTTTGATATGTCTTTTGTGATGAAGTATTTGATGCAATTTCGAATCAAACGGCAGCTGGAAGTTTACGATACGATGATCTTTTCAAGGCGAGCCTTTCCTGGAGAAAGTAAACACAACCTAGATATGATTTGTCGCAGACTAGGGTTGGATATTGTGCCGGAAGAACGTCACCGTTCGATGGGTGATGTAAAGTTAACTGCGAAGGCTTTTTTTGCTCTGCGAGACAAGTTGGGCGGAGCTCTCCCTAATCGAGAGAAGTTTTCCGTTTAATTCTTGATGATAGTAAACTCGGGGAAACTCCAAGAAAGATTAATCGAGTTATTTTGAGAGTATGCCACTATCCGATGGCTTGCCGTGCAGGGAAGAATAGAAACCTTGGGTTGAGTTTTGTGTTTTAACCAAAAGACCTCCTGAATGGCGACATCATATCCAACGACTCGAATGAGTGGAGTCAATGAATCTTCAGGTTTTTGGCAGTTGAAAATGTTAATTCGTTTTGTGTTTGAGTCTCCAAGCTCTTCAATAATTTTTACAATTTGTTTCTGCGGTTTGTACCAGGTCCACCATTGGATTTTCATGGTTTGATAAGCAACTAAAGAGCCTGAAAGTACTAGATTGAGACTCAATGCAAGTCGGATTACTTTTGCATCGGTAAATGTTTTAGGCCATTTAAGCCCTAGAAGAAAGGATACATAAATGCCTGGGGTTAAGAGCCAGCCAGGAGAAAAGAAACCATGCCCCACATAAGCAATAAAAAATGGAGCAAATAAAATTCCGTATATCAAATAAGAAGTGACAGCTCTTAGCAAATTTTGCAGGGTTTGCTTGTGCAAAAATTTACTGAGTAGCAAAGAAATCAAAGGCACCGACAGCGATGCCATAAGGGTTAAAGCTGGGAATACCATGAGTTGGATTTTAGTTTGGGGCTTATATCCCTGATTGATGGGGAGAAGTTGCAAACGGAAGTAGAGATAGAAGAGACCGACTATTCCAAAGGGAATGAGGGGAGTGAACTTTCGAAGATGAAATTTTTCTTTCGGAGTGTAGTGAAATAAAAGCGCCAATAAAAAAGGCAGATGAAAGATGGAGGATTCCTTGAATCCTAGAGAGACCATAAAAGTTAAAAGGGACAGAAAATACCAGGTGAATTGTAACGATTTCTCCTTAGCCGTTAGAGATTTAGAAAAACAGTAGAAATTAAGAAACAGGAAAAAAAGCTGGGGACAGTTCATGGCCCCTTCTCCAACCCAAACCAAACTTCCAAAATGAAAATGGAGTGAGGAGATAAAAAAAGCTACAAAGAGTAGGGCTTGTTTTTTTTCTTTTTTAAATTCGAGTAGTGAAAAGTACCCAAAGACTAGAGCGCCCAATGTGAAAACTAAATTGAGCGTTAACCAGGCATAGTAGCGAAACCCCAAAACCAAATAATTGAGATAAACAAAGAGTTTAAACCAAGGGCGGAAAAACCAAACTTCTTTGATGGTGTTAAAAAAAAGATAGGGCTCAAAAAGAAACTTCCAATCCTGAGGGATGAACCTTGCAACGTTTCCCAAAATCAACCAGTCGTCATGTCTGAAGTAGGAAAATGGAAACGCCAAAGTTAAATAAACTCCGCTAAAGACGAGGAGAATCCAAAACAGAAAAGACTGTTCCGTATTTTTAACTGTTCGTAACAAAGCGGCTCCAAAATGGCTTGATTAAGTTGAGAAAGAATAAGGTTCAATGGAAAGCCTAAGAACCTACTTCAGTATTATACACGAGCTCTCGAGATTGAACCCAGCTTTGTTTTAGCAAACAACATGGGTGTAATCACAGTGGTTACAATTCCCATGATGATCAAGGTGGAAAACAAATCCTGATCAATGAGTTCTTTTTGATACGCAATGTTAGCTACGACCAGCTCCATGATGCCCCGACCATTTAAAATAATTCCAGCACCCAACGCTTCGAGTTGGCTCATCTTAAGAATTCTTCCGCCTAAGTATCCGCCCAATATTTTGGTGGCGATTGAAACTAAGAGAACTCCTAAAACCATACCTGGTTGAGAAAAAGCATGTACGCTAAAACTAAGGCCGATGTAGGCAAAGAAGACGGGTCCTAAAAATCCACTCGTGAGTGAAAGTAAAGTGCTTTGGAGTCCAGAGAAAATGGAGGTTCCAAAGACGTCTCGGCTCAACAGAAGGGCTCCGAAAAAGGCTCCAATAATAAAATGAGACCCTAAGGTCTCACTCATCGAACCAAAAAAAAGTACAAAAATGATTGCGACTCCGAAAATTGCTTCGGGTCCGAAAAGATTTTGAAACTTATTAAGGATTTTTTCAAGATAGGAAGTTTTATGAGTTCCCCATTGTATGAGTCGATTTGTGACAAAAACCATCCCTGCAAATAGACTCAGTTTAAAAGAGGTTTTAAGAACAGACACAAATAAGGGCAAAAGCCCACTCGGTGAGGAAAATTCTTGTCGATCCAGAATAATCCCAAGACATAAAAGACCCAAAATATCGTTGAGGATCGAAGTTGCAATAGTAAAATTGGCAATTCTGCTTTGTAAAAGATTGAAAGATGCCAGTATTTGTACCGTGACAGGCAAGGCTGTAATGGACATGCAAAGTCCTAAAAAGAACGTACGGATGGGATCAAGGCCAAAAATATTTCCGATACCTATTCCGCCCATGAGAGGAATCAAAAAACCTAAAAGTGCTGCGATTAATCCCTTCCCTTTGATCGATTTGATGACCTCTCCCATCTCCATTTCTAAACCAGCAGCGACCACAATAAGAAAGACACTCAGCTCGGAAATACCTTCAAGAGACTTGTTGGGTTCAATCCATTTCAACACGGCAGGCCCAAGCAAAATTCCAGCAAATATTTCACCGACTAGTTCAGGTTGCTTGAGCTTGACCATGAGTTGTCCAAGCAATCGGGCCACCACCAGGAGTAAAAGAATGCTAGTTAAAAGAGGCATACAACTATTTTTACATAGCTCGAGATCAAAGGCACTTAAAATAAAGTTCCAGATCTTGAGGCGTGTCTAAGTCGACAAGAATGCTCGGATCCGAAATGCTGGTTGTTCCATATTTTACAGTGGATAATTTCTTAATTTGTAAATCAAGACGTTGTTCCGAAGCGGGAATAGTAGATTCCAAGAGATGTTTCACAAAAAACGAGGATAGAAGTACGGGATGTCCTCCTCGGGTATCAAATTTTGGAACCATCACCCAGAAATCTGCGATCTTATCTTGAATTGATTTCCAAATGCCTGGTTGCGGAGCGGGAGTATCGATAGGAAGAACAAAGACACTCTCAGTTTGAACTGTTTGTAAACCCAGAAGCAAGGAAGAAAATTGACCGTGTTCTGGGTAAGGGTTGACTAGAATTTGGCAATTCTTTTCAATATTGGGATGTGCCTTCAAGATATCGTGAGAATGATACCCTAAAACTACAATGGGATCTGATCCTATGCCTTTGATTTTTTCAATTTGGAATTGAAGCAACGTTTTGCCATGGAAAGAAAGTAGGGGCTTGGGTGTCCCCATTCTCGTGGATTTGCCAGCTGCCAGCAAGATAGTTTTACTTTTGAGCTTCATAGTTTAATCTTAACTCAAATGACAACCCTTGAGGAAGTTAAGGAGTTTTGGAACCGATCGAGCTGTGGTGAGATTTATGCGGAGGGCGATAATTTAAAAGCCCAGTACGAATCGGAGAAAGCAAAACGGTATCAGTTTGAGCCCTACATACTTGAATTTGGTGCATTTAAAGAGGCTGAAAATCAGGTTGTATTAGAGATTGGCGTGGGAATGGGAGCAGATCATGAACAGCTCGCCATCTCAAATCCCAAAGCCTTATATGGTATTGATCTTACCGAACGTGCCATCCATCACACGAAGCTTAGATTGGACCTATTAAATTTGAATAGCCGATTGGAAGTTGGAAACTCAGAAGATCTTCATTTTAAAAATGATTTTTTCGATTGGGTTTATAGTTGGGGAGTTCTTCACCACTCGCCAGATACGCAACAGGCAATTTCAGAAGTCTACCGAGTCCTGAAACCCGGAGGAAAAGCAAAAGTCATGATCTATCACAAATACTCGTGGGTCGGGTTACTGCTTTGGTTAAGGTATGCGCTTTTAGCAATGAAACCCTGGCGAAGTATGAATTTTATTTATGCTCACTATTTGGAGTCGCCCGGGACAAAAGCCTACACTGTTAGTGAAGCCACAAAACTTTTCTCGGGTTTTTCTAAGGTTACTGTTGTCCCCCAACTTAGCTTTGGAGATCTTTTAGAGGGGGAGGTGGGGCAAAGACATCGTCATTGGTCCTTGTTAGTTTTAAAGAAAATGTGGCCTCGTCGGGCTATAAAAAAAATCTCTCAGTTTTTTAACCTTGGACTCTATCTTTTAATTGAAGCAAAAAAATAATCTAACTTTTATAGTGAAGCATTAGAATCTCTGCTCCAATGGAAATAGCGATCTCTGAAGGAGATTTACCGAAATTTTTAATGCCCACAGGGCATTTCACTTTTTTAGTCTGCTCTTCGGCAATCCCTCGTGCTGAAAGCCGTTGTTGAAAGCGTGTCCACTTAGCTTCACTTCCAATCAGTCCAAGATAAACATGGGGCTGATTTAAGAGCAATCTCACTAAAGTTTCATCTAAATCGTGTTGGTGGGTCATGATAACAAAATAAGAGTGGGTGGGGCTGAACTGATTTTGCGAGATAAAGATTTCAGGATCGAGGCAGTGGCCAATCACCCCACTGGGAAGTTGAGAAATCCATTCCTGCCTTTCGTCGATGACATGTACTGTGAAGGCAGAATCATTTAAGGCTCTAGATAAAGCTTGCCCTACATGGCCCGCTCCAAAAATATAAAGTTGGGGCCCCGTATTGAGCGATTCAAAAAGTAACTCTACGACGCCTCCACAACATTGGCCTGTTTTTGCCCCTAGGGGAAATCTAATTTTGGTGGAGTTTCCTGAATCGATTAGTTTTTGAGCTTCTTCAATGGCGAGTCTTTCTAAATTTCCACCGCCAATCCTCCCAAAGAAAGTTCCATCCTTAAGAACCAGGATCTTAGCCCCGATTTCCCGGGGAGCGGAACCCTCCACTCCTGCGACTGTCACCAAAACAACAGGGCGACTTCTTCTTTTTAGTTGGTCAATTTGGCCTATCCAATCCCACATAAGAACTCTTCTAAAATATTCTGAGATACTACTCTTCGGTAAGTTCCTGTCGATCTAATATCATCGATAGGGCTGATGTCGTTCTTCAGCAATTGCTTTGCCATCTGGATTGATTCCGAATTAATAGATTTTCCCTTTAAAAAAGTTTCCACCTGGGTGGATCGCACTGCCGTTGGGGCTACGCTGCCCAGGGCAATTCGCATGTCCTCGATTTTTCCAGAATGAGTTTTAGCGACGCCAGCTATCATGGTTTTTGAGATGGCTTGAGCCTTTCGGCTTCCCACTTTTCGCCAAAAGTGAAAATACCCTTTAAATTTTGGCTCGATGGTGATTGAGTGAATCAACTCATCTCTTTGCAATTCACTTTTTTTGTACCCTAAGTGAAATTGACCGTAATCTATCGTACGACTTCCCCGTTTGGAGATAAGATTAATTTTCGCGTCGTAAACCAAAAGGCCCGGCGGAAAATCAGCAGCGGGTGAAGCATTGGCACTGTCTCTTATACACATCTGACGCTGCCGACGAAGGCTTAGGTGTAGATCTCGGTGGTCGCCGTATCATTAAA
>OMIX01000073.1 GCA_900299195.1 Deltaproteobacteria bacterium
AAAAAATGGATTTCATAGAGATGTCTCCAAACTTTGTGTGTTGTCATTTGCTTTAAAAAGACTTTCCTCAAGGTTTTTTCTCTGGCTGTTGATTCCTAATATTTTCGCAGGAGAGGACACGATTTTTGAAAGGACTCGGGATAAATGCTCAGGTCCCGTTACAGAAAAACTTTTTCCGATGGCTAATTGTCTGCTGGGGCAATCAAAAAAAAGCTGGGACTCAAGATCTTCAGGGAGATTTTGAATGACAATGTCATATTTAGGTTCTACTGAAGAAACGATAGATTCAATGGAACCATAGGTCTTTAGTTTCCCTTTTTGTAATAGCGCTACCGACTTACATAAAGTTTCAACGTCCTCGAGAACATGAGAGCTAAAAAATATGGTGGTCGCAGGGTTTTCTGTGTGGATCGTACTAATAATATTTCTGACTTCCATTCTTCCAAGAGGATCGAGTCCACTCATCGGTTCATCAAAAATGAGAAGGGCGGGATTGTTAAGAAGAGCCTGCGCGATTGCGAGTCTTTGAGACATTCCTTTGCTGTAGCCCTGAACTCTTTCATTAGCTGCATGTTTTAAGTTCACCAAATCTAACAAGAACTCTATTTTTTTGATCAGCTCGTTTCCGACCAAACCAAGAAGCTTTCCATAGTAACTTAGGATATCTCGGCCTGAGAGAAATTTTTGGAATCTTGGATTTTCAGGTAGGTAACCAATAAAAGTCCTGGCCTTTTGATTTTCGGTGGATTCTCCGCAAATCAGAATTTCTCCTCTTGTTGGCTTCAAAAAGCCTAAAATCATTTTCATGGTAGTCGATTTTCCCGATCCGTTTGGGCCCAGTAAGCCCACTACTTCACCGGGAGCCACTTCCAAACTGAGAGAGTCAACGGCTATTTTGTTTTTAAGAAACCCAGTTTTAAAAATCTTAGTGACTTCAGTAATTACGATGCAAGGATTTTGACTCATTGGGTACTTTTCTCCTTTGACTGATCGGGAATAAAAATCCCCACCGATTCGAGCGACTTAATTTGACTGAGATCCTTAGGGAGGATCTCTTTCCTGTCTTGAGAAAGCCGAAAAGTGAATTTTTCAGCCAGCAATTTTCTATCCATGGTTTCTAAGGGGGACTGAGAATCTACTAACGAACTTAATTCCCGGCTACTTGATACGACCAAATCCTGTAAATCGGAAATACTACTAGGAGGGGCACCTTTTTGCCTGGAATAGGAGTTCAAAGCTTCCGTCCAATAACTTTTTTGGATTTGATAGTTCAAACTTCGGATCCGTAGGACCAATCTTTCTCGGCCTTCGGGAGAGTTCAATTGAGGAAGTAAATCCAAAGATTTTCTTAAGGCTTGAAAGTAACTTCCCGATTCAGAAAGTAGGCGAATGCCCAGGGATGAAATCCAAGCCGGGGCTTGGGCCATTGAAGAGGCTTTAAGGATCAAGGGAGCAGCTGCAGAATAATCTTTCAATTCGAGAAAGTAATGGCTTCCCAGAAGATACCAAGCCCTCCAGTAATCAGGTCTTTTTTTAACCCACTTTTCAAGCAAAATTTTTCCGCCAATTTTATCTCGTCTTAAGACAGAGATAAAAATAGCCCCATAATCGTAGGCTCGGTTATTATTAGGATCCAAAGTAGTGATGGCATCTAACTGAGTAAATTCCCAACTGACTTCATCATTTGATACAGGTTTGTAATTACTTTTTTGAAGTAACTGAATCCAAATACTCGCGCCTATCAAAGCGTTAAAGCCAAAAGAATATTTTTCTACTGAGTGGCTTTGATAAGAGGCGAGAAGAGGTTTTAAATCAGGGCTAGACGGCGGGTGAATCAGGGGCTTAGATTGAAAGTAAAGTTTGGCCCACAAGCAAAGTCCTACCCCTATGATTGGTATTCCAAGCTTTTTCATGAGTATTTTAGTAGTAATTCTAATCTACTAGGGGATTTTCGGTAAGAAAAATTAGGGATGAGGTAATTTTGAGGGAGAAGGGGATCCACCTACCATCGGCAACAGGTTTTGGGGGGTGAATGGAAATGGGAAGGCTAGGTAGCTCCTGACTTCTCACCTCAAATTACTTTTCAAAAAACATGTCCTCGATTTAAAACTAACTTCCAACTTCGAGAACAATTCTGTAGTAAGCAATCGGTGTGCCAACATTAACCTGTAATAGGATTAAAAAATGCATGGGTTTCGTGCCTAAATGAGGCACTTTCGTCTAAGTAGGTTCAAGATGGATTTTCTCTGATTGGAACCATTTTGGAACCACTTCTTTGTCTTTTAAAATATCAATAAATTCGAATGTTTGTGAGGGGACTATGCTAATCTTTTGAGACCACCTTCAAGGCGTTTCTTAATCTCATAGCTGTCATTGTTTTTTTCGAAAGCCAATAAGTTACACAGTCCACTCCAAGAATTCATAACTAACTATTTGAAAATAAAGAATAAAAAAAAGCGATTTTGGGGCACCGTATTTGCTTCCTTTCAAGGGTTGAGGGAACATGAAGTCTTTATTATTCAAAAAACGAGATTTACGGGCATTCAAGTTTCACATTCTTCTGCTGCTTCTTCTGGAAGTTTTAGTGATTTCAGGTTGGGTGGTTTACAAGCCTTTACAAGAAAAAATCAGAGGTGGGTTCATCGTTAAAAACGGTAAAAACTACATCGTATTTTGGGTAACGGATGAGAGAAATCAAAGAATGTACAATGAACCGAGCCTTAAGAAAGCTATTCAATTCGCTCAAGACGAGCTTGGGTTAGAAATGGCCAGCGATAGACTTTCGGCTTATCCCCTGGAGTTCCAGTGGTTGAAAAACAATGTGAGTGACTTTACCTTCTATTGGAAGACGATGAACACCGACTTTTTTAATCGACTTACTTTTACTTCTGAAGAAGAGGCTAAACTATTCCAATCGATGGTTCTTAAGGGGGCTTATAGTCCGTCTCCTATTGGTCACGCCTTGGCATTATTCCCCTCAAAGAAAAATTAGCAATACTGTTGTCAATTGAGTCATTGCCTTCGTAAAATAGGGCCTTAAACCACTTTTGATCAGGGGGCCCTGTGAACTTGCCTAAGTTTGAATTTGTGACATCGATAGAAGCGACTAAATCACCTGCTTTGCTATTGGGTTGGTATCAAACACCAGCTCAAGACAAAGAAAGTTCGCCCGTCCCTTTATATAAAGGCAAACGAAGTAAAGAAATAGATGATCTGGCGGGTAAAATTAAAAACGCTAAAAGCTTTTTGGGGAAGAAAAATGAGATTAGCTTTTTACGGTTTTTTTCTTTCGCCGGATATTCCAACGTTTTCCTGTTAGGGTTGGGAGATCCTAAAAAATGTAATATGGAAGTTATTAGGCAGGGTGGGGCTGCATTATGTCATGTCCAAAAGAGAGAAAAAATAGCAAAAGTCGCTATTCAAACTGACAGTGTTTTTGCTGGAGTAAGACCGTCTGAGATTAATACGGCAGTTCAAGCTTTTTGTGAGGGCTATTTACTAGCTGGTTATGAGTATAAAGATTTGAAAAAACCCGAGGTGAATCCCTTTGTTCATGAGGGATTGGTTTTTTTAGGAATGAAAAGTGCTGCTTTAATCAAGGCTGCCGAGAGAGCGAGTGCTTTAGCGGGAGCTGTCAATTTTGCTCGTTCGTTGGGAGATCGCCCGGGAAATGTATTAACTCCTACTGAGTTTAGTCGCCTAGTAGAAAAAATGTCCAAGGAACGTGGGATCAAATGTACCATTTTGGGTCGAAAAGAAATGGAAAAGGAGAAAATGGGACTTCTTCTCGGGGTGGCTCAGGGTTCGGCAGAAGAACCCAAACTGATTATTCTTGAGCACATGAAAGGTAAAAAGTCTGAAAAGCCTGTAGCCTTAGTAGGGAAGGGGCTCACCTTTGATAGTGGTGGAATTTCATTAAAACCTGCAGACCGAATGGAAGAGATGAAATACGACATGATGGGAGCTGCTACTGTGGCTGGGGTTTTTCAAGCTTTAGCCGATCTTAAGATCTCAAGAAATGTAGTTGGGGTCATTGCAGCTACTGAGAACATGCCAGGAGGACGGGCTCAAAAACCTGGAGATGTTCAAAAAAGCATGAGTGGAAAAACGGTCGAAATTATCAATACGGATGCTGAGGGTCGACTCATTTTGGCAGATGCGATGGAGTATGTTCAGAAGTATTTTCAACCTCAGGCGATGGCCGATTTCGCTACTTTAACCGGAGCCGTTGTTGTCGCATTAGGTACTGTGACTACCGGGATTATGGGTAACAGCTCAGCGTTAATAGAAGATGTAAAAAAATTCTCTAAAGTGACAGATGAGCGAGTTTGGGAGTTACCCCTCTATGAGGAATATGAGGAAGATTTAAAAAGTGCAACTGCAGATATCCGAAACAGTGGAAATCGTGAGGCGGGTTCGAGCAAAGCAGGAACTTTTCTTAAGTTTTTTGTGAACTCTAATTTACCCTGGGTTCATTTTGATATTGCGGGAAGTGCTTGGCATCGAAAAGACATCAATTACCATCCAACGAAGGGTGCTTCGGGTGCCATGGTCAGGCTTGTGACTCATTGGATGGAAAATTGGCGCCAACCTAAATAAAGTGGCAGAAGCCTTCGATATTTGTATAATAATTTAAATCTCAGGGGCCATTCCATGATCATAAAAAATGTAGTTACTTTAGCTGTCGTCTTTTCGCTTGTTTTTTCTTCGGTTGGATTAAGGGCAGAATCTTTAGATGATAAGTTCACTCAAATTACTCCTACCCACTCACCTGGCTCGGGCGAGTTTGTTCATGGTACGGGATATGGAAAACTTTTGATGAGGGTCAATATGTATGGAGCTATCCCTCAACAAGGGGTTCACTACTTTCCAGAGGGAACTGACCTCATGTTTGCGATTTCCTATGCGGGTGGATACACCGATATGACCAAGCTCAACGGAATTAAAATTCGACGACGAAATGTAAAAGAAATAATTAGCGTAAACCTTGAAGATCTCATTGAGGATGGAGAAAAAATTCCCAAGCTTTTGGACGGAGATGTGATTTCAGTTCCCTACAATTGGAGAAGGGATATGCAAACTTTCTTTACCATTACTGGATTTATCTCGGGTATTACCGGATTCGCTTTAGCGATGATAGCTTTGACAAAATAAAAAACGGGAGAAACTCTTAAGAGTTTCTCCCGTCTCGTTGATTCCTTTTAAGGGAATGGGGGATGATTACATCATTCCGCCCATGCCACCCATACCGCCCATACCACCACCGTGAGCATGTCCAGCGTGAGCTTCCTGTTCTTTAGGCTTCTCAGTGATCATGGCTTCTGTGGTTAACATGAGAGATGCAATGCTAGCTGCATTTTGCAGAGCACAGCGAGATACTTTGGTAGGATCAATTACGCCGGCAGCTACGAGGTCTTCGTATTTTTCTGCTAGAGCATTGAAACCAAAATTGCTGTTGGAGTTATTTCTTACTTTATCCACAACAATTGAGCCTTCATATCCGGCGTTTTGAGAAATTTGTCTCAAAGGCTCCTCAAGAGCGCGTCGGATAATGGTGGCACCTACTTGCTGTTCTCCTTCAAGCTTCAGTTTGTCTAAAGCTTGAGCTGCGCGGATGTAAGCGGTTCCACCACCAGGGAGGATCCCTTCTTCAACTGCAGCGCGAGTTGCATGTAGAGCATCTTCAACGCGAGCTTTTTTCTCTTTCATTTCCACTTCAGTTGCTGCTCCAACGTTGATCACAGCCACTCCGCCAACCAATTTTGCAAGTCTTTCTTGAAGTTTCTCGCGATCATAGTCGGAAGTGGTTTCTTCCATTTGAGCTCTGATGGTTTTTACTCGGGCTTCGATGTCTTTCTTAGCGCCTTTTCCATCAACGATAGTTGTGTTTTCTTTGTCGATAGTGACAGTTTTTGCAGAACCTAAAGATTTCACGCTGGCGTTTTCCAGTTTGAGACCTAGTTCTTCAGCAATGACTTCCCCACCAGTTAAGATAGCGATGTCTTTGAGCATGTCTTTGCGACGGTCACCAAATCCAGGTGCTTTAACAGCAGCCACGTGGATGGTTCCGCGTAATTTGTTCACCACTAATGTTGCTAAAGCTTCGCCTTCAACATCTTCGGCAATAATAAGAAGTGGCCGACCCGCTTGAACGACTTGTTCAAGAAGAGGTAGCAAATCCTTCATCCCAGAGATTTTTTTATCGCAAAGTAGAATGAAAGGATTCTCAAGAGCACACTCCATCGATTCCGCATTAGTTACAAAGTAAGGAGATAGGTAACCTCGGTCGAACTGCATTCCCTCTACAACTTCTAAAGTTGTTTCAGCAGTTTTGGATTCTTCAACTGTGATTACACCTTCTTTTCCTACTTTTTCCATCGCTTCAGCGATAAGTTTTCCAATTTCGGGGTCGTTATTAGCTGAAATAGTTCCTACTTGAGCTATTTCTTTTTCCCCTTTAATTGGGTTGCTTAGTTTTTTGAGTTCAGCAACTACTTCACTAACAGCTTTGTCGATACCACGCTTAAGCTCCATTGGATTGTGGCCAGTGGTGACGACTTTAGCTCCTTCACGGAAAATCGCCTGAGCTAGAACTGTAGCGGTAGTGGTTCCATCTCCAGCATCATCATTGGTTTTGCTGGCGACTTCTTTAACCATCTGAGCGCCCATGTTTTCGAACTTGTTTTCAAGTTCAACTTCCTTAGCTACTGTGACCCCATCCTTAGTGATGGTTGGAGCACCAAAGGACTTTTCGATCACAACATTGCGACCTTTAGGTCCAAGAGTTACCTTCACAGCTTCCGCTAACACATTAACCCCTTTAAGGATTGCTGCGCGGGCTTCCTCTCTAAAACGTAATTCTTTTGCTGACATAAATAATCTCCTTATTGATTCATTATTTTTCAATGACTCCGAGAATGTCCTCTTCTCGCATCATTAAGTATTCGGTTCCATCGATTTTAATTTCGGTTCCGGAATACTTGCCAAAAAGAACTCGATCACCCTTTTTGACTTCAAGAGGAGCTTTTTTGCCATCCTCTAAAACTTTACCTGCACCAACAGCGATCACTTCACCTTGTTGTGGTTTTTCTTTTGCATTATCCGGGATAATGATTCCGCCTTTTGTGCGCTCTTCTTCTTCGAAACGCTTCACGATCAAACGATCATGTAAGGGACGAATGTTCATGATTTTTTCCTCCTTAAAAAAGTGTTTAGAATGAACCCCGAAGGGCTTTCCAAACTTTTCACCCATTCAAAAACGAACGCACCAATATTGGTAAGTATTGGGTAAAAGTCAAGAAAAGTAATGGGGGGAAAAGGTAAAAAAATAATAAATACAGTGGGTTAAGTAAAAATTAATTTGTTGCGCAGGCGGGTTTTCCGCATCCTCCGGTGGATGCCCCGCAAGCCCCACTAGGGGTAGAATCTGAAGAGGACGAGGGCTTTTTGTAGTCGGTGTTGTACCAACCGCTTCCTTTAAGTTGAAAACTTCCCAATGACATGAGTTTTCCTACCGGTTTTCCACACTCTGGGCAATCGGACAAAGGCCCATCGGAAAATTTCTGAATGACTTCAAATGTTTTCGCACAACTTTCACATCGATATTCATACATTGGCATAACACACCTCAATTTCTCCCCTTTAATTTGCTAATTTTTGAAATAGAGTCAAGCCCCTTCCTTTTTGGGTTGACTTAAAAAAAAGTGAACCCATATTACCGCTCGTATAGATAAAGAGTCGAAAAGATTCGGCCCTAAGCGCTCTGTAAAAAGTTAGCGTCCAGGCCTATCCAGTTTAAGGAGAATAGATATGAGCAAAATTATCGGAATTGATTTAGGAACGACCAACTCTTGTGTGTCGGTGATGGAAGGCGGCGATGTTAAGGTCATTGCCAACGAAGAAGGCGGTAGAACCACTCCTTCCGTAGTGGCTTTTACTAAAGATGGCGAAAAATTGGTGGGAACCGTAGCTAAGCGGCAAGCGATCACCAACGCTGAAAATACGGTTTACTCGGCGAAACGCTTTATGGGGCGTCGTTATGACGAAGTCACTGGGGAAACTCAATTAGTGCCCTACAAAGTAGTTAAGAGCGGAAATGATGTCGCGGTTGATATTAGGGGAAAAAATTACTCAGCCCCTGAGATTTCTGCGTTGATTCTTCAAAAATTGAAAAAGTGTGCTGAAGATTATTTGGGTCAGGAAGTGAAAGAGGCTGTCATTACTGTTCCGGCCTACTTCAATGATGCTCAACGGCAAGCTACCAAAGATGCGGGGCGAATTGCCGGTTTGGATGTAAAGCGAATCATCAATGAACCTACCGCTGCTGCTTTGGCTTATGGTTTAGATAAGAAGAAGGAAGAGAAGATCGCTGTTTACGATTTCGGGGGAGGTACTTTTGATATCTCTATTCTCGATGTGGGCGATAACGTAGTCGAAGTGAAATCGACTAACGGGGATACTCACTTAGGTGGAGATGATTTTGATCAAAGAATCATCCAATGGTTGATTGCTGAGTTTAAAAAAGATCAAGGCATCGATTTGAGTAAAGATAAAATGGCTCTTCAGCGACTTAAAGAAGCTGCTGAGAAGGCAAAGATTGAACTGTCTTCTTCTTTAGAAACAGAAGTTAACTTACCTTTTATTACTGCCGATGCGAGTGGTCCAAAACACTTACAAGTCAAATTGAGTCGAGCCAAATTTGAACAGCTCATTGATGATTTAATTCAAAAGTCGATTGAGCCGTGTAAGCAAGCGCTTAAAGACGCGGGGTTACGGGCCGATCAAATTGATGAAGTGGTGCTAGTAGGGGGCTCAACTCGTGTTCCGAAAATCCAAGAAGCGGTTAAAAAGTTTTTTGGAAAAGAACCCAACAAGAGCGTAAACCCTGATGAAGTGGTGGCGATCGGTGCTGCCATTCAAGGTGGAGTGTTGGGTGGACAGGTTAAAGACCTTCTACTTTTAGATGTGACTCCGCTTTCTTTGGGAATTGAAACACTAGGACATGTCTTTACTAAGTTGATTGAGAGAAACACAACAATACCGACAAAGAAAACACAAGTGTTCTCAACGGCAGAAGACAATCAAACGACTGTTGAAATTCATGTGCTTCAAGGAGAACGAGAGTTCGCTTATGACAACCGAACGTTGGCAAGATTCCAACTTACCGGTATCGCAGCAGCTCCCAGAGGAATTCCACAAGTTGAGGTCACTTTTGATATCGACGCCAACGGAATTGTTCATGTCGCTGCGAAGGACCTAGCCACAGGAAAAGAGCAGTCCATTAAAATTACGGCAAGCAGTGGGCTTAGCGAGGCTGACATCCAAAAAATGGTCAAAGATGCTGAAGCTAATGCTGAGCAGGATAAGAAGAAGCGTGAACAGGTTTCTTTGAAAAACAACTTGGATAATCTGGTCTATAACACTGAAAAGCTTCTTAAAGAAAATGGCGATAAGATTCCCGCAGAGATGAGAGGGGATGTTGAAGCCGCAGTCAACGATGGAAAAGAGGCTGTTAAAAAAGAAGACTTTGATCAGATGCAAGCTTGTTTGGATAAACTAACCGCCGTGTCTCATAAGATGGCAGAAGCGATGTATAAGACTTCCGCCCAACAAGGGGACGCTGGGCCACAAGGGCAAGGTTCTTCTGAATCTAACGGAAAAAAAGAAGATGAACCGATCGAAGCCGAATTCCGTGAAGAAAAGAATGACTAATTTTAAAAGCTAGAGCTCTTAAAATTTCAGTTTAAACCCTCGGGTGTTGCCGCCTTTAGATTTTTACTCGACCAGAGAGTAGAGATTGATTTAGGATACAGCACATCGAGGGTTTTTTTTATGTCATATAAGATTGCAAAAATTCACAGTCGAGAAATTCTAGATTCTAGAGGTAATCCTACTATTGAAGTTGAGCTGACTTTAGCTGACGGAAGTTGGGGACGAGCCATGGTTCCCTCGGGTGCCTCTACGGGAGAACATGAGGCTCTAGAGTTGAGAGATGGTGATCCTAAGCGATTTCTTGGGAAGGGAACCTTAAAAGCTGTTCGAAATGTGAATGAGGGCCTGAGCCAATTGCTTCAAGGTAAGGGCTTTTCCAGTGTTAGAGAATTGGACCAGGTAACCTTGCAAGCGGATGGCACTTCACAAAAGGCGAATTATGGCGCGAACGCCCTATTGGGAATTTCTTTGGCGTTTGTACATGCGGTGGCTGCCCAGCAAAAGAGGCCTTTGTTTTTCGTAATGAATGAAATGTTAGGGCTTTCTGAGCAAGATTTGAGACTTCCCGTTCCGTTAATGAACATTCTAAATGGCGGATTACACGCCAACAACGGTCTTGAGATTCAGGAATTCATGATTGTTCCTCATGGTTTTGAGAGTTTTCACGAAGCTCTAAGAAGTGGTTGTGAGATTTTTCAACATTTAAAAAAGAAGCTTCATGACTTACACCTCTCTACGGCTGTGGGAGATGAAGGGGGATTTGCTCCCGTTTTAAAAAATAATGAACAGGCCTTGGAGTTCATTTCTGAGGCAATCGAAAAGGCCGGATATCGATTAGGTAAGCAAGTTTCTTTGGCTCTAGATGTAGCGGCGAGTTCTTTTTTTGATAAAGCGAGTGATAAATATTCTCTCAGTTTTAGTGGAAAATCCAAAATTTCAAAAGAAGAGTTAATGAATTATTACGGGACCCTTCTTGAGAAATATCCGCTTGTCAGTATTGAAGATGGTTTAGATGAAAATGATTGGAGTGGCTGGAGGCAGTTGACCGAAAGATTTGGAAACCGAGTTCAATTGGTGGGAGATGATCTTTTTGTAACTCAGCCCCTGAGGGTTGCTAAGGGAATTGCTGAGAAAGTAGCTAACTCGGTTCTCATTAAGGTCAATCAAGTGGGTACATTAAGTGAAACTTTTGACACGATGTTAGCCTGTAAAAAAAATCAATACACTTCTGTTGCTTCTCATCGATCTGGGGAAACTGAAGATGTGACTATTGCGCATTTAGCCGTCGGGAGTGGATGTGGGCAAATCAAAACGGGCTCAGTGTCTCGTTCCGAACGGACTGCGAAATACAATGAACTTCTAAGAATTGAAGAGTGGGCTCAAACAAATAAAAGAAGTATTCCGTTTGAGAATGTCTTTGGACGTTAGAGCTTTCCAGTAAGAAATAAAAAGGCCATTCGAAAGTCTGAGATAAATGACCACCAAGGGTAGTTCCATGCTGCGGGGCGGTTTTTTTCGATTAGAAAGTGGGAAAACCAAGCAAAACCGTACCCTGCTAAAAAGGCTCCGCCAAAAAGACTCCAAGATTGGGTTAGGATACTGAGGGAGAGAAGAATCAGCCCTAATATGAGGCCTACCACATGAAATAATTTAGTGGTCCTTTTTGAGTGCAGTTGAAGGTAAATAGGCCAGAACTCGTCAAAAGTCTTTATCGAGTTATTTTTCATCCTTTTAGGATACCCCCTTGCATCGATTTTTTAAAGAGAGCAAAATAGGGGCATGGGGATGGCTGCGTATAAAAGAGCACAAGATCTAATCCGAGAAGGCTTAAGCTTAGCTCATGCGGGTCAACCTGAGAGAGCTAAAGAGATTTTTAAATCCAGTTTAACGGTTCATCCTACGGCTGAAGCTATTACTTACTGGGGTTGGATGGAACATCAGCTTGATGATACTGAAAAAGCTATTGAGTTGTGTAAAAAGGCTATCGCTTTAGATCCCGAATTTGGAAACCCCTACAATGATATTGGCTCCTATCTGATTTCTCAGGGACAGCTAGATGAAGCCATTCCTTGGCTGAAGCGAGCCATGAAAACAAAAAAATATGAGTTTAGGCATTTTCCTCACGTTAATCTGGCTTATATTTTTATCGAAAAAAAAATGTTCATGAAAGCGCTTAGAGAGCTTCAACAAGCTTTGGACTTCATGCCCGGAGATCCTGATCTGACTGCAAAGATCAACGAGCTTCGTAAGGAAATTAATTAGTGCACCTACCTAAATACACCGCCAGAGTTTCCATAGTTTTGGCTTCCCTGGTGGTGATTTCCAGCGTGATTTATCAGAGATACTCTCAATGGGAGCACCAAAGAAATATTCAAAACTCTGCGGATAAAACGGAGGATTTTAATCCGGTTTTGGATAGCAAGTCCGACGGGTCGTGGGAATCCTCTCCTCTGTGTCGGGGGTTCTACAAAGTGATCTGTCAGGGGAAAGAAATCGTTACAGATCCCACGGGGATTGTTCAACCTGACGTGAGAGGAGAAGTTGAGGCCCTGAGACTTTACGAAATGATCCTTCACGAACATCCAAGCTGGACCAACGAGCAAGTTGATGAAGAGCTAGTCAAGCGCATCTACACTCCAAAAAGAAAGAGAATGCTCGAAGAAATTTTTCAATGGATTCAAGTTCGAATGATTCGTCTTATCAGGAAACAATCCAGTTCTATTTTTTCTGCTGAAGCTAAAAAGCTACTTGTGTCTCGGATTGAAAATATCAGATTAGAAATCCCTCCTCCTGCTCAACTTTATGCTAACGAACCGGATCTGTTTACTAAGAACGATGTTTATTATGAAAGTATCTCTGCAGAGAGACGAATCATTCGAGTGGGAGGCGCTTATCTTTTATCGGCTAAAAGTTGGTTTAATCGCGTGTTTACGATAGCCCATGAGATGAGTCATTCGATTGATCCATGTGAATTGGTCAATGAGAAGTTTTCTTCAGTAGGGTACCAAAATTTGTTGAACTGTTTTCAGGAACTTAATTTGTTAAAAGCTGAACAGGTTAAAGATCGTTGTGTGAAAAATCATTTTTTGGGTGAGCTTTTTGCGGATTGGCTAGCTACTCAAATCGCTGTTCAGGCTTTGGAGGTTTATTCAAGTCGATTTAAAACTTTGGATGAAATTTCTAACTCCGTGATTAATTCAGTTAAAGATCTTTGTCATCAAGAGAGCTGGCTCACTCAAGAAGTGGAATCTCATCCACCGCCGAAAGACCGGATTGAAAAAATATTTGGTTCTCACCCCGGACTTCAGTCTTTACTGAGTTGTCCAGGAGAACATAAAACCATTCGCTATTGTACTTTTGAAGGGAAAAAATGATGAGTTTCATTCCTAAATTGGGAAGATTGTTAGGGACGATTTGTTTGTGTTTAGGAGCCTTATCATCTTGGGTGGGATGTTCGTCGACTCAAGTGGGAAAATACGCCAGCCAGGAAGATTTGCTGGAAGATTATTTAAGTCAATACAAGTCGACCTCTTTGGAAATTATTTTTGATCGAGGTCATAATTCGCATCGAATCGTAGCTCTTTATCGAGAACCTTTGTCGGATCTCCAAATTTACCGGGACAAACAGCTTTATAAAAGTTTGAAAATTGAAGATTCTAAATTTAAGGGTATTTTAGGTCGGAGTCTTGAAACTGCTGGGGCCTTAGTGAGAAAGCCAGCAGCAAAAGAGGTGGGGCTTTGCCGAACCCCATTTTTTATTTCCATCAAAAAGACTAACGATTCTTTTTCGGTTCAGGGGTGTCGAGCGACTGAAGAGGGCTTAGCTTTTGGTAAGTTAATCTCCGAAATTGAGCATTTGGCTAACTCAATCCAGTTTTAGTTGTTTTCATAATCTGAGTCTTTCGACTCTTCGGCATCTTGGGACGACTCACTCTCAAAAGGCTTTAATTTTTCATAAACTACAAGCCTTCGGGAATGGCCGGTATGAGGCAATTCGTAACGTTTATCTAAAGTCAGTTTAAAGTACTCTCCGAAACGTTTTCTAACCTCAGAGATTTCGGGGTCCACCGCTGGCCCTTTAAGAAATATCAGCTTTCCGCCTACTTCAAGACAACCGGAAGTTCTTAGCATGGTCTTATCGATGGTTTCTACGGCTCGAGTGATCACTGCCTTCATCGGGGTGCGAAAACTTCGACTTACCACTTTGTGCTCAAAAACATCCACATTCTTAAGCTTTAAACTGTGTATGACCTCTTTTAAAAAGGCTATCCGTTTGGGGCGAGGTTCAGCCAATGTTATTTTTAAGTGAGGGTATCGAATTTTTAACGGAATTCCTGGGAAACCGGCTCCGGTCCCAACGTCAACGATAGGGTAAGGCAGTTCTAGGAACTTACCCACAATCATGCAGTCGACATAATGCTTGATGATAATAGGTTCAAAGCCAATAATTCGGGTCAATTCCTGGTCGGTGTTTCTAGCCCTTAAAAGATTATGAAAGGTCCAAAGTTGATGAATTTGTTCCTTATTTAGCTTGATCTCACTTCTTTTTAGCAGTTCGATCATAGAGTTTAGAGTAGGCGGGAGTCTCTTTTCTATGGTTCGGTTTCTTGAAAAAGGCTTTTGTTTTGAAGAGCCCGACGATTTTTTAGATTTTGGGGGATAGCTTTTCATGAGTGTTCTGAGCTATAGAGAATTCGATATGGAGTCGTCAAGTATATTGAGCCAAAATTTAAAAGTCCTTTACGAAGATTCTCAAATTATTGTGGTTTTTAAGCCCCATCGGGTTTTGACCCAAGGAGATTCTACTGGGGATCTATCTCTATTTGAAGCTGTAAAAGGTTGGATCAAAGAAAAATACTCCAAGCCTGGAAATGTTTATTTGGGGCTGGTTCACCGGTTGGACCGCCCTACCGCTGGATTGGTGGTGTTTGCTAAAACAAGCAAATCGGCTAGTCGTCTTTCTGAACAAGTTCGTCAACATGGGGTGAGAAAACGGTATCGGGCTTGGGTGTCCCGAGAAGTGAAGCCGAATCAGGGGACTTTAATTCACTATCTCTCCTTTGATGAAAAAGAGAAGAAAAACCGAGCCTACCTTCAGCCTCAAGAAGGAAGACAAAAAGCGATTCTTAACTACGAGGTCAAGCGACGAGAGGGCAAAATCTTTCTGGTTGAAGTTGAGCTGGTAACTGGGAGAAAACATCAGATTCGAACTCAACTTTCTGCTATCGGCTCACCTATTTTAGGCGACGGTAAATATGGCTCTAAAGAAAAGTTTAGAGAAGGGGCTATTGCGTTAGAATCTTGTTATCTGAGTTTTGTCCATCCCACCAACCAACAATGGGTTGAGTTTTCGATTTCTGAAGATGAATCCGCTATTATTGGAGGCTTCCTCGATTGAACGTAAGTTTAGAGAAGGCATTAGAGAAATCCCTAAGGACCCGTGAGCAGCTTTTTCAACTGTCAGCCAAAGAAAACACCGATTGTTTTAGGCTTCTCAATGGATCTACCGAGGGAATTCCCGGAGTTATTGCCGAGCAATATTCTAAAGTAGCCATTCTTCAGTGGCATGAGGGCAAGAGTTCTTGGGATAGAGCTCATTTAGAGTCCATTGGGGCTTGGTACGGCAAAAATCTGGGAGTGAAAAGTGTTTATTTAAAAAAATTCATTAGCGACCGTTCCTCTCAAGTGGCAGACAAAAATTACTATAGCGCCAGCCCCATTTGGGGAGAAATCAGTGAACCCAAAATTATTTGTCATGAACGAGGAATGCAGCTTGAGATACATCCTTACGATGGGTTTTCTACTGGAATCTTTTTAGACCAAAGAAACAATCGTGAGTTTTTACAGGGGGTGGGAGCTCATCAACAGGTTCTTAATTGTTTTGCTTATACGTGTGCTTTTAGTCTGGCTTGTGCTTTGGGGGGAGCTCAAGTCACTAGCGTAGATGTGTCTAAAAAATATTTAGACTGGGGGAAACGGAATTTTGAGTTGAACCAAGTCAATCTAGCCCATCACCCATTTTACGTGGTGGATGTTTTTGAACAGTTTAAAAAGGCCAAGAAGCTAGGTAAAGAATACGGGCTTATTATTTTGGATCCACCTAGTTTTTCCAGAAATGATCGGGGCGGAGTATTTTCGGTAAGAAAAGATTTGGAGTTGCTGGTAGAAAAAGCTGTCGAAGTGTTGGCTCCTAAGGGAGTTTTGTTTTTTTCCTGTAATTTATCGATTATTAACTCAGTTGATGTAGCACGAACCGTTCAAAAAGTGATGCAACAGATGAATAAAAAAGCAAACCCAATTCACCTACCAAAAGTGCCCGTTGATTTTGAAAACTCTGAAACCGCTCTGGCAGCTTGTTGTTTTAGGTTAGGGTAGTCCTTAAAAAACAGCCTCTCGGGTATCGATTAAAGTTTCCGAGGTGGTTTGCCCATCGATCATTTTAATCGTTGAGAAGTTTCCGTCTCCATCAAATGAGTTGAGATAGAGTTTCCCGTCTTCGGTTTCAAATAAAACTGTGTATTCGCCCGGAGGCAGTTGAACTTTAAAGAGCCCCTTTTCATCGGAAGTCACTACTGAAAAAACTTTGGGCCCATTGGCCAAAGGAGTCAGGAAGGGGTTCCCGTTGCCTTTGATTTTTCCTTTATAGATGTGCAGTTTAGTTTTTAGAGGAAGTTTTTGGGCAGTAGATGAGAACTTTCCGCGCCTTGGAGTAAAATTGCCTACCCATTTTTCGATTCTACCTGAAAAAATCGGTTCTAAAACAGAGGGTTGTCGGGATGGACGAGAAGGAAAGGTTTGGGTTTGATTCGACGGGGCTGGGGCGTTTTCTGCAGGGGCAGAAAGGGAAGGTTGAGAAGGTCGGATGGGTCGGTCTGACGAACTGGGTTCAGTATGAAGTGCCGCTGGTTCTCTTGAAGATAACTGTTTAAGCTCTTGTTGTTGTCTAATGTCTGAACGTTTTTGTGAGGTGTTCAGGGGTCTCTCAGCCTTAACTTGGCCACTGATAAGTCCGAGTCCCACTAGAAGGATTAGAGTGTCTACTGAAAGGGAGCGACTAATGTTTAGCATACGTTATCCTCTGCAACTTACTCTACACCCTCTGTGGAATGCAATTCGAGCACCAAAAAAAAGGGGCCCTTTAGGGCCCCCTTTTCTTTAAGTCTACAGGACTTTCAAACTATTTAGTCAGAGTCCTTCCGGTGGGTTGCTTGGTTGAACGATTAGAAGTCCTAATCACTAGCAATCCATTATCGGCTCCTGGAACAGCCCCTTTGAGAAGAAGGAGGTTTTGTTCCGGTCGAACTTCGACCACTTTTAAATTGTTCATGGTGCAACGGACATCTCCGGTGTGTCCTGGCATTCCTTTGTTTTTAAGAACTTTACCAGGGAATGTGTTACTTCCGTTAGAACCCCCGTGACGGAAATACTTGTGACCTCCGTGAGAAGCGTCACATCCGTGGAAGCCCCAACGTTTGATCACGCCCTGAAATCCTTTACCACGACTTGTTCCGGTAACATCAACGCGGTCACCTTTTTCAAACATTCCGACTGAGAGAGCTTGCCCTGGTTTGATTTGGGTTACATCATCAGTATTTTCTAATCGAAGTTCCTTCGTCACGGCTCTAGCTTGAACTCCGGCTTTTTTGAAATGTCCCAATTCAGCTTTACCCACATTTTGGGGCTTTTTTTCTCCAAAAGCGACTTGAAGAGCTGTGTAGCCATCTGAATCCTTTGTCTTAACTTGGGTAACAAAACAGTTTGAAGTATCAACGACTGTCACTGGAATGATATTTCCATTTTCATCGAAGACTTGGGTCATTCCCACTTTTTTTCCAACAATTCCTAATTTCATACTCTTTCCTTGATTCTTCACCGAAAAACAATCATTTCTTACGGTAATTAAGCTCCTGTTTATAAATGCAAGTTAGCTAGTTACGCAACTGTTTTATTCAAACTTGTGTCAAAGTTTGTCCTTTGAAAATGAAAAGTGAGGGTAGGGGTCGGTTTTTGGGCTTAATTTTGAGCTGCTAATAACAAAAAGTAACGGATCCTGTCATATAATCAGCTTCTTAATAGCCAGACCCTTTTCTCCAATTTAGGATAACGCTGCGTCCTGTATTTGTGGTAGAACGGAGGCAGGCAATGAATCAGGTTTTTAAAAGTTTAGCGTGGGTATTAGTTTTTGGGCTTTTTCCGGGATTTTTGGTAGGGGCCAACCCTCTATTTTTTCAAAGGCAGTTACCGACGGAATTTTTAAAAGCCGCCCCACTGGCTAGACCTAGAGATTTTAGAGCTCTAGAGCGGTTTTCGTTGGGCAATTTACAAGTCACAACCCATCGAGAAAATTCGGTAGATCTTCATTTGCCCCAAGCTCGACCCCTAGCTTTTAGTGGAATGCCTAAAGTTCCTCAATTATTACGAGTGTTTAAGATCGGAGCACGTCAAAGAGCCCAAGCCTATTTAGAGAATATTGTGGTTGAGGAAAGTTCAACAGCTTTACCTGTATCAAAAGTGAGTGAAGCTTACGTTTGGAGTATAAAGAGAAAATTAAAATTCAATTCGAAGCCTGGTGGGCGTTATTTTCCTGGGCAGCTTATTCAGAGTCGACAAAATAGAGATTCCTTATTTGTGAATCTTTTTCCAGTGCAGGTTGATTTGTGGACAGGAAAGATTCTTAAAGTAACTTCAGCAGATATTAAAGTGGCTTACTCGGAAGAGCCGCTCACCCTCGTGACTGAATTGGTCGAGTCCCCTTCAATTATTGTAACTTCTTCCAAACTTCAAAGGGGTGCTGAACTATTGAAAAAATACCACGAGGAAAAACTGGGGATTAAAACATCAGTAGTGACAGTGGAGGAAATCGCTGCCAGTGAGACTCCTATTGGGGAAGAACTGTTGCCTTCAGGGTATAAACTTTTAGACCAAAGGGATAATGCCGTGAAACCTTATCAACCCGATAAGGACACGGGGTACAATTACGAACTGGCGAGAAAGATTTCTCATTACCTCCAAAAACGGATGCATGATTCTAGTCCGTTAAAATATGTCACGATTTTGGGTAATTCTCAGATAGTCCCTCCTAGTTATTATTTCGCCTATTATGTAGAGGTAAGTCGAAATTTTACTCCGACCGATGCGTGTTATGGAGCTGTTGAAAAGTGCACAGAACCTAAAGTAGCGGTGGGGCGTCTTCCCTTAGTCAGTGAAGAAGAAATTAAAAATTACATTGCTAAAGCAGAATCTTGGAGAGCTTTTTCTGAACAAAGTTCCCAAGAGTTATCACTTTTCGGGGGAAAAGCTTTTCCGCAAGCTGATATTTATGTGGGAGAATTAGGGACCCTAGGTGCTATCCAAGACCCCAAACTAGATTGGCAGGGGGTCAGGAAAAACTTTAAAACGCAAAAACGGTATTTGAGAGAGGGTTTAGCTGAAGTTGTCAAAGGAGAATCTCAAACCCCGTTTGCGTATCACTTGGACCACGGCAATGGAAATGAATGGTATGTGGAGAACGAGTTTATTTCGTCCAATGATGTGGTTAGCTTGAGCGCTAAAGCCAGTGCGAATCGGCCGAGTGTGATGGTTTCTGTGAGTTGCACTAATGCTGCTTTTGATGAGCAGATCACTAATGAGTCGATTTTTGAAGATGCCAACCGGGGAAATGTATCGATTGGGACGAGTTTAGTTCGGTCGAGTGCGGGTGTGGTAGCTTACTTAGGCTCGGCTCGACCTGCGATTGGAATGCCGGTTTATCAATTTGATGATTTTGGAAATGTTGAGCTAACCGGGACCAATTATGGGCTTCAAATACTCGAATCATTCTATCAGAAATATGGAATTTACCGACGGGGAAGAGTTGGGGATTTTAGTTTGAAAGCCTTACAAGCTTTTGTTTTTGAAAATGGAAATAACATGGAAACGGATGAAAACCTTTGGAGTTATTTCATAACGGAATTGTTAGGGGATCCAGTTATTCCTCTTCCCAATCGAGTTAAAAGCAGTGAAAGCTTTGAACCGGGAAAATCCGCTTTGAAGCTTGATAACTCGGTGGGGTTTGGATTTCCTGTTTTGAGGCTTAAAGATTTTACAGGGGGGCGACTCCCTTTATCGTTGGCTAAGCCTGTTGAAGCTACTTTATTGAAGATATTGGAAAACGATTTTGGCGGGTACTTGGGGGAAGAGCTAATTTCTACTCAAGTGATTAATGAGTCCGAAGAGGCTGGCCTGTCGTTAGACGCCAGTAATACCTTGTCGGAAGGTAAATACTTTTTGAGACTTGAAAATACCTTGGGAGTTCCTAGAGAAAGACAAATTTACTTTTCGGTAGAATGATCTTAAGACCCCGGCTTGACTACTCTTAAAAATCTTTCCAGAAATTCCGAATCGGTTTCTTTGATGCTTTCTTTGGATTCGATATCCAACTCTTTAGTGATTTCTAAAAATCGTTCTTCGTTCTCGACCCCTTCTTTAATTTTTTCAATGTAACTATCAGGATATTTCTTAGCTAGTTTATCGACAAAATGGTTCAGGCGAGCTTCTGCTTTAAGCTGATTGTTTAACTTAATTCTTTTCCAATTCGCCAAGTAGTGAAGACGACAGTAACCACTAGATTCTGCGATGGATTTGCATTTGGCTTGAGAACAGGGTTTTGTAGCTGTTTTTTTTAAGGGTTTATGGCTTTTTTTAAGTGCTGTTTTCATATGGGATCTCCTAATTTAACCCTAGCAATAAATTGTGAAGGAATTATGAAAACATAGCTTTTATGGAATTAATTGTTGTAACAGGAGAGCCCTGAAGAAAAGAGCCCTATTTAAAACAAAAAACAAGAGACTCAACCCACTGAAGATTCTTTCGTGAGCATCATTTGAGCCCTTGTGGGTGGTTAAAATTCACCAGTTGGGTGATTGAGTTTAAGACGGTAAAAACATTGTAGTTCCCAAAGCTTAGTTAATTTCAGATTTTTATTTTGAAAAAAAGTGCAACTCGTTGAGAGTTTTTGAGCCCGGAGTCGTGGGCCCATTGATTGCTCTTTCAGGAGAGTAAATATTTAACTTTCTAAGAGAAGGTGTGGGTGAACTTCAATGAAGTCAAGATTATTTAAAAATGGGCTAGCAGTTTTGGGGATAAGTTTCATTTTTACCATTGAACCCGCATGGGGGGCTCCAAGCTTTTGCGAAAAACTCTATAGCCTTTTGGGCCTCGGTTCAAAGAAAACAGAAGAGATTAATCACCAAGCTGAAGACATGAAAAGACCACCTGGAGAACTTTTGAGTCCGTTTAGTAAAGACATGATGGCCCTTAGAAAGATTAGAGAGACTAAGGACAAAGAGGAAAAAGAACGGCTCTATGATGAGTACACAACAACATTTCCAGAAAAATGGTATGACAAGTATTTTACTTGGGCTGCAAACGGGATGGTGGGCGGGCTTGCTCTGAAAGCTGCCGCAGGATACACCGGAGATCCGAATTCGCTTTTGTACGGTCCTGCAGCCGCTTTGACCGGTTATTATTTAGCTGATATCGGAAGTCAGGGACTACATAAAGCTCTCGATAGTTTTCTTTCAGATCGTCACCCCGTTTGGGGGGCGATGGTTCGCGCGTTTCGTGTTCATCATGATGTTCCGACCAATTTGAACCAAAACACCTACGCAGGAACTATTTCCCCTGTGGCGAAGGGTCTATTTCTTCCCATTGCAGCCTCTTTAGCTACGACCTCAGATCCCACTACAGCCTTGTTTCTTTCGACCCTCTACTTTGGGGCTCTTCATGGGGTTGAGTTTCACAGGCAATCTCATCGGCCTGGCGGTCCAAGCAATAAGTTAATGAAATGGATACAAGACAATGGATTTGCAATTTCAAGAGAGCAGCACGCCGAGCATCACCGCCCCCCCTTTGGTGGGCACTATTCAGTTTTAAACAACTGGGCAGAACCCTTATTTGCTTACACCGGGGTATGGGACAAGTTAGATCGCTTGTATTGGAAGGTTTATAAGAAAATGCCCTACAACTGGATAACCAGTCCCAAGGATATCCCAGAAGATATCAGAAAAGAACTGACTCAAAAATTGGACTCTCTAATTCCCCAAGAATTGATGGCAGCTCGAGAGGGCTATCCTCATCGTTGGCCTAAGAACGATCCCGAGTTTGCAAAAGCCGTGGATAAAGCAAATGTTCAATGGCGCCAACACTACATTGAACACCGACAAAGATTTTTTAGAACTCTAGCGATGGTGGATGGGCATTATGACCAAGCACAACGAGAGTGGGCAGAGGAACAAAAATCACCTGAGATGGAATGGATCTACCGCGGAGAGCTTCGCCCGTTGTTTGAAGAGGATAACGCTGTTGATGAGTCAATGAAATAGGGTGGGGGTAGTTATGAATCGAATACGAATCATTTTAGTCGGTCTTGTTTTCTTGGCCTATTCCGAACAAGTAGCACATGCGGGCCTTTGCGAAAAATTAGCCCTACTGAGTCAATCTATTTCGGTCGGAGTTGAAGACGGCTATCAGGCGCGAGTCCAAGTTTCGGGCGAACGCAACTCCATGAGTATTTCAGTGGAAAGAGGACTCAATGGTGTCGCCCAGCCTGTGATTCTTTCAAGCGTTTCAGAGATTCTTAAAAATTTACATCAAGACTCAAGACCCCTTCCGGTGTTTCAAAAAGCTGCTGATGCTATGGGATTGAAAGTGATAACAGATGGACGGGCCTTAAGCGAAATTCCTGAATCCGGGCCATTACTCATTATCGCAAACCATCCTCTCTCGGGAGTGGATGGCATTGCGTTAGCCGGAGAAATATCAAAGGTTCGTAAAGACACTAAAGTTGTTTTGAACCAGATGTTGCAGGCCGTTCCTGGAGTAAAAGAAGCCACCATTGGAGTGGATGTGACCAACCCAGCTTCTCGGGCTAATGCCCAGGCTTTTCGTGAAATGAATACCTGGGTAAAAGACGGACATGCGCTGATCATATTCCCGGCTGGAAATGTCTCTCGAAGGCAACCCGACGGGAGCATTGCGGATACTGAGTGGAGTAAAAGCATTGTTAAGATAACCCAAAGAAATGGAGCGCAAGTTTTGCCAGTTTTTGTGCATGGACAGCCGGGTTCTATCTTTAATGCCCTCGATCGAGTGAGCTCATCAGCCGCTAGTTCTTGGATTCCAAAAGAAATCCTTCGTCAGAGAGGGTCCACAGTTCATTTAACTTTGGGGGCGCCCATTTCCGCTGAAAAGGTGAAAGTGTTTGAGGATGAAAGGGAGGCGGTCGAATTTTTAAGGAGAGAAACCTACCAGTTGGGAGAGAAGAAGCGGTGAGAATGTTAGCCGTCATTCTGCAGATGCTGATTATTGGTTTTCTTCTGAGTTCTGTCGAGCTTAGGGCAGAACTTAGTCAAACAGCCTTTGCCGATGCTTTTAAACGATTTTATGGTGATTCCCAACTTCTCCCAAACGAAGAAAATCGTGAGAAACATAAGGACACGGTGTTTGTTTTAGTTAAAGGGTTTGGGGGGGATGAGCAGCCAGTTTCTTATTTTTATTTGTTGCCACTCAAAAAGGAGATTGAACGCCTAACTCAGTCTGTGGGGGAGACCGATCCGAAGAAAAAACGAGTTTTTGTTTTGGAGGGGAATTCAAAAACTGGATTCTTACCTAATGCTGTGAAACTTCAGACTGAGATGGAAGCTATCTTAAGAGAGATTCCAAAAGAGAGTAAAATTTATATTGTGGGCCATCGCAAAGGAGCAGTGGAGTCTTGGACAATGTTAATGAATTCTCCACAGATTTCTCAAGAACGGCTTGCGGGAGCTTTGTTTTTGCAAGCGCCATTCCAAGGTAGCCCTTTTGCAGATTTTGTTATGTCAGGAAAAAATGCCGCTGACATAGAGACCTTCTCAGCAGATCCTATTCAATATATTTTGCGAACGGTTCTTTTATGGCGTGGCGCGAAGCCAACTTACAAAGAGGCGATTCAAGATATGACAACTCGGAATGCCTCAAATCATGTGGAAAGAGTTTTAGATCATCAAGGAAAAGATAAACAGGGTGATTTTTGGTCAAAGACTTTATTTCTGTGGACAAAGCATCAAACCCCGACCCTTCTTAAGTACTTTTTTCCTCCCAACAATGCCGTGATGGATACTTGCGCTAGAGCTCTGACCAAAATTTCTGGCAATCCGAATAATGATGGATTTGTGATGGTTCCCAACGCACAACTTCCTGTGCCACTCCAGGAGCGAACCCTCGTGTTGGACGGGTTTCATCATTCTGGATTCGATGTTGGCCGAGCCGGAAGAGCCCTAGGGAGGGCCTTGTTTTTATCTAACCCTTAAATAGTGTCGGATGTGAAAGGATAGCGCTCGTACGCTTGATAGTAGACACCGACGATTACTTAATAGGAAGAGGGCAATAAAAGATTCCTGGTCGAGGTTCTAAAAATAGATTAAACCATAGAAAACTTACCTATTCTTTATGAAATCTAAATCGCTTTTGGGGCAAGTAGCTCTTCTTACTTTGGTAACTGCATTGTTTGTGTCTCCCTATCTTTATATTCATGGGACAAACATTGTGACCCACACTTATGCTTTTGGAAGCCGTCAATTTTGGCTGGCACTTTCTCCCTACGCGGATCCTAAAGGGGCGGGAGATTGGTTTAAGTATTCTCCGTTTTTCGCTTGGGCCTATTCCCCTTTTGCTGCGATGAAAAATACCCATCAAGCAGTTTCTTGGGGAATTTTTAATATGTTTTGTTTTTGGTGGGGCATTTCTCTTTGGTTCCCTTGGAAAAATCTTTCTTCAAAAGGCATGTGGCTTGCGTTTCTTTTTTGCTCTATGGAGGCAGACGGGTCTTTTCGGTATCAGCAAATGAATGCGGCTTTGGTGGGGCTATCTCTAGTAGGGCTGTATTGGTTTAAAGAAGAGAAATGGACACTTTCGGGATTTGTTCTGGCGGTAGTGACTAATGTTAAAATTTTGCCAGCACTCTTTTTATTGGGGCTTTTGTATCCCTTAAGGAAAAAATATGTTTGGGGTATCGGTTTGGGGGTGTTGGTTTGTTTGGTCGTTCCCATTTGGGTGTGGGGATGGAAGTTGACTTGGCTTTACCATCAAGATTGGTACGGCCTTCTACGAAGAGATACCCAAACTGATGGAATTTTAGATGTCGCCACCGTTCTTAAAAAACTGGGGCTGTCTCACAGTAAAATGTGGGTTCTTTATCCTCTGGCAGCGTTTTCAGGGATTCTGTTTTTGGGTCAAAGAGTCGTTCAAAAACCTTTTTCATGGGAACTTTGGATTTCATTGGGTCTTTTAACCTTGCTTCTAGTGAATCCCAGAACCGAGTCTCCCACTTTTGTTTTAGCAGCTCCAACTTATCTTTTTCTTCTTCAAGTTATTTTAGGAAAATCTGGGCCAGAAAAGATAACTTCATTAGTTTTTTGGTCGGCTGGAGTCTTTTTAATCACTTTTTGTATGAATGATCTTTGGCCTAAAGTGATTTGGAATCCAGGTTCTTGGCTTCATTTTAACAAGACCTTGGGGGTTTTTATTTTGTGGCTAGAGACAGCTTTGCTAATATTGATACCTCAAAGGAATGCTTGAACTATTTTCCAATGAACAGAATCAGAGTCAAGGATTACGCGGGAACCTTGGCTAAAGTTTCTAATTTTCCTGCAGCCCCTTTCATGATTCTTCTAAACTGAAAAAGTTCTCGAAAGTATTCGCAACCTAAATTGAAGAGTTCATAGAGTGAAGTTGAGCTTTTTCCAAGTTGCCTTTTTCGAAATGGAATTTTGACTTCAGTGATTTTTCCCGGAAACTCCTTAGCTACAAAAACAGAAAGAGCCAAATTGGTAGACTTCCAATCGGCAGGAAGCATTTTTAAGAAATAATGAAGTTGTTCTTGTCGAATGAGTCTGAAAGGAACATTTGGGTCATTCAAATCAACCTTACAAATCCATCGAGTGAGCGTTTTTAGAGCGTTAGAAAAAAATCTTCGAGAGAAGCTGTCTAATTGGTGAGTTCTGTGGGCAATCACCATTTTGTTGTTTTCTCGGTGTTCCCACAATCTAGGTAAGTCTTCAGGCTCGTAGCGACCATTGAGATCGCATTGAAGAATGAATTGCCCCCGGGCCATTGAGTAACCTCGACGAATAGCCTGGCCGTGCCCCGTGTTTAGCTGGTGGATCACACGAAGTTGGGCGATTTCTCTTCGTAACTTATCTAATACCCGTCCTGTGCCGTCAGAAGAGCCATCGTTGATCACAATGAGCTCGTACTCTACCCCCATTTCTATTAAACTTTGATTCCAGTCACGAATGACTGATTCGACAATATCCCCCTCATTGAACACGGGTAAAACGATAGAGATGTCGATATGTTGGGGGCCAGTTCGATAAGAAATTCTGTCAAAAGGGTAGTGTTGATTTTCCATAGTTTTATTGGAGTTTAGCGTCGGTTCCTATTATAGCTTTTTTTGTTAAGAATCCCAAGGCTGAGTCACTTGACGCGGGATTAAAGGAGAAGTATTTTATGCGTACTTTGCCAATGAAATCTTTTGATTCATTACTGGAAGGGCTTACTTTCGACGATGTCCTTCTTGTGCCTCGATTTTCGGAAATCTTACCCACTCAGGTCGACACTCAGAGCTCACTCACTCGTGAGATTCGACTCAAAATACCCTTGATTTCTGCTGCAATGGACAAAGTCACAGAGAGTCAAACGGCTATTGTGATGGCGCGCCATGGAGGGGCTGGGGTTATTCACCGAAACTTACCTCCTGATAGACAAGCATTTGAGGTCGAAAAGGTTAAAAAAAGTGAGAGCGGAATGATTTTAGATCCCATTACTTTGGGGCCGAGTCAGACAGTTCAGGATGCTATCACTTTAATGAAAAAACATGGAATTTCGGGATTCCCCATCACCGAGTCGGGAAAATTGGTCGGAATCGTGACCAATAGGGATTTAAGATTTGAAGAAAATTTAAGGCGTCCTATTCGCGAAGTGATGACGGGTGGAGAAAAACTCATCACCGGCCAAGAAGCGATTTCGATGGCTGACGCCGTGAAGTTGATGCACAAACATCGAATTGAAAAGCTTCCGATTGTAGACAAGGCTCAGAATTTAAAGGGTCTCATCACGATTAAAGACATGATGAAGACCATCAAACACCCACTAGCTAACCGAGATTCTAAAGGGCGTTTACGTTGTGGGGCTGCAGTAGGGGTGGGCCAGGAGGCTCAAACCCGAGTGGAATTGCTTCACAAAGCGGGAGTCGATTTTGTGGCGGTAGATACGGCTCATGGAGATTCCAAAGCCGTTTTAGATATCGTGAAGTGGATCAAACAAAATTATAGTGCTTTGTCGGTGGTGGCAGGGAATGTGGCGACTGCAGAAGGTGCCACCCATTTGTTTGAAGCCGGAGCCGATGCCATCAAAGTAGGAATGGGTTCTGGCTCGATCTGTACTACTCGAGTGATTGCTGGAGTGGGTCTTCCTCAATTTACAGCGATTCGTAATTGTGCGCCTGTTGCCAAAAAATTCGGCCGGTGTTTGATTGCCGACGGAGGAATCAAATATTCGGGTGATATTGTAAAGGCATTAGCGGCGGGTGCCGATGTGGTCATGATGGGTAGCTTGTTTGCGGGAACAGACGAAGCCCCAGGTGACATGGTTTTTTACCAAGGTAGAACTTACAAAACTTATCGAGGGATGGGTTCACTTGAGGCGATGAAAGAGGGGAATCGAGATCGTTATGGGCAAGGTTCGGTGGAGTCTCACGAGTTGGTTCCTGAGGGAATTGAGGGGATGGTCCCTTATCGTGGAGAACTGGCCCAAGTGGTGTTTCAGTTGGTTGGGGGAGTGAGAGCCGGATTAGGTTATTTAGGGTGTCGAGATTTAAACGAACTTAGAGAAAAAGCGGAGTTCGTCCGAATTTCCCCTCAGGGACTTAAAGAGTCCCACGTACACGATGTTTATGTCACAAAAGAAGCTCCTAACTACAAACCCAATGACTAAGACTCATCAAACGAATTCGACTGAAGATGTTCCTGTTGTTATTTTGGATTTTGGTTCGCAATTTACTCAATTGATCGCTCGAGCCGTAAGGGCTCTTGGGGTCTACTGCGAGATTGAGCCTTTTTCGGTCGATTTGAAAAAGCTTAAGGCTAAAAACCCAAAAGCTATTATCCTTTCAGGTGGTCCCTCGAGTGTAAAAACTAAGTCCGCCCCTAAAATTGCCGAAGCTCTTTTTGAATGGAATTTGCCTGTTTTGGGAATTTGTTACGGAATGCAGTTAATTTCCCACATGAAATCTGGAAAGCTTGAGAGTGGAAGGGCGAGAGAGTACGGCCATTGTGAAATTGAAGTTGTAAAAAACTCAGGCCTTTTTCAAGGGTTTAAAGTAGGGCAACTTCTTCCGGTTTGGATGAGTCACGGCGATAGCGTGGGAGAAGTTCCTGCTCAGGGTGTAGTTACCGCGAAAAGCCAAAAGTGTGTGGTAGCTTTTCAATACGAGAATCTGCATGCGATTCAATTCCACCCCGAGGTGGCTCACACTCCCATTGGGACTCAGATTATTTCAAATTTCCTATTCAAAATTGCGAATTTAAGTCCTAACTGGAAAATGGAAAAGTTTCTGGAAACCCACCAACGTCAAATTTTGGCTCAAGTAGGAGAATCTCAAGTCGTGGGTGGAGTGAGTGGAGGGGTGGACTCTACAGTTTTGGCCGTTTTTCTAGGGAAAGTTTTGGGGAAACGATTTCATCCGATTTTGATTGATAATGGATTGCTTAGGAAAAATGAAGCCAAAGAAGTCGAAGCTTTCTTGAAAAAATCGGGAGTTAACCTCAAAGTGGTTGATGCAAGCCAGCTTTTTTTAAAGAAACTAAAAGGGGTCACCGATCCTGAGAAGAAAAGAAAAATTATTGGCAAAACTTTTATCGAGGTTTTTGAAAAAGAGTGTCGCAAAATAAAAAATGCTAAATTTTTAGCTCAGGGCACTTTGTACCCTGATGTGATTGAGAGTGTTTCAGTCAAAGGTCCCAGCCACACCATCAAAACTCATCATAATGTGGGTGGGTTGCCGAAAAACATGAAGTTGAAATTGATAGAGCCTTTTCGGGAGTTATTTAAAGACGAGGTTAGGCAGTTGGGGAGTCAGTTGGGGATTCCGCAGGGTGTGCTCGAAAGGCATCCGTTTCCAGGTCCTGGGTTAGCGGTAAGAATTCTAGGAAATATCACTACTGATCGACTTGATTTGCTCCGCGAAGCCGATTCTATTTTTGTGGAGGAGTTAAAGGACAAGAGTTTATATCAAGAAATTTGGCAGGCATTTGCTGTCTTGTTACCTATTCAAACTGTAGGAGTCATGGGAGATGCTAGGACTTATGAATCGGTGGTTTCCTTGCGAGCTGTAACGAGTCGAGATGGGATGACGGCAGATTGGTACGGATTTGAAAAAGAGGCTTTGGGACGGATTGCTAACCGTATTATCAATGAGGTTCCGGGAATTAATCGAGTGGTTTATGATGTTTCATCTAAGCCCCCCGCTACGATTGAGTGGGAATAAATTTTATGTCTAAACCAAAAATTGAACCTGTTTTTTGCCCTGAAGCTCCCAAACCCTTGGGGAACTATTCTCATGCGGTGACTTATGGGGAATTGATTTATGTTTCTGGCATTGCTTCTAGAGATTTTGTGACTGATCAGGTGCCAGGTTTAAAAATGGGGGAAAAGGGTGCTAAGATCTCTTATGACATCAAGCTTGAGACGCAGGCGACTTTGGAAAATATTCGAAAAATTTTAATTTCTGCAGGAAGTGATTTGGAACATGTGATTGAAGTGAACACCTATTTACTGGATATGCGAGATTTTAAAGCTTACAACGAAGTTTTTGCACTATATTTCCCAAACCATCGTCCAGCACGAACCACGATTGCTGTAGCGGGGCTACCTGGTAACATCGCTATCGAAATGAAAGTGATTGCCGTAAAAAAATCAGCTTAAAAGAAATAATGCTATGGAAAGTTTATTCAAATCCTTAGAAGACGAAATTGTTTCGGGAAAAGATATCTCGGTTCCTGAGTTTTTAAAGACTTGGCTTTCAAAGCCTAAACTGAATTTTATAGGCAATCAACTGTGTGAGTCCAACTCAAAGAAAGTGTTCTGCAATACCAACCCGGCCACGGAAGAAGACTTAAATTGGGTCGTGCTCTCCGATAAAGTAGATGTTGAAAAAGCCATCACCGTAGCTAGAGAGGCTTTTAACAAAGGAGATTGGGCGAAGTTAACTCAGTCTCAACGGGCTCAGGTAGTCAAAAAGTTAGGGGATTTGATCTTACAACACCGAGCGCCCTTAGCCATTTTAGAAAGTCTGGATACGGGTAAGCCCATCTTTGAAACTTTCGAAGGGGATATCCCCCGAGCTGCGAGCAACTTCCATTTTTTTGCAGATTTCGCCAAAGAGGAGGAGACACTCCAATTTCAAAATGGCTTAGACGAACATCAGGCCTTTCGTGAGCCCTTAGGGGTGGTGGCCTTAATCACACCTTGGAATTTGCCTCTCTATTTGGAGACCTGGAAAATCGCTCCGGCACTGATGATGGGCAATAGCATTGTTTTAAAACCCTCGGAGTTAACGCCTCTTACGGCGTGTTATTTTGCTGAATTGACTTTGCAAGCTGGGTTGCCCCCCGGTGTTTTCAATGTGATTCATGGATTTGGAGATAAAGCCGCAGGTGAGTTTTTGGTGAGCGATCCTAGAATCGATGCGATTTCATTTACTGGAGAAACCTCGACGGGCAGAGCCATCATGCGTTCGGCAGCCGTAGGGCCCACTCGGGTTTCCTTTGAACTTGGAGGAAAAGGGGCTACCGTCATTTTTGAAGATGCCGATATCGAAATGGCTGCGACTGAAACTTTGAGGGCGGGGTTTAGAAACCAAGGACAGATATGCCTTGCCACTCCTAGGGTGTTTGTCCATGAGTCTGTCTATTCTAAATTTAAGGAACTTTTTGTTGAGAAAGCTAAGCAGATCAAAGTAGGAAATCCCCTTAATTATTCAACGAGGATGGGGTCTTTGATTGGGAGAGAGCACTGGGAAAAAGTGATGAGTTACGTCTGTAGAGTGGAAGAACCTATGAAAGTGCTTCTAGGGGGAGATAGACCCAAGGAGATCAAAAAAGGGGCATTTTTGGGCCCGACAATTTTAGAAAATGTTCCGTTGGATCATAAGATTAGCCGAGAGGAAATCTTCGGCCCTGTCGTTTCGATTTATTCCTTCTCGGATGAAAGTGCGGTGGTTCGAGAAATCAATTCTACTCAATACGGTTTGTCGGCTTCGATTTGGACACGAAATACAGAAAGAGCTCAACGGGTCGCTCGGTCCATTCATGCCGGGCTGGTTTGGATTAATTGTTGGTTTGCTCGAGACTTGCGAGTTCCTTTTGGCGGACAAAAGCGAAGTGGTGTGGGGCGTGAGGGAGGCAAGCACAGTTTGGATTTTTTTAGTGAGTGGAAAAGTGTCTGTTTAAGGAGAACTCAATAATGGCTTTATCTCAACCACAGTTATTAGAAATTGCAGACAAACTGGATAAAGCGGAAGCTACCTGTCAACCCATTCCGCCTTTGGTGGAAACTTACCCCGCCCTCGAAGAAAAAGATGCCTATCAAATTCAGTGGATGGTGGCTTCCAGAGCACTTCGAGCTCAACGACATCTTTTAGGTTATAAAATCGGGTTGACTAGTTTAGAGGCGCAAAAGCACTTTCGGGTTTTCGAGCCTGATTACGGTCATCTTTTTGATTCGATGTCGATTAACGAGGATTCTGAAATCGATCTTTCACAACTGATTCAGCCTAAAATTGAGGGGGAAATCGCTTTTGTTTTAGGAAAAGATTTAAGAGGTCCTGGAATCACTCCGGCTCAAGTGATGCGTGCCATCGATTATGTAACGACCAGTTTTGAGATTATTGATAGTCGAATTCAAAATTGGAAAATTACAGCGAGAGATACCATAGCAGACAATGGATCTTCGTCTAGATTTGTTCTGTCGGGGATGAAGCGTCGATTAGAAGGACTCAGTTTGCCCCATTTAGGGATGGCCCTTTATAAAAATAATGACGTCGTAGTTACAGGTTCAGGAGCTGCAGTGATGGGAAATCCCTTGAATGCCGTAGCCTTTTTAGCCAACACGCTCGCTAAACATGATCGAGGATTACTTGAAGGGCAGGTCATATTATCCGGAAGTATTGGGGGCATGGTGACGATGCAAGCTGGAGACCATTTTAGTGTAGAGATTCAAAAGTTAGGTCGAGTCTCTGTTCGTTGCAAAGGAAAACTCAATGAATAACCAAGCGATTGCAGAGTTGCTGCGTAATGCGATGTTAAATCGGACTCCGGTCACTCAGATTAGTAAAATAAGGCCAGAATTTTCTTTGTCAGATGCAAATGAGGTACAGGAAATCGGATTTAATTTAGCGCAAGCTCAGGGAGAGAAGTTGGCGGGTTATAAGATGGGCTTGACGTCAAAAGCCAAGCAACGGGATGTGAATGTATTTGAACCTATTCGCGGATACATGTTGGCTAGTACTGAAATCCCAAAAAATGGGATTGTGAAAATGAATTCTAGGATTCATCCCAGAGTGGAACCCGAAGTGGCCGTAGTGCTCAAAGAAGAATTGCGGGGTCCTGGAGTGACGTTACGAGATGTTGTGAGATCCATCGAGGGCATTTACCCAGCTCTTGAGATTGTCGATAGCCGGTATGAAGGTTTTATTTTTAAACTTGAGGATGTCATTGCCGATAATACTTCGGCCGCAGGTTTTATGGTGGGGAGAGTGAATCTGTTGCCACAAATAGATGAACTCAACCTCATGGGAATCACTGTAAGAAAAAATGGGGCCATCGTCGAAACGGGAGCTCCAGCGGCGGTATTGGGAGATCCTCTTTTGTCGGTAATGTCTTTAGCCAATAGTTTAGCTGAAGAAGCCAAAAGTATTCCTGCGGGTTTGGTGGTTTTAACTGGAGGAATCACTCAGAGTGTTTCGTTTGTGAAAGGGGATAAAATCGAAGTGGAATGGCCTCAGGAAATTCTTTCTTTTATTGCTGAGTAGTAAATCTATGTTCGATAGAACCCAACTATTTTCTTTAAAGCGTGGTGGAATAGTCGAAAACCGTATTCATGGGGAAATAGTCGTTCATGACGGGGAACGGGTGATTTTTCAGACCGATGATGTTTTAGGTGAATACCCCATGAGATCTCTTTTGAAACCGTACCAATTTTTGGCAACAGGGTTAGGAGATAAAGAAATAGATTCAAAATACGTTCCTTCGTTGGGATCCATTTCAGCCAGTGCCGAACAGGTGGAATATTTAAAAAAATGGTATTTAGATAAAAAACACCAAGATCTTATTTCTAAACTTAGATTAGCGCCTTGTTACCCTGCAGATGAACAGAATCGAGCGAAGATTAAAGAAAAAGGGGAAGGGCCGTCCCCTTTTTTTCATATGTGTTTTTCAAAACATTTGGCCATTCTTGAGAGTTGTGTCCAAAATGGCTGGGATCTCACGACTTATTACCAAATGGACCATCCCTATCATCAAAGATTAATTCAGATAGTTTCGGAAGTTTTAGAGACCGATATTTCTAAAAATCGTTTCTGCGTCGATGGCTGCAAATTACCGTCCCCTATTTTTTCAATGGGGGATATGGCAAAGCTTTATCAGCGACTTGCCGCAGCTGAAGGGGATACCTCACTTCATAAGATACAGCAAAAAATGTTGAAACACCCTTCCTGGATTGGGGGACCGGAGCGAATCGATACTCTGTTGATGCAACGAAATCCCGGGTTGATTGCGAAAGAGGGAGCTGATGGACTTTTGGGTCTGGCTATCCTTCCTACTTTTAATTATCCACGAGGATTGGGGATTGTGGTTAAAATTTGGGCTGGGTACTATCCCAAATTAGCCGCTCTTGCTTTGGTGCCTTTATTTAAAGCTCTGGGTTTGAAAACGGTGGAAGAGGTCTCTTCTGACCATCAGATTGAATTTCACTATGAACCCTTTCAAAAACCGACGGGTAAATATTGGGATATCAGTCCTGAATTAAGTGAGTCGATTGCGGTGTGGCCCGGGGATGTAAAGTTTCAGCAGAGAAAGTCCCTTGATGTTGAACAAGGTGACCACTTAACTTTATCTAGTTTCTCGACGACAGTTCATGTAGGGGCTCATACTGATGCTCTTAACCATTTTGAAAAGAACAGTCACGGAATTGAAGCCCACTCGTTGAATCCCTACTGGGGCAGTTGCCAAGTGATGGAAGTGAAAAAAATAGAGGATAAACGGATCGAAATTTCAGACATTCAAAATAAAAAAATATTGGCTCAGCGGCTATTGTTTAAAACAGGTTCGTTTCCTAATCCTCATCAGTTTAATGAAGATTTTTGTTATTTCTCACCCGAAGTGATTGAGTATTTGTCTAGGCACGGAGTCATTTTAGTGGGCATTGATACCCCATCGATAGATTCTTTTCATTCGAAAGAATTGCCTGCCCACCATGCCACTGCCCAATGGGGTGTTCATATTTTAGAAGGGGTGGTGTTAGACAATATCGAGGAGGGGATGTATGTGCTATCCGCTTTGCCTCTTCGAATTAAAGGGTCGGATGCGAGTCCAGTCAGAGCTGTTTTGACCCCAAAATAAAGTAGGTGCGAACCTATTCAATACCCCGGAGATAAATGAGTTCTCAACTCCCATAACTCGGGAAAGAATCTTTTAGATAACGTTTGGGTTAAGTAAGCGACTCCTAGTGAGCCACCCGTGCCTTTTTTCATTCCGATCATTCGCTCTACCATTTGCACATGACGAAATCTCCAAAGTAACAACTGTTCATCATAATCAATAAAAGCTTCGCAAAGAGAGCGTAGATCGTGGTGCTTAGGATTTTGATAAATCTCTAAAAGACCGGTACGAACGGCGTCCGCATCGAGTGTGGTCACCAATTTTCGTTGGACTAAAAGTTTTTTGAAGGATTGGGGAAGATTCCCTTCCTGAGCAAGTTCACTTAATTTGGGGAGCCATTCTGGTTCTAACGGAGCAAATTTTCGATACTCTTCGATTGAAGCCCCCGAGATAATTTCAAGTTCCCTAAACTGTAAACTCTGAAATCCACTGGCTGGGTTCAGATTGGATCTGAATTTATTGAAATCGGTCGGGGTCATCGTCTCTAGAATATTGAGTTGTTGAACCAGAACTTTGAATATTTCAGAAACTCTCTTTAAAGTGTGAAAGCAGGCTATAAGGTCATTGCTTTCTAAAGACTGAATCAGAGATCTAAGCTCAAACAGAACCAGTTTAAACCAAAGCTCATAGACCTGATGAATGATAATAAAAAGCGGTTCATCGTGAGCTGCGGGTTGTGCGATTGGGTTTTGAAGTTCAAGAAGTTCTTTGACTTTTAAGTAGGAAGAATAGGTTAGCTCTTTGCCCTGGGTTGGAATTTTAGGATTCAAGGTTGCCTTCCCATCCACCGTATTCACGCGGATTGATATTGTATTTTTTAATTTTCCTAAGCAGCGTATTTTTAGGAATGTTTGCAATTTCAGCCGTTAAGTTGATTCGACCACTGTTTTTGCGTAAAGCTTGAACGATAAATTCTCTTTCAAAAGTTTCTTTCCCTTTTTCCCAGTCGAGATTGTCATTTTGCAAAGAGGCTTTTCGAGCTGCATTCTGTTTTTTTGCAGCCTTTTTGATGTATTCAGGAAGACTGGCGAAAGTAAGAATAGAGGAAGATTCTACGACGAAACCGTGTTCGATGGCATTCTCAAGTTCTCGAATGTTTCCTGGCCAGTGAAAAGTTTCTAAGGCAGACAGCGCGTCAGGAGCGATCATTTGAATTCTCTCACCATGCTCTACATTGAACTTTTCAATGAAATGATTCACAAGCCCAATAATATCATCGCGCCGCTCGCGCAGTGGAGGAAGAAAAATCGGCATGACGTTAAGCCGGTAGTAAAGATCCTCTCGGAACTTTCCGTCCTGTATCATTTTTTCAAGGTCGCGGTTGGTCGCTGCGATAATTCGAACATCCGATTTAATTTCCCGAGAACTTCCTACGGGGGTAAAAGAATGGTCTTGCAAAACTCGAAGTAACTTCACTTGAGTAGCTGGACTCGTATCTCCGATTTCGTCTAAAAACAAAGTGCCTTTGGCTGCGAATTGAAATTTACCAATGTGCCGCTGGTCTGCGCCCGTAAAAGCGCCTTTTTCATGACCAAACAACTCACTTTCGATTAAAGTTTCGGGAATAGCCGCACAATTGACTGCGACAAAGGGGCCATCTTTTCTTGGACTGTTGAAATGAATCGCTCGAGCTACCAGCTCTTTGCCTGTTCCATTTTCTCCGCGGATAAGAACTGAAGTGTTGACCCGAGTGAGCTTTTCGACCACTTGAAACACTCGCTTCATTTCTCGGCTTTGACCCACACATTCTCTACCTTCGCCGGGAGTCAACATGGGCGCCGACAAACTGATCTTGTGGATCATGTCATAGGCTTGTTTAGCTTTGGAAACCAATTCGATCAATGTTTGTTCGTTGATGGGTTTTTCAAGGTAATCAAAGGCCCCTTCGCGCATCGCTTCGACGGCATCTTTCACGTTAGCATGAGCAGTGAGTAGGGCGACTGTAGTTGAAATTTCATGGTCTCGAATATGTTTAAGGAGCTCTAGGCCGGTCATGCGCGGCATGCGAATATCACAAAGGACCAAGGAAAAGGGGGTGTGAGCCAATTTTTGGGCGGCTTCAAGGCCATCACTGGCTTCATCAACCTCATATCCTCGAGAGGAGAGAAGGCTCGCAACTTGTTTGCGTAAGGCTTCTTCGTCATCTACGACCAAAATGGAATACATTTGGAACCCCAACCTGCTTAAATTAACCGATTTTAAGCGCGATACTTATAACAGAATGCTATAAAAATCGCAATGGTACGGATTTTTATCTGTTGGTAAGTGATTAATAATATTGATTAAATTTCTTTTAGGGTTGTTAACAGTAGGAGGGGGCTTATCTTCTATTTAATGGGCAGGGAAAAAGTAACAATGGTTCCACGTCCAAGTTCGCTTTGGATTTCTAATTTTCCATTATGGAGTCTGACAAAGTAATTGGCTAGGTAAAGTCCCAACCCGGTTCCGGGTGTTTTTTCTAATACTTTGGGGGAACGAAAAAATTTTTCAGTGACTCTAGGCAAGTC
>OMIX01000074.1 GCA_900299195.1 Deltaproteobacteria bacterium
ATTGCGGTTCAGCAGTTATCAGAAAGTAAAAATCAGAATCAACATTTCTTTTTCCTGTTGTTTTGCATGTTACATTTAGTTTTCTATATCCTTCGAGGCTCTTCAATCCCTGTCAAAATTTGGCAGGATAGAGATCATTTTAGGGAGCTCACCCAAATTAGGAGTCTTTTGCAGGAGAAACTGCCTAAAGGTTTCATCTATACGAGCGACGAACAACTCCACTTGGCTTTTGTAGATAGAGTAGCCATTGGAGTTCTATCGGAAGAGTTGCTTCAGACAACTCCCAAATTGATGCAGGGAATTGAAAAAATACGCTTTAAACTTCAAGAAATAAAACCTTCGGGCTATCTCTTGCCTTGCGACAAATTCGAAACAGGTTCAGTTTACGGTCTCTTTTTTGATGCTAAAGAACTTACGCCACTACAGAAAGTAAAAACGGGAAAGTATTGCCTGTATTTTTAATTGAATCCATCCATTTTCTCATTGGTCTCTGGTATCCTTAGATAAACCCCATTCATCCAAACTTTCAGATATGAGCGAACCCTTGCAACTCAACTCGGAACACAAACCATTAACTTACCGATCCGACATTGACGGTTTAAGAGCCGTTGCTGTTTTACTAGTATTATTTTTTCATGCTTTTCCGTCCCGGTTCTCCAGCGGATTTATAGGAGTCGACATCTTCTTTGTTATTTCAGGCTTTTTGATCTCATCTCTCATATTTCAAGAAATAGAAACCAACACTTTTAGCTTTTACAACTTTTACTCCAGAAGAATCAGGAGAATTTTTCCTAATCTCATCGTAATCCTAGTTTTCTGTTTAGGATTAGGTTAGTTGACCCTGCTCTCCGACGAATTCATGCAATTGTCCAAACACATCATCGGTGGAGCCACGTTTTCTTCAAATTTTATTCTTCTCAGTGAAGACAGTTATTTTGGAGGACTTTCAGAAAAGAAGCCTCTCCTTCATCTTTGGAGTTTAGCCATAGAAGAGCAATTTTATATTTTCTGGCCCTTGGTAATTTGGTTTTTTTCAAAAACTAAATTAAATTATCTTTTTTTATCTCTCACGCTTGGAATTCTTTCATTCTGGCTCAATATTTCAGGGGTTCAAAAAGATTTAGTTCCTACTTTCTACTCACCTCAAACTCGAGTCTGGGAGCTTTTAATTGGAGCTTCCATAGCCAGTATTTCATTTACCAGAAGGCAACAGCCCTTACCTCCGATCTTGGGCTCTATTTGTTCATTTTCAGGCACGGCTTTATTGCTTATTTCCCTTTGGGTCATTGGCAAAGAATCCACATTTCCGGGAGCCGTAGCCTTACTTCCCACCTTAGGAACTGCTCTGATTATTTGGGCGGGCCCCAGTCATTGGGCAAATAAACTACTATCCTTCCCAGTTCTCACGGGCCTTGGAAAAATCAGTTTTTCTATGTACCTTTGGCATTGGCCTCTTTTATCGTTTGCTAGAATTTTTGAATACGACCCACTCTGTAAAAGCATGAGAATAAGTTTAGTTTTGGTTTCTTTAGTAGCTTCTTGGATGACTTATTATTTCATCGAAAGACCTACTCGATTTCGGTGGTCAACCCCAGTCATCGTGCGAATTATGCCTGTGATGTTGTTTTTATCAGGATTACTCGGTTTTCTAATTTACAAGAATCAGGGTTATCCTAGTAGATTTCCCCAATACCAGAACTTTGTGAATGCAGATTCCGGCACATTATTTCCTGGCAATTTAACTCAGACCGAAATTAATCAAATCCCACACCAATCTCAAAGATCGAACAAAAATGAAATTACTCTTTTTGTAGGTGATAGTAACATTGTGCAATACTATCCTAGAATCGACGAACTCATTAGAACCTCACCCGATGAGACTAACAGTATTATTTTTATACAAAGAGCGGGATGTCTTCCTATTTCCGGAGCCAATTACGATGGGAACCGTCACTATTGTAACGGTCTTATGGACTCGGCAGTTAATTTAGCCATTTCTAAACCTGAAGTTAAAAATGTCGTTATCGCAGGACTTTGGACCAAATATTTCATTGATCACATTGGGCTCTCCTCAACAGTTCAAGTAGGAGACTCAGAGTATCTGCGTTTGATGGCTAATCTAGAAAAAGATATAGCTCTTCTTAAATCACATCATAAAAAAGTATATTTAGCGCTCAATATTCCTGTAGGTAAGGAACTTGATCCCAAGTTTTTTCTCTATCGAAACATTAAAAATTTTCCTCATTTTTTCGAAATACGGTCCCAAGGAATCAACAAAAATCAAGAATTGACCAGTTTTAACCATCTCCAAAGAGATCTGACCCAGGTTGCACTTAAGGCCCAAGCAGAAATTATCGATCCTACGACCTATTTATGTCCTAATGACTTTTGCCCGAATCTTACCAAAGAAGGGACTCCCATTTACAGCGACCTTCAGCATCTAAGTGGAAATTATGTCAAAACCCAAGCCACTTTCTTAGATTTCACAGTTCGAAACGATTAATTTTTAAACGCCCTAAAACTACAACAAATGACATTTTACCTATTTCTGCCAATCCACAATTCCAGTTCCAGACCAATGTCCAAACGATGTGAGATCTAATTTTGGAAGCGAAATATCTCTCCATATCTTGAGCATGTTCCACAAACGAATATCATCAAAAATTACTATGGGTTTTTGGGTCATCGGAATTCCATAAAGTTGATTTAGCAATTCTTGCTCAAACTTTCCATCTTTAGGTCCATCAACAAAAATTAAATCTGCTTTTTGGAGGACCGAGGTAAATTTTTTAAATTGCTCCGGATTTGATAAATCAGCAATTTCCTGCCGGAACCTGCCTCCAACGAAATCACTGTCCCTTAAAACCGTGTCAGAAAATTCCTTCCATGGGATAATGTCAAAAGTAACTAATGAGTCTTCGGGCTTCAAATTCTCTTTCAAAGCTAAAGCGGAAAGCCCTGTAGCAGTCCCAATTTCAACAACAAATTTTGGTTGAATGACATGGACCAGGGCTGCAAGCAATTTATAATGTTCTCCTGGCCAAACATCGGGGAAATAAGGAGCTCTTTGCATTCTTTCGCTTAGTTTAGTCATCGAAAGATTCCTAGCAATTTTTACAGCGTCTAGAGCTAAATCTAATAATCGCCCAGACGGTTGAGACTTTTCATCATCTGCCGATGCAATGACGCTGAGAAGAGAATGACGTGCCCTAAAAGGAAATGCCGGAGATTGAGTTATACCAACCTTTCTCCGAAACTTGTTGATAATTTCCATAAAATTATCCCTTCGAAATGATTGAAAATCAGAAATGTTGAGTTATTTTATTTCGGGATATAAAAAATAGCAAATCAACACGCATCTTTTAAAGAGAAACGAAGAGAGGTGCTTCCAAGTTCAATGGTATCTCCATCAAGGAGCTCTACAGGTCCAACGATTTTTCTGCGATTGACCAACGTGTTATCCGAATCCTTAACCACAGCTTCAGCCCAAAGTCCCGTTTTTCGGCGAAATATTCTTAAATGTTGGGGACTGAGGCCTGTTTTATCTTTGATATCTTTAAGAGAAAAATGGCAGTTGGGTGAACTTCCGATAATGGTTTCATCGGAGTAAAGAAAGAATTCTTTCTCTTGATTTTCAACTCCCATGGCAATTCGTCCCACTCTTAAGGGAACTCGGCATTTCTTACAGTAGCCCGCATGGGAACTCGGATCGGCAACCCCGCAATACTCCCAAAACGTGCATGAAGGGGGATACAATGTTTTCGGCAATACTGAAAGCTCGACAGGAGCAATGGCATTTTTGTTTTTAAACGGCCAAATCCCTGTCCGAGTTAATTTTTTAAGTTCATCGCGAACTTGTCGAGCTCTCTGAAAACGTTTAGTCGGATCAGTTTCAAGGCATTTCATGATGATTTGACAGAGTCGAGGGTCTCTTTGACTGCTGGCGATCAATTTTGCGTTACCTAGCTGCGGAGTTTCCCCCATAGCGATCTCGTACAAAAGAGCTCCTAAGCTATAAATATCCCCAGAGGGTAAATACTTTTGACCCGCGGCTTTAAATTCTGGAGGAGTGTACCCCTCCGACTCAAAAATAAGAGGATTATTATCTGAGGTCTGATAGAGCGTGCCGAAATCGATAAGTTTCACTCGAGAGCTAATTCCATCCAACATCACATTCTGAGGCTTCAAATCGCGATAAATATAACCATATTGGTGAACAACTTCTAACGCATCGGCAATTTCTATCCCTAAATACACGACAAGACCGTCTTCGACTTTTCCCTGGGTGGCTTGATAGTCTTGAACAGCTTTAGTCAGCTCCTTCCCATTGATAAAGTCCATTACCAGGTAAAATGATTTATTCCGTTCGAAATACTCATATCCCTTTGGAAAAGCAGGATGTTTTACTTTTCTTAAAAACTTAGCCTCTCTTTTAAAACTTTTTAAAAGTTGATCCTTGAATTGATCATAGGCACTTTGATCCAGCATCTGTTTGATTAACAGTGGCTTTTTGTCATTGATTCTAGTGGCTCGGAAAGTAGCTCCAAATCCGCTTCGAGCTATAGCTTCCTCGATAATGTAGGTGCTTTTTGATTTGATTCGTTCCCCGGGAGAAAGCAATCCCTCTTTGGCATCTTTGATAGTGTCAAAGGAGGACTGACGTAGCTTTCTAGCAACCTGAACTTGCGTTAGGGCCTCTCCGCACACGTCGCAGAACAATGACCCTGCAGTAACCTTAGACTGGCATGAAGGGCAATTCTGCAATGCTCTCTCTCCTTTGGAACTACTTGATTAAGAGACGAGTCTTTTTGGACTCATCTTTTATCGTGGCTAAATCATCGGCGACCGATTTGCCTTTGCTGATATCGGTAGCTAATCGAGTTAGAGCGCGAGTGACATTAGCTTGACCTAAGTTGCTTGCAATTTTGGTAGTGTTTTCGATAATCTTGGTTGCTTTAGCTTTGTCGCCTGCTTCCAAACTCGCTTGAATCTGCTCTCCGTTAAGGTGAACTTGTAAAACCTGAATAGCTTTGAACACATCAGGATCTACTTGCCCAAGATCAGCTTCGCGATCGGTCGCCTTAATATTTACCGTAACCGTTTCCGTCGATTTACCGTCATAAACCGCTGTGAGCGAAAACAGTGGAATTTCCGCTCCAGCGGCCCCGGCACCCTGTGAATTGGTTTGCACGATAAAAGCTGTCATATCTTTGGTCATCGAACCTGTAGGAAGCTCAAATCCTTTGGAGTTTCCTGGAATATCGTAGATCGTAATCTCAGGGGCGATCTTAGCGATTCTCATGATTCGACTGTTGAGATCCGAAAATTTGAGGGCTAAGTTTCCAACCACGGAGGATTGAAGTTTAGCAATTTCTGCTTGTAGCCCTTCTTTAAACTTATTGAGATCATTAGCGTGGTAATAAGAACCACGACCGATATCAGACACTTTACTGATAAAGTTAGAGTCGTAATCATCAGCGGATCCGATTCCAACACCTGTTAAGGTAATGTGCTCATGCCTTCGAACAATATCTTCGTATTTTTGGGTCTGTTCAACGCGATATCCCTGATCGTCCGTGGGAAAACCATCCGTTAAAAGGATCACATGGTTGACGCGTTTCAGTTTGTCTTTGTCAGCGCGCTTATCAAAAGCTCCATAGGCGGTCTTTAGACCCGCTTCTAAATTGGTCACTCCTGAAGGAGCCGCTAAGTTTTTAATCATGTCCTGCATGGCCGAGCGATTCTCGGCCAGTGAAGCGAGCGGAAAAATTTCTTTTGAGCTAGAGTCAAAGAGAACAACCCCTACTCTATCATCATCTTGAAGAGATCCTAAAATTTCAGAAACTGCTGTTTTTACTGTCGACCATTTGTCTCCTCCCATGCTGCTGGAGGCGTCGATAAGAAAAACCACGTTGGATGGGATTCTTCCCATTTTCGATTCAGGGGTTAATTCGATGAGGGTGGTGGTGCTGTAATCACCACTGATAGGTCTTAAATCGGAACCATTCTTCGTCGTAATCTTCACTGTTCTCTCTCCTTATAGGGCCAGACGGTTGAAGGAAGGTGCCTCGTTCCTTACCCGCGCCGGAGAACCCCATGTGCAATCGATATGCCTCCGAATTTTGAGGTGTAAAAGAATTAGTCCGAAGATGGAAGAATGGAGAGAGATTGAAGACAGCATTGTGTTTTCAATCACTTAGCTGAATTGCTCAATTAGGACGCTAATGCCATTTTTCGTCAGGAGGCGGCGAAGGACGGCTCCGGATCAAAAAGGCTCGGCAACACTTAAAAGAAAAACAACTTTTTCAAGAAAGCTAATTAAAGTTGAAACACAAAGTGGGCCCCAAAATGCAGCCCTCTATTTTTGGGTGGATTTTGAATCGTAACTCCTTCAATATCAGCATTTAAAGCAAGCAACCCCAAACTGTAAAATGCTGCTAGGCCCAAATCAACACTCGGTGAAACGCGGAAGTCAAAACCTAATCCTCCCAGAATTCCAAAATCCACGCCTTTATAATAGTCCTTCACATCAGTTGTTCCTGAGGTGGAATTTAACTTAGCAGAAAGCAGCAAAGCCGAATAAGGCCCGAAATAAAAAACTGGAGTAAAACTCCCTTCTATCACCCGAGCTTTCATTAACAATCGAAGGTCAATGTAGTCTAAACCCGTGGCACTGATGGAGGTTTCAGCACCTTTTTGAACAAACGCTAATCCAGGCTCTAGCGCAAAAATATTTCCTCCGATCGGAACATCAAGAAAAATTCCCGCATCAAGTGCAGTTCGATTATCAATATCCACATCACTTGTCATTTTAGCTAAAACAACTCCACCTCTAACCCCTAACCCCAATTTTCTTTTTGATTTTTTCTTTGAGGATTTAGGAGTTGGGGAATCCTCAAGTCCCGAGGCACTCCCCTCTTGATCCATAGGGTCAACAATCGGTTCATTCGCCTCATCGGCCGTGACCTCGTCACCTGGAACTATCCCGTTTAAAGCTGAATTCATTTTACAGATGGCACCTGCTTTTTTTACCTTCACCACTTTGCCACAGATTTTTGAATCCTGGTTACCTTGAACACAAATGTTTTGTCCCACTTTCCACTCCGTGCCCAAGTCGTGAGTGATAGCCATGTTCATCTTGTTTTTAGAAATTTTTACCACTTCAGAAGCCTGAAGTGTTGAAACCATAATAAAAAGACATAAAAGCGAGAGTCGATTCATAGTTGTCCTTATTAACAAGAGCTAAACTTAGGAGATTTTTCTTAAAATATTACCACACTTATCAATCTCAAGTCTTTTAAATCCTGGAAAAGAATCGTCTTTGGCATTTTGAATCAAACTTAAGGCCTCCTTCACAGCTTTTTGATAAGCCGATTTATCCATCTTCGCAGGTATTCGCATGTTTTTTTGAAGATACTCGGCCACCCGAAATTCCCAGTAGGGGATGTCCTCCATTTTCTCGATGGCGCCTTGCTCTTTTAATAACCAAACCAAACTTCTCCAAGGCGAATCCGTCATGGCCGAAAGCTCTTTTGGAAGACTTTTGAAACTGCGATGTCTTCCCTTACTATCTTTCAAATACACGAAGGGGTCAGTTCCGGATTCCCCCTTTTTATTTCCCAACTTCATCGCTTGTTCAAACTTTTGAGAACTAAGCTCATTCCACTCTTTAACCACTTTCACGTAATAGGAAATGTTTTTAAACCTTCTATCTTTTCTGCGCAAACTTTCTAAAGCTAAAGCATGATGATGACCGTCTACCAACCACATTTGATTCTTCGGCCCAACAATCACATCTCCCCGGTGATTTTTAAGATACCCCACTACCCCCTTCTCACCTTGATCGGCCATTATTTTTTTTAATTCCTTAATTTTGAAATCCACTTCCAACTGGCTAAACATAAATTGAGTGGGGTGTAACTCGTTGGGCAACAATTCGAGCTTGTCACCTTTTTCATACTCGATCCAATCGTCTGCTAAGGAAAAAGGGGAAGAAAAAAATCCTCCCCAAAAATGAGAAAAAAATAGTAGAGCGAGAGCTAATTTAAGCACACCCTATTTTCTCACAAACTAAAAAAATGTCGGAATGGAAATAGGTGTAGACGCTTACAAGCCGTCTTTGTATTCGACAGTTAGCAGCGCCCTCAAAAACAATAAACCATTTAATATCAACATCTTATCCCGTGGCTCTTACCGATATTTTTGGCCGACCTTTTGCTGCTCAAGAGGGCCAGGGTATCGCTTGATCTGATTGTTATGAAGAGATGGTTCCGATTTTTTAAGTTCAATTTCATCCCTGTATTTGTTCTGCTGATTTCCGGCGCCGTGCAGGTTTTCTCAGATGAAAAAAACCCGCAACAGCCCTCTGCCCTAGATGTTTGGAATCAAATGGTGGAGCAATCGTTCACCCAAAACCCCAAGCCTATCGCAGTCGCAGGGACCTCGGGAACCATCACCTTCGGTGCAGAAAAGGAAGGCTCCTCAGGACTTATTACTCGCATCATGGGGCCGCAATCCTCCCTTTTTTTACAACTACTAACACGCTTTAATGAAACCCCTGAAACCCACAAGCAACTCTTTTTGGTTGAGTTTTTAAGTCAATTTGCTTCAGGAAAATCTCGGGCTAAAACAGTCACAGATTCAGAAGGTAAATCTATTCCTTTTGAACTGAGCGATTTTAAAAACATTGACTACTCTAAACTTTCAATCGAAGAACTCGAAGCTAAATTTAAAGTTTGGTTAGAGCGAACCGGAGATCAAGGTTTTTCTTTTCTAAAACCCTCCACTCGAATGCAACTTTTTAAAGGAACCTTTCCTGGGCTAAGTCCAAACTTGAATCTCGATCCTAAATGGAACCGTTCAGGCATTAATCCTGTTGGAAATTATGCCCAATGGTCACCTCTTTACGGTCCCGCCCAAAAATACATCGATTCAGCCCACAACACGGGTAAAGGTTGGGAAATTAATTTTAAAAAACAAAATTCCTATGGCGAGTTTGAAGCGATGATCGATTGGTTTCGAAAATCGCTCCATAACGCAGGGGAAGACTTCGAGGCACCCGGCCACCAAAGGCTCGTTTTTCCAAAGCGAAATTTAACTCCCGAACAGACACAAACCCAAACTAAACAATTGGGAGAACTTTATAAAAACATTCAGGCCTACATCGTTCTTAAAGGAATTCTAGGACAGACTGGAATAGAGACCTCTAATCACAAATCTATTATCCAGGATCAACTTCTCACCGATGAAGGGCATTCCTCTGGGAGAGGTGTCATCCGATTAGAGAATGATCGATTTAAATCTAATGGCCTGCCCACGCTCTCGATTGAATTAAGATCAGGAACTAAAAGCGAATCGACACGACGCTTGGTGGAACAAGTGGTTGCCTC
>OMIX01000075.1 GCA_900299195.1 Deltaproteobacteria bacterium
ATTTCACCCTCTGGAATTAGGTGCTCCCAAACAGCCCACCTTGAAATCGATCATGTACGCCCTTACGCCTTGGGGGGCAGCAGTCGAGACAAAGAGAACTTACGGTGCCTTTGCAAAACCCATAATTTATTCATGGCAAGAAAGCACTTTCCCAAGCATCCGGCCCTCATGAAATCTTTTGCATCAGGCGGTACTTTAGTCCCTTCGTAAGTTTCTTAAAATTCGGGATCCGTTTATTTATTTAGATTACTTTCAAAAAGCCTTTCGGATGCTGCCGCGCTGAAGAAGTTTTAACTTCCTAGCCATTTTACGCAATTTTAACGCGGAACACCTAACTTTTTTAATTGAGATCCCAGGGGAATGGCTACAACCCATTTCCTTCCCATCAATGATCCCAAAGGCTGTGATAAAATAAAAAGTATCCCATGAAAAATTATCAACTTCGTTCAATCCTCTTAGTGATTTTATTTTTTCTCTTTGCCCCAACTTGGCCCAAAGTGGATTCCGGTCAAGCCATGGCTGTTACCTTTGAGCCCGAGATGATTGCGGATCAATTAGAGTCAGCAAATCTTATCGCTGATATTCATGTGGATTCTCTTTCCTCAGTTCCCGATCGATCCCTATTTGCCAAGTCTCTGGCCAAAGCAACTCTTTTAAAAATTCATCAATCCCGAAATATTGACTCAGCACTTAGGGAAAATGATGTGATTGAAATCGAAGTTGCTGGCGGAGAAATCGATGGAAAAGGGGTCATGTTCTCAGGCCTGCCTAGACCTTACTCGGGACAAAATTACCGGGCCTATTTAAATCTTTCAGCTAACAACATCCCTAATCGGTTTGTCATCACAGGTCTTGAAAATGGCTTGATTCCCTTAAGTTTTGTACGAGCGTCTTCCCGTAATCGGACTGACGGCAGTAATGGAAGTGGCAGTGGCCCTTTTCTTTACTGGGATCAAAGAAACCTTCCTATTACCTATTCGATCTCTGCCCCTTCTTTTAAAAACAAACCCGATTTCGTAGAGGCGATAGAAGAAAGCTTTAAACCTTGGAGAGCCTATCAAGATGTTCTCATTGAATTTGTGGCCATGGGTTGCAACAAATCGACGCAAAACCAAAATGATTCGTTAAATACCCTCATTTTGGTTCCCCAAGACTGGCCCTTTGAAAGTACCGCGATTGCCGTCACACGAAATTTTTACATTTCGGGTGAGGATGCGAAAGCAGGAATGATTTTAGATTCTGACATTCTTTTAAACGGCCAAAATTTTTCTTTTACGACCACAGGGGAATCCAACAAACATGATATTAGGAATATCGTCACTCACGAAGTGGGACACTTTTTAGGTTTTGGACACGAAGTAGCTCCAGTTGATGAAAATGCTACGATGTTTGCTAGCGCAGTGTCTGGAGAAACCAAGAAACGAGATCTCGCTAGCAATGATATTTCGGTTCTAAGATCCGCTTATGCTGGCGTGGGAACTAAATTCGATGGACAAAACTTACACTGTGATGTGAGTCAAAACACAGTAGGGTGTTTGGCAGTCCACAGCCCTCAACCCCAATATCAAAACTATTGGATGCTTCTAGTCTATGTCATTCTCACCCTAGGCCTAGGTAAGTGGATTGTATCGTCTCAACAAAGAACCCAGTAATTATCTTAGCCGTTTTAACTCCACTTTGGCTTTACTAGCAAAAGGACTTCTAGGATATTTTTCCATGAGCTCTTGATAAAAAAGCTTCGCATCTTCCTTATTACCTATCTCACGAAAAGAGGTTGCTTGCCGATAAATGGCATTAGGAATGAGGGCGTCTTTGGGAAAGTTCTTTCTAAAGTCTGAAAAAGCGATTCCCGCTGAAGCATACTCTTTGTTGGCAAATAACGATTCGGCCAAAAGAAACTGAGCCTTCTTACCTTCGTCCGTTCGAGGCTGATTTTTTACCACAGCTTTAAAAATATCAATGGCCTCCTCTAATTTTCCTTCATCAAACAATTTTCTTCCCAACTCAAAATTGGCCACTTTAGGTTTTTCTTGAGATAGCTGTTTCTGCGCTAGTTCCTCCGACACAGCCCTCTGCTCTAAAGCTTGGATTCGAGCTGCTAGCGCAGTTAACTCTTTTCGAAACTCTTCCCCTTCTTTTCGGCGCCCCTGAGCTTCTTCCTCAATCACATTGCCCAGCTTTGCCATTTCAACTCGGACTTCTTCCACAGTGGAATCAAGATCAGCTCTATCTCCTCGAGTTTGTGTCACTTCTTGTTTAAGCCGTTCAAATTCTTGCTCACGACGAATCTCGCTTTTGGTACGACAAGAAACTAGGAAAAATCCAATCATTATCAAACTACAAACTATGAAAGTTCTTAAGGGGTACATTCACACACCTCTCTGTTCACTTAAAGGGATCTGATGAAGTTCCTTGAGGCTCCTCATCTAGGACCTTAGTTTTAGAGTTAGTTTGCCTTTGCAATGCTCGATATTCAGCTTTCTCAGCCATCATTCTTGCTTGGCTAGCAAATTTCTTGCTGGAATCATAATACCCTTCAGCAAAATCTTTTTTTGCTCTCAAATAAAAATTCTCTGCTTTTCTAAAAAAGTCCGGCGCCAAAGAGTCGGCTTTCACTTTTTGAGCCGCTTTAATGGCCACGTCGGCGAGGGCAAGGTCTTCAACGGGTCTGGGATGGCAAGAAGCTAGCCCCAAGATGATGAGAAATCCTGGGACTAGCTGAAAAAACATTTTCATGAGTTATGATCTATTTGGATAAAAGAACAAACACTGCTCGACGATTTTTACTCCAAGCAGATTCATCGTGACCAGAATCTGCGGGTCGCTCTTTACCATAACTGATGGTGTCGATACGGCTTTTATCAATTCCTGCTTTGACTAAGAAACTTTTCACCGAATTCGCTCGTCGATCGCCGAGAGCCATATTGTATTCCACAGTTCCTTTTTCATCACAATGACCTTCGATTTGAACCTTGGCTGTAGGATTAGACTTTAACCAATTTAGGTTTTCTTTCAGCTGGCTTCGGGTGTCACCGCTCAACGCATAACTGTCGAAAGCAAAATAAACGGTTTGAAGTTCGCTCGAAGCCATTCCTGCTTCTCCGGCATTACCCGAGCCCACTGCAGCGCCATCTCCCATGGTTCCGCCCGAAGTGTCACTAGGATTCATCAAAGGCTCGTCAGAGACGACTTCTTTTTTACTGCAAGACGACAAGGCAATGATAAAACCCAAACCAATGATCGCCATAAGAGGGCTTCTAAGATGACGTAAACTTCTCATTGTGAGACTCCTTTTCTAAAAATTTTCTAGTTCCAAAAAAAGTTAAACCTGTTCTGAGTCAAATACTACTGCAACTCATCATCCGGATAAACACTTTATTTTAAAGAAGTAATAGTTTCTTAACGCAAAGGGTAAACCCATGCTTTCGATTGTCCGAGGTCCATTAGTGAGGTACTACTAAGGGGTCATGAATTTCATCCCTATTTTTATCGACATGACTCCATGGGCTCGAGGGCCCCACACGGGTGTGGGACTCACAGCCCACCACAGTTTTACAGCGATACAAAAACAACTTGCGAATCCGACTGTTCACCAAACCACTTTTAAGTTGCAGGGAGTCAGCCGAGTACGTCATCCCAATTCATATCCATCCATTTCCCTTTTGCGAAGATGGCTCGGCTGGTCAAACAGCATCTACCACAGTTTTGAATTAAAACTTCTCCCCGTCAAAAAATCCCACAAAGTTCTAACCGTTCATGACCTTTGGTCGTTGTATCCTAACCCGTTTCAATCTCCTTCTTTTCAAAAAACTCAAGGGCATAAACTTAGAAAATCTATTTTAAAAGCCGACCATATTGCGGTTCCTTCTGAAAGTGTGAGGGAACAATTGAACACCCATTTTCCGGCGCTAAAAACTCCTATTTCAGTTGTCCCATGGGGGCCGAGTGTCCCCAATCAAAACGCCATCGCTGAATCGGTCGAGTTAAAAAATTATCTTTCTCAGCAAAGACCTTTTATTCTATGCGTTGCGACTTTAGAAAAAAGAAAAAACTATGAAGGATTACTTGAATCTTTTAAGCCAGAGCTAGCTCAACAAGTAGATTTAGTCACTGTAGGACAACTGGGCTTTGGTGGAGAGGAAATTCATTCCACCCTTCAATCGATGCGACGAAAATATCTAAAAGGCATCGACCTTAGAACAGCTTCGCCAGCTGATCTTCAGGCTCTCTATCATCAGTGTAAAGGATTGGTTCTAGTCTCTCAAGACGAGGGTTTCGGAATTCCCGTTCTAGAGGCTTTGAGCTTTGGAAAACCTATTATTGCTTCAAACATCGGTTCGCTCAAAGAAATTGCTGGCGATCGAGCTAAATATATTTCGCCTAGCCACGGAGCAGAGGAACTTTCAGTGGCCCTCAAGAATCTTTTGAACACTCCTTGGAATGAAAACGATGTTCAAACTTCTAAAAATAGAGCCGCTCAATTTTCATGGGAAAATACCGCTCGAAAAACCCTAGAGATTTATCAAAGCCTCATTGAAACTAACTGAAGCTTTGGTGGACTTCACTAGCATCCCTCGTTACACTTTTTCCCATGCTTCTTCATCAAATACTATCTTTTTTGATTCTTTTGTTCTCTGCGATTTCTTTTGCGGAACAACCCTCTTACATTACGTTTCCCTCAGATCCTTCATGGAAATCACAAGAAAGCGACCACTTCACCGCAGTTTTTCGAGAAGGGAGAGAAGACTTAGCTCTCAAGGTGCTCAGCGCTGCTGAAAAAGCCCATACCGTTATCAATCCTATTTTTCCCGAAGGCCCGGAGCGAACCTGGATTGTAGTTGCCGATTTTAAAGACTCGCTCAATGGATATGCCCTCAACTTCCCTTACTCTCACATTGTCTTTTTTGCTTCTCCGCCAGCTCCAGCGGGGCAACTGGCCCATTTAGATGACTGGATCTATTCGGTGATTCTTCACGAATATGTTCACATACGTCACATCTATCCCGCTTCGGGAGTTTGGCGTTTCTTAAGAACAATTTTAGGAACTTGGATAGTTCCTAATGGCATGATGCCCTCCCACTTGCACGAAGGTTTAGCTACTTTTTTAGAGACAGAAAAAACTCAAGGGGGGCGAGGTCGGGGAACTCTCTTTTCAATGTATCGACGAATGGCCGTTGAAGAAAAGGTTTGGGGAAAAACCTTTGCCCCTCTCGATCTTTTCGATGGTTCTTCGACTCGTTGGCCATATGGAGCTTCCCCCTATTTTTTTGGCTACGAACTTTACCAGCAATTATGGGCTCAAAAAGGAAAAGAAGGAATTTATGAGCTGACAGATGCTTACAGCTCCAACTGGCCCTATTTCATCAATAGCCCGCTGGAAAAAGTTTATGAAACCGACTACCCCAATTTGTGGGAAAAAATCTTCGAAAGCGAAGAGAAAAAAACTCAAAGTGAGATTTCTAAGATAAAAGAAACTCCCCTTACCCCACTCAATTATCTCACTTCTAACCGAAGCTATAAAGGGGGGCTCGCGCTTTCACCTGACAAAACCCAATTAGCTTACATTGCAGAAACTTCGAAAGAAGTTTCTAGTATCTGGGTTCTCGATCTTAAAACTAAGAAGAAAGAAAAAATCACTTCACTTTACGATAGCGCATTTCACGATCTCTGTTGGCTCAAAGAAGGCGATACAGAAAAGCTAATTTACATTTCGGCAAGTCCTAAAAGGGGATATGCCATCAATGAGCTTTTTGAATGGAATTTTAAAACTCAAAAATCAGTTGCGATAGGACTAGAAACAGAAAAGCTAACTCACGTTCATCGATTAAACTGCTCACCCGAAACAAAAACTATTTTGATCTATACCGACAAAAATGAAAAAGGTGAAATTATAGAGTTAAGCGCAGCTTCCGAAGAGACTCCAAACAAAAAACCAACCCTGAAGGTTTTACGTCGATGGGCTGTGCCTGAAAGGCAATGGGTAACGAGTGTTCTTTCAGGTTCGCCGGCTTGGATTGCTGTCAAAGAGCAATTGGTGACACATCTCTACCGTTGGGATCATGAGGAGCCACCTAAAAAAACAGTGACCTTTCCCAGAGAACTTCTAAACTTAAAAAAACAAGGGGAGCCTCACCTGCTTGAGGCTATCGCCGATTTCAACGGAAGATATGAAATTTGGGAAATCGACCTACTCAAAAAAAACGTACGACAAAAAACCCATTTTCTAGGTGGAGTGAATAGTTTTGAAAAGAAAGAGAAAGAATATTTGGTAAGTAGCTACCGACACGGAGGTTTTGACATTGCCTTAGCTGACTCAACTCCTTTTTCTCCCATTCCTTTTCCCAAAGCCGAACCCGCTAGCCCCATTCCCGAAAACCTAACTCAGGTCGGGGAAATTAAAGATTACTCTCCGTGGGCGACGCTCAGGCCCCACACATGGGTGCCCTCTTTACTGTTTGTTCCCGATGGCGCTCAAGTAGGAGCTTGGATACCGGGTTTCGATCTCACTCAAAGACATCTTTTTGATATTTTCGGGGGCTACGACACTCGCGGATTGCCTTTTGGTAGTTTGAACTACACTCACCGTTTTGCCAAAAGTTCAACCCTGATCTCAGGACTTAATTTTTCTCCTAGTTACTTGAGAGTTTCTAAAAGCTTTTTTAAACGCTGGGGAGGAAAGATAGGTTACGGTCAAGACCTGCCTTGGGGATTGCCGAATGCAAGTCTCAGCATGGTTTTTTCCCGTTTAGAATCTTCTGTCTTTGGACCCGCCGAACAATCGGTGGGGCTTGAATTCGCAGTTAGCAAAGCTTGGGGGTTTGCCCCGAGAAAGCAGGCTATTTCTCCCATCGATGGAGTTAAAGCTTCTTTGGCTCACACCCAGTATTTTAAGACTTTAGGCAGCAACAGAAATTTTTTCACATCAGTTGCCTCACTCGCAGGATATCTTGAAATGCCCTGGAGAAAAAATCACGTTGTTTATTTGGCCCATAAATTGGGCTACACCGAGGGGAGCAGTTTTATTAATTCATTTTTTGAAGGCGGAGGAGAACTGCTCTTTTCCCAAGGGAGAAACTTTTTCTTAAATCGTGGTTTTTTCCCAAGCCTCTTTGCAGGAAGGCGAATGTTTTCCACCAATTTAGAATATCGTTTCCCCATCCAAACTATTGAACGAGGTTACTTGTTGTTACCCGCCTATTTGAATTCTATCAGTGGAGCTTTAGTCGCTGACACTTTAACTTTCGACCGAGGGCCTTCTCATCCCACCTTTCCAAAAGATCTTTTCAAAAAGTTTTACACAAGTTTTGGAGTGGAGCTTAAAAGTCAGTGGAAATTTATTTTCTATCTTCCCACAGAAATTCGATTAGGGGCTTACCACGGGCTGGGCCCCTTAGGAGAGAACCTTTATTTCACACTTGGAGTGGAGGCGGGGTTGTAGACGGTGGGGTTGTGCGATTAATTAAGCTACTCGACGGTAAACGATTGGCTTGTTTCCTTTCGGTTGAGCCTTTAGTTTACGGGAAACACCTTGAACCTCCTTTTCTAGTTTCCATTCCTCGAAACATAAAAATCCGGCGAGTGCACCGCCCAGATGGGACAAGTAGGAAACCTGATCTAAGTTGTCTCCACGAACCTCTGACCAAAATCCTAAAATATTCGGCAAAACAAAAATAAGTGCAGCCACAATACTCAAAAAGTCCCAACGACTCTTTTGACAATTTTTATCCGACTTTATTCTTGAGGCTAAAATAAAATAGGTCACCACTCCCATGACGCCGCCGCTAGCCCCAAGATGATTTTCGGTCGATTGATGTTTTAAAATCACTAACAATAAATCCCCTCCAAAAGCGGAACCAAAGAAAAGGATCAGGTATTTTTTGGGCCCAAGTTCCCTTTCTAAAAATGAACCAAAGCAGAGGAGAGGCAGAGAATTTGAGAAAATGTGACTGAGACCTCCATGACGGAAAGTAGAGGTAACCCAACGAGATAGATATCTTAATTGAAGGGCTTCATTGGGAATAAAGCCGAAGGGAGAAGGCTCAAGCCCCTGACTGATCTCTGAAATTATTTGTATCAGCATGAAACCAGAAAAAACGATAAAAGCTCCAATTAAAGAAAGCGTAATGGGACAGGCATTAAAAATGGATTTACGTTGAATCATGATTTTTTAAGACAGCAAGGTGCATACCAGGAGTGAACACTAATAAGAAGGTTATCGTTTCAAGTTCTTACAGATATCTTCAAAGTGTGGAAGGTCTTACGATTCCGTTTTGTTTATTCATCAGTTTTGATGTAACTGATTGAATTTGTGTTCTGATTTGGTTTCCGAAAAAAAATAAATACTGTCAAAGATTTAGACAATACAAATAGCTATTTTCCATAAAGAAATAAAATCTTCGTTCGATCCTGCCTGGCTCTCAGACAAAATCTTACTTACTATATTTGCAGTTTACGATGCGTATTCACGAGGTATTCTTTTTGCACTTAGGTCTTTATATGAATCGTAAGTTTAATATTTATCGGATGGTGCTACTGTCTTTGATGGCATCCTGCTATTTATGGGCGGATATCACTCCCCAAGATAAGTTTAGACTCACAGTCTATGGTTGGGTCTCAGCCATCATGGAAGAAAACAGAACATCTATTCCAAATTTTGCCAATGACACTGAAAAAAATTGGGTTATTGGATGTCTTGCTGATACTTTAATTCAAAAAGGTCTCCAGGCTGGATGCCCTATCTCCGATGACCCCAGATTATTTATGATGTGTCAAATACAGCACTATGTCATACCTGCAGAAAACCAAAAAACTGCTTTAGAGAACTTAAAACTCGAAGTGTCTGAAGTTTCAGCTCACTGCGTACAACAACGTAGTTCATTCTCTCATTAAAAAGAATCTACCCCTTCAGAAAGGATTGAGGATTGGTTAAGCGCCAGAGGCCTCTTTTTGTCACTTTTTTATTTCAGATTTTGAAGTTTTCAACACATTCTACATATTCGCTATCGTGACTCATCACTTTTCTCATTGAATACACAATTATGCCGCTGTAACCGGAAATGAGAACTGTTAAAATTAAAAGGGGAATTTTGTTTCAGGTGGTTTGTTTATGATTTCTACCCTTCGGTCACTCCCAGTGAAAGTTAAAAAACTTTTTTTCTTTTTTTGTGTTGTGTTGCCCTCTTCGACTCTTGCCCAAGACTCTCAGCACACCAACCCACCGCAACCTCCTCCCCCAAAAAGCGCTCGAACTCAAACCGAAGCGGCTAAAAACTGCTTAGACGAAATTTCATTTATTAACAACTATGCACCCCCTGGCCAGTTGCGTGGACAGCCGACTAGTTTGTATCAGGCCCGAGGAAGCACTCTTCCTACAAGTTCATCGTTAGATCAATCTAGTCTTCCTCACTTAAAACTGATTCGCCCTCATTCTGTTCTTCGGATTCAAACCTGGGGAACCTCAGAAACAAAGTATAATACGACTTACGGAATACAGGGTGTGAGTTCAAGCTTCGAACTATTCACCCATAGAGGCTTAGTTCATACTGCGGCTCTTGATTCGGATTTTAGAAGGGGTATGGCGGATGCCTTTCTTTGTAACTTGATGAGTGCCGACAAAAAAAGAAATTTAGAATTATTTGAACTTTATCTAAAGGATAATGAAAAAAGACTAAATCAGTACACTAATTTCGGCAGTGATCAAGAGTACGAATTTGGCGAGAGGTGTGAGGGTCAGGCCAAGAAGCAAGCGAAGGAGAGCGCCAAAAATGCCGCCATGCTCAAGATGGTTCAAGACATTAAAAAACTTCAAGAAGACAATAAAGATAACAGTGACATTTTAGATTTTCTCTATGCCGTTTTTTATCAAAGCAAAGTCAACGAACAAGACTTAGGTGCTATCAACCCAAAACTCAAAATCACTCCCGCCTTAAAAGATCAAGTCGATAAAGTGATTGGCCTTAAGGGTAAACAAGAATTAACAGCTAAAGAACAAAGTTTTTTAAAGTTTTTTGATGAGTTCACGGGGGGGGCTAATCAATCCAGATTTCAGTATTTGGTTCACCCCATGATTGGTTCTTTAATTTCAGACTCGATAGCTACCTCAAACTCACCCGTAAACTCATCCGACAGTAACCACTTGGAGACAGCTAGAAAAAAAATCGCTGAAACTCTTGGGGTCGACCCCAATTCTCTTAAGGGGACCCCAAGTGGGTTAGCAGGGCGAATCACGGTGGAAGAGGATTCTATCAAACAAACCCCCTGTAATAAGTTAACCCGAGGAGTAATATCCATTCCAGAAGACCCCATTCTAAGTACAGCTTCAAGCCAAATGGAAAAACTTCGTGCTAACCAGGCAGACGACCCAGAACAGGGACGAGTCTTTGACCAGGCTAGAAATAACCTTCTTGAAAACTTGGCAGAGCATGCCCCTCATGGTCTTTGGAATACCCCCGAAGGGGCTAGGTTGAGACGGCTTTCTCAAATAGCTCTTCAACATCAAAATCCAGAACCCGCCGAAGTGGCCTCTACGGTCGATAGGTTTTCCCAAGCTAATCCCCGGCTCAAAAACTCAGTCAGTGGGCAGGCTAAATTGGCTAAGGCTCTCGGTCTGCCCTACCAGGCAGAGGCGGCAGAACCCATCTCCAAATTAGATCCCCTTTACACCGAACTGCTCACTCACCTTAGTTCTAAACCAATGACTCTCAATGCGGATCAAAAAGCAGCTCTAGGGCAATATCTCGAAAAGGGGCAACCCGATAAGTTAATGGAAGCTTTATTCAATGAAAAAAACACTTCCCTGTTTAAAGCGACTGCCGAATTCATCACCGCATCCAACCCAGAATTTAAGTCTTTGTTAGATGAGATGAGTGGCCACATATTCATGTCACAAAAGGCTAGCGAGGATTACAGCGAACTGAGAGCCAATTTAAGAAGGTCTTTCTTGTCAAAGAATCTGGGTGATTTAAACGCTGAAGAAAAGAAGAAACTTTTGGGTCTCATGTTATTAGACGAATGGGGCTTAAAGGGGGTCACTTCTCGGGATAAAAGCGTGCGTACCCCTAGTGATTATGACCTAAATTTTTACTTATCTTCATTAAAAAAGGAAAATGAACTCCTGAGCAAAATCTGTGGTGAAGATGAATCCTGCAAAAAAAAGACAGATCGAGAACTTCTTGATAACGCCAAGAATTTTATTTCAAATTACACTGGAATACCCCCCAACTTAAGACAAATTCTCTTGGAACGGAAACTGGCTGAACCCTATTTAAAAATACGGAAAAATATTTCGGACCGACTTTTCAAAGGGGAATACGATGATTCTGAAGCCAAATTAGAACAAGCCGAAGAAGAGTTTAAGAAAGCCGGCAAAGACCTGGAAGCCCTGGGAGAATCACTGAACAACCCCAAATTAACTCAGTTGAGTGAAGATACAGAAGGGTTTCTCAATCGTGTTAATTCCCTCTATTCTTCTTCCGCCCCACAGAGGCAGCAACATTATTTCTCCCCTATTGATCAAAAAACAGTAGCTAATTATTCGCAGGGTCAAGTGGAGCTCCCAGGCTTGGCTAGCAGACCCCAACTTACCCTCCGACCCGATAAAAATGGACAAGACTCAGAATACGAAGCACACCTCTACCGTTATACACATATGAATCCCGCTCAACGAGAACAGGTCAAAAAGGCTTTAGAGGCCAGAAAAAAACAGAGGGAAAATAACTACGATCTTGTCTCGAAAATAAAGCCACAAGTCATGAGAGTCGCCTCTTCTACCTCGGGAGCTCAGAAAACAGAACTGAATAGACTTTCAAACGCTTTAAGTTTTGTTTCTCCGGATACTAACTCTGATCTGGGAATTCTTCTAACAAACTATGGTAGTTATACTCCGGGCTCAAAAGAACGAGAAGAGTTAGCGGAATATATTGGTAAAGAGGTCAGCAAAATTCTTTTGGAAAATGGGGTTATGTCAGCCAAAGACCCTCAAATTAAAATTTCTACAAATGCTTTAGACAGTTTATTTAACCCACCTGGATCTAGCCAGGCTTCATTTGAAAGAGAGAGAGAACTCTTTAACCTAGCCGAGAACTACCAGAAAAATGTTGCCCAATATCTATCCACGGATCTACAGATTCCATTAGATAGGGTACAAAGACTTCTTGCAATCCAAGATGACATTCAAAGAGCGAAAGAGCACCAATCACTCCCTTTAAGTCTTTCAAGTGATCCTCAAGCAGCCAAAAAAGGTTTCGAAGACGCCCTGTTCGCCCAGTTGCGTGGGGCTAAGCAGCTCAACTACTCCGATATTACACCCGAAGTAAGAGACAGATTGATGCCCACCATGGACACCCCTCAACCCGCCAGTGAAGAACTTAAGAAAGCCATTGAAGAGCTTAGAAAAATGGGAATTGAGTATGAGCCCCTCTACAACGAACTCACCTTGCAGCCCGGAGCACAACTTGGGAACAAAGAAAAAATCCTGGAACTCTTAAGAAAGCTTCCTCCAGTGGCCTTTAGAATTCAAGTGGAAGGGGGAGCTGATATCACCCTCCCTCGTAGGAATGCGGTTCAAGCTTTTGAAGATGCCATGTTGAGGCGAGCAGCCGTTTTTAACATAGGCCCCATTGCTTCTAATTTTGACTTTGAAACTGGGGGTTTCAACAATCAAAAATCGGCAGAAAAATCTAGATACAAGTGGTTTCCCCTTTCTAATAAAATGGCAGCTCGAATCATGATGGTGAAACAACCCGATGGCAGTGAAAAACTAAGCTATGAATTTAAACCCATCGAACAAATTCAACAAGAGCTTCAAAGCAGCTTATCCACAATCCACCGCCTCCGCGCTGAAATCGCTAGGAACGATAAGGACACTCGA
>OMIX01000076.1 GCA_900299195.1 Deltaproteobacteria bacterium
ACGACTACCACCGCGCCATCGACTACTAGTTCAACGACTACCACCGCGCCATCGACTACTAGTTCAACGACTACGACTGAGCCAACCACAACTACTTCAACCACTACAACTAACCCACCCGTAACAGCATGTACTGGAGATTGTTATCAAGAAGGCACAGCACCGAACTACGCCCAAGCCTTGCCTGCTGGAACAGAACGGCAGGGCCCTAATAAAAGCATACTTACTCTCCAATATGCTAATGGTTCTATGGGTTTCAAAATTTGGGTAGAGAAAGAGGGCAACAGAATTCTGAACGCCACAGGCCTAGTCAGCAATGGCTGGCAAAAAAAACTCAACCCAAAGGGGGACGGTTTCATTGAAGAAGATTTTGTTACAAAAAACCTGATCGAAGGCCGAGTTTGCCCACCCAACGTTTTCTTGAACTATGACAAAATGTTAGCGACAAATCGTTGTCTTTATTACGATCCAGGAACTAGCGAAGAACAGCTTGATAAGTTTGAGACTAGTTCAGGAACAGTTGAGGGAGTAGATTGGTTGACGTATTGGGATCGCAAAAACACCGGACGAGACATAAATTCCTCCTACTACGAAGGAAATATCAAAATCTGCGGAGACAAAGGAATGAGGCTCCCAACAGCCTATGAAACAAAAATGAATGAACCTGCTACAACTAACCTCCCCAACGGTGACAACCTCGGAGAAGGACCCATTTGGGCTGGATTAACGAATGGTGTGCCCTCAGCAACGAAGTCCTACACTTGGACCAGCTCAGCTTGGAGGGGAAGTACCAACAATTTTTTTATCTGGTCAAACGGCAGCAGCACATCCCAAGTTTCTTATGGTGTGGTCAAGATTCGCTGTGTCCTGCCATAGTCTTAACTTCATGTAGCTTCAAACTTTGAGTTTGGCTGTATTGGAACCCAAACAACGATCAATTTCTGCCCCGGCTATAGATTCATTAATCTTTCATTCACCTATTAAATTTGATTCATCGTTTTTCTCTCTTTGATAAAAAAACAATTGGTTCAATTCATGCTTTACGATAGTGAGATATCTGTTGTTACTGGCTCTAAGGTACAACCCTTCTTTAGCGACGAAACCCGAATAAAGAGCATTTCCTCGCATAGCAAAAAAATCAGTAAAGTAATCGTAGGAGGCTAAACTAAAAGTGTCCCATGGAATGACACCCTCCGACTTTGGAAGGCCTCCTCCATAAAACAGTGTCCCTTGAATTTTAAGTTGCACTAAAGGGTCGTAGCTGCTTTTGTCAAATCCAGCTTCAATAGCACGTAACAGGATCTGAAACTGAGGCTTTTCCGTTTGGGTAAAGAGCCCTTCAAAACTGTAGACCGATTCCTCTGGAGAAATAGGTTCAGGAAGTAATGGATCCTTCTTGGCAGTAAGTTCACCTACATAACCGAACAGGCGAGAGTACCAAGAGCCATTCATATTGCCTTCAGAATCTATACTAATATGAATAGCAAGATCGCTGTAAGGATCGGTATGAAGTACCATGCTTTCGTTTCCGGCATTTATCTCTGTATTAACAATGGGAAAATTAATGTGGCTTGGGGCTGCTCCATGGGCTCCCTCAAAGTACAATTTAGCTGAACCTGTGAGCACACACTTTTGGAACTCCTCTCTGCTGCCCACAGCAAAAGCATTCAAACGGATTTCTACCTTTTGTTTCCGATTACCCAAGCGATGGATTATTCCCCCTCTAAAATCACCTTCCCAACGGTTACAATTTTTAGGTCCATGAGTTTTAATAGGATTCTGCCACTGGAATGTTCCGACTTCCAATGGCTTAATCGGCTTGAAAGTGCCCCCAAGAGTTTTCTGCTTGCGCTTTAAACCGCAGGTTTTCATGATTGGGCTGGAACAGGAGATACTCTCCGGTTCAGTGCGATGGCACACCCAATCGTAACTGCCCTGATGAAGATCTAGTCTTCCCTGGATAAAATTATACGAGCCCGATGAAAAATTTACGCAATTGACATGTCCTAACCTTCGACACAAACCATTCCCTATGTAATTGGTTTGCCCAAAGATTCCCTCGGGTACGATTTTTTCTTGCAAAAGACGAGAAGGGATTAACTCTATTTCCTCAAAACGCAAAGATGATCCATCGGTGCGAATGCAATGAGAAGCATCGTAGATTCCACCCGCCTCTGAAATATAATTGCCTTCTCCAAATTCCCATCCGTTTTTAAGCGTGAAGTCTCCTACCATCCCCTCTGTTTGACTGACCATTTCCCCAGTCGCCATTTTTTCGTCGGAAGAGAATTTCATGGTGATGGTGGGAAGACGTCGAGATCTAGCATCGTCATCGCGAAACATCATGATCTCTCGGTTAGCTTGATGGACGAATAAGGTATCGTAATACAAGCTCACATATTCGTGAGTGCCTTCATCTCCAAAATAGAGCATACCAAGAACGGTTGTCACAGGTACCGTCTGCCCGAGTTTGGGTTGGTGCAAAAAAACCATTCGCATTCTAATATCTTGGTGAGTTTTATTGTTATGAAGAATACCGGAATAAACAACGGGAACAGTTTCTTTCGTGAGTGAGGCCCCTATTGCGGAAACCATCAAGAAATTAAAACCAAATAATCGTAAGACGCGCAGAAAATCCATGTTGAAAACTCCTAGTTAAGGGATGAACACCTTTCGATGGGTCGTGTATGCACGACACAAGAGGGATTGGCAATCCTAACCTGAGTATTTTTCTTCGCGAGAGGAATTACTTTAGGATTTTATTTGAATTAGGTTTAGATTCGGTTTTATTTTTATTTTTTCGATAAAAAAATATTTTTTGAATGTTATTCTTATCTGTGTAAACGACTTACAAACCCAAAGGTGTTTTCAGAAAATCGAATAGAAAGATGAACCACAAAAATTAAATACTTCTAAAATTTTAAGAAAGAGCAAATCGAGTAGTAGCTACTTCTTGCTCGGGAATCAAGAGCAGCTTACCCCAAACTCCATCAAGATCCGGGTGTGTCTTTGTCGGTTGAGTTACCCACTTTTCATCACTCAAGCGATACATGGCATATCCATGACCCAAAGCAAAATCGCTGATCGCACGATCTTCATCTGGAGTGTGGGACTCTATAAAAAATATCGGAGATTTTTTCCCGGCGATAATGTGACAACCTTTTAATCCTTCAACTGCGCCACCTTCAATGTCCATTTTAATAAAATCAGGATATTCTGATTCGCTTTTTTCCATAAAGAACTCATCAAGAGAAATAGAGTTGACTCTAGTTTTTTTGGGAGTGCCTTGTGAATTGCTTGCCCATATTTCGGAGGTCGATGAAACTTCATGACAACCATTACCGATAAAAAAATCGATCACTCCTTTGCTTTGGGTGCAAGCTGCTTCAACGGGTTTTACATTCTTCAAGCTGTTAATCTTCAAATTATCACAGAGTTTCAAAAAATTATCTGTCATAGGTTCAAATGCATAGACAATCCCTAAAGGATTCAACTTGGAAAACCAAAGAGAGTAGATTCCAATATTTGCTCCAACATCACAGAATACTTTTCCAGACCCTATTCGCTGGCTGGCTGAAAGTACTTTGTACAAAATTCGGTTTATGCGTGTTTCATAAAAGCCCAAAATCATATGATATTGGAGACTGGGGAAATAACGCATCCGCATTCCCCGAGTCACTCCAAAAGGAATGAAATAAATATTGTTATTTCGATAGATAAGTCCCAAAAATGAACGAGCCAAAAGGTTGCTTAATTTTTTAATTGTGAGCATTGTCTCTATTGTACTTGACTTTTTATTGCACAGATAACGCCTCGAGACGAAACACTTCTGGTCTTATTGGATTAAATTGAGAGAAACCTAATAGCCGTCCTTAATACAACAGCGGCAAATTAGGATCAGTTCATTTCACGAAGCTACTGAAGTTTAACCACTTCAAAGTTAGTGAGAGTTCCATCATGAGTTTCATATGAAAACTGAATGGGGTGGCAACAAACTTCACAATCTTCGATAAATTTTTGATATTCAACTGAAAGGTCGATGAGAATGGAAGCGTTTTGCCAACAATAGGGGCATGTATAGTTTTGTTCCAGTTGCTCGTAGGTATCCATTATGAGATTCTTCGTTTGATTCAAGTATATCAAAATCAAAGAAATAAGTTAGAATCACGAGAAAAGCTTTTTATGAAACAACCTTCTGCTAAAAATATATTAGGAACCGAACTTGAAAATTGCTGTACCCACCCGCCCACAGGATATTTCAGAGATGGTTTTTGTCGAGCCGATGAAAATGATTGGGGCCAACATGTTGTGTGCGCAATTGTAACCAAGGAATTTTTAGAATTTTCTATGAGCCGTGGAAATGACCTTATGACACCTAAACCAGAGTCTCAGTTTCCAGGGTTGAAACCGGGCGACCGCTGGTGCCTTTGCGCACTTAGGTGGAGAGAGGCTTATGAAGCAGGAGTGGCCCCAACGGTTAAGTTGGAATCAACCCATGAGAAGGCGTTAGAACTGATCCCTCTAGAGGTACTTCAGGCTCATGGAGTAAACTAAAAACCCCTGAAAGCTACGTTCCGATTCAAATCCCAACATCTCAAAATTTAAAAAGCCCACCACAGGTGAGCTTTTTAAATTTCGGGGTGCGGGGATTTGAACCCCGGACCTCTTCGTCCCGAACGAAGCGCGCTAGCCAACTGCGCTACACCCCGGCAGTTATTAATTCAGAAGAAGTTTTCAAAGTTTTAGTCACTGGTGAAAAATACTCTACCACTTCATTTTTTAGAGCCTGCATTCTAAGCTCTAAAGTTTTTCTCAGTTTTTCAAACTCTTCATCCGTCGTAACGGAAGGAACTAACATGGGTTCACCATACCAAACAACACATTTCGAAAATGGCATTGGCAAGTAACACTGGTTCCATGATTTTTTAAAAACAAATTTATTAGAACACCAAGCGACCGAAGGAATAATAGGAAGCCCCGTCTCTTGAGCCAACTTCAAAATCCCAGGTTTCACTTGATAAATAGGACCCCGTGGACCGTCCACCGCTAAGGAGCTGTGATATTTTCCAGTCCTCATAAGGTCTATCAACCCTTTAAGTCCACCTGCCCCACCGCGGGAACTCGAACCTCTCACCACTCGATAACCCAAGAAACTCAAAACCCGTTTCATCAGCTCGCCGTCTGAACTCCGGCTCGCCATGATGGCCATATTTTTGTTGATAGAAATAGCAACCAAAAGCAGCTCATCCCCGTGCCAATGAGCATAAAGCTTGGGATTCGGAGCCGAAGGTCCCAGAGGCAGCCCCATCTCTTGCATTCTCCAAGACCTGCTGAGTAACCAGTAAAAACTGGTGACCACTAGGCTCATAAAGGCAGTTTTAATGCGTCGAATCATAATTTCTCGTATTTGACAGGTAGCAAACTTTCACTCGTGTTGTAAACATCCCATACTAATTGAATAAAATCGACTACTTTTAGAGGCCCTAAAGTACCGAAATCTTGACTAAAAAAAACCTTTACCCCTTATAGGTCTTCATGGACACTTAAAGCCTACTTATGAAAATTTGTTTTGTCGTCAGATCGGTTTATTCACAACAACTCAATTACACCACCACCCATTTGGCTTATGAAGCTCATCAACGTGGCCATGAAGTGGTTTACACCACCGTGAATAGTTTTTCGGCTTCACACGATCTAACCATTCGAGCCACTGTCATCAGCCCTGGAAGTAGACCTTTCGAGAGTCGATTGGAGTTCCTAAGAAATCTTCAAAGTGGTTTTGCAGAGCGAACAGAAGTCACCTTAAGTGAATTTGATGTAGTCTTTTTACGTTACAATCCCAACGAATCTGACGGTGAAAAGGACAAATCCAAGAATCCAGCGATAGAATTTGGAAGATTGCTAAAATTACATGGAGTCTTGGTAGTGAATGACCCAACAGGGCTATCCAAAGCTGCCAGCAAAATGTACCTTTCCTCTTTTCCTTCTGAAATTCGGGCCAAAACTCTCATCACTCGAAGTGCCTACAAAATTAAAGAGTTTGTAAAAGAGCTCAAAAAACCGACCATTTTAAAACCGCTGTCAGGATTTGGCGGACAGGATGTCTTTTTTATCAAAAACGCGAAAGAAATTAATATTAACCAAATTATTTCTACCGTGGCTAAAAGTGGTTACGTCATGGCTCAAGAATATATTCCTGAAGTAAAAAACGGTGACAAACGTCTTTTGCTTTTGAATGGTTCTCCCATTTTTATTGGCAAACGCGCGGCCATGTATCGACGAATGTCTCCCAAAGGTGATATCCGAAGCAATATGCACGTCGGGGGCAAAAGAAAGAAAGTAGAGTTTACGAAAGTAGAAGCACAAATTGCCGAACTCATTCGTCCTAAATTGATTTCAGATGGGCTTTATTTCGTGGGTGCCGATATCGTGGGAAATAAACTTTTAGAAATTAATGTTTTTTGTCCTGGCGGCATAAATAACATTAATGAGCTTTATCATATCAACGTAGGTGCTGCGGTAATCGATGACCTTGAAAAAAGGGTACGACTTATCAAAAGTAGCCCCCAAGGTCGCAGCAATCTTTCGTTAGTTAAAAACGGGTAATCATGAAAACTGTATTAATTCTTTGTGGCGGTCGCTCGGACGAACATGAAATATCCCTGATTTCAGCTAAAGGAATCCTAGATGCCTTAGACAGAAAAAAATTTTCTCCTCTTCTTGTGGGAATATCTAAAAAAGGGGTCTGGCATCTCTTAGAAGAGCATTCATTTTACTTAGGGGAATTTCGAGCTGATAAAATTAAACTTAATGAAAACTTTCCCTCAGTCACGTTAGCCCCATTCTCTAATGAAAAGCGCCAAGGAAGTTTGCTCTGTCACGGTAAGACTCACACTTTTGATGTGGTCTTTCCTATCCTTCATGGCCGCTTTGGGGAAGATGGCACACTCCAAGGTATGCTCGATATGATTGGAGTTCCCTATGTGGGTTCTCATTGTGGAAGCTCTTGGTTGTGTATGGATAAAATTTTAACTAAAACCCTCTGCCTCAAAGCAGGGATTCCTACAGCCAAATTTACCTGGGTAAGCCGTTTGGAAGATTTATCCACAGTTCAAAATGAACTCAATAGCCTCAAATACCCTCTTTTCGTAAAACCCCCCCGCCAAGGAAGTTCCGTAGGAGTGAGTAAAGTCACCTCTCCCCAGGATTTAACAAGAGCCGTAGAGACAGCTCTTAAGTACGACACAAAGTGTTTAATTGAAGAAGGGATTCAAGGTAGAGAGATCGAATGTGCGGTTTTAGGAAACCATGGAAGCGCCAAGGTGGCCGCCCCGGGTGAAATCATTCCTTCAAAGAAAATCGGTTGGTATTCCTTTGAAGCAAAGTATCTCCTTGCCGATGGCGCAGAAACTAAAGTCCCCACCGATTTAGACCCTCAAACTACCGAAGCGGTCAAAAATTTCGCTTTAAAAGCCTTTGACTGTTTGGAATGCGATGGGATGGCTCGAGTCGATCTCTTTTTAGAGGAGAAAACTCAAAAAATTTATCTCAATGAAATAAATACTATCCCAGGATTTACCCCCATCAGTATGTATCCTAAAATGTGGCAAGCTTCGGGGTTAAGCTATTCCGAGCTTATCTCTGAACTATTAAATTTAGCAAAGTAAGTTATGAAAAAAAATCTACACCCAGTCGACTTTAACCACCGAAGAAATCAATTTCTAACAAAAATTAAAAAGTCCGTTGCTGTTTTCCCAGCCGCTCCTGAAATGATCCGAAACAACGATGTTCATCACGAATATCGACAAGAGAGTAACTTTTTCTACTTAAGTGGATTTGAAGAACCCAATAGTATTTTACTTTTTGATCCTCAAAACAAATCTCCCTTTCAAATGTTCGTTCAGCCTAAAAATCCGACTAAAGAGCTCTGGGAAGGACCTATCGTTGGCCCTGAGGGAGCCAAGAAACATTTTGGCGCAAATTCGGCTTTTCCGTCGACCGATCCGAAGTATTTTGATGAAGCCTTTATCAAAGCCCTACTAGAAGCCGAGGTTCTCTATTACCGATTGGGACAAAATGAAGATTGGGACCGACGAATCTTTTCTTTAATGAAGCAAGCGGTTCGTCAACTGGGCCGAACAGGACGAGGATTCTGGCCTATTCATGATCCCAACGAGATCCTGGGAGAAATGAGGCTTATCAAAACACGAGCAGAAGCCGAACGGCTTGAACATGCGGCGAACATCACCGCTGAAGCTCATGTAAGCGCCATGAAAATAGCCAAGCCGGGAATGTACGAGTATGAAATTGAAGCGGCTTTGTACCATGCCTTTCGAGGTCAGGGAGCAGGTCGTTTAGGATATGGCTCGATAGTCGCAGGGGGAGCCAACGCCTGTGTGCTCCATTATGTGGCTAATAATAAAAAACTGGATAACCAAGATCTTCTTCTCATCGATGCCGGAGCCGAATTTGAATATTACACCGCTGATATCACCCGGTGCTTCCCTATCAATGGACAGTTTACCCAAGAGCAGAAAGACATTTACCTAGCTGTGCTCAAAGCTCAAAAATCTTGCGTAAAAATGGCTAAACCTGGAAAGTCGATGAAAGATCTACACCATCATGCCATTGAGGTTCTCGTTGAAGAATTAAAAAAGTTGAAAGTTCTCAAGGGAACTTCATCCCAGCTCATTAAAAATAAGGCTTACTTGCCTTTTTATCCCCACGGTACAGGTCATTGGTTGGGAATGGATGTTCATGATTCGGGAAGATATTTTTCTGAAAACTATGATACTCCCAGAAAACTAGAGCCGGGGATGGTCATTACTATCGAACCGGGACTTTATTTTGGATCCGGATCTAAGGGCCCCAGTAAATATCAAGGCATTGGAATTCGGATTGAAGATGATGTGCTTATCACTACCTCCGGAAACAAAGTTTTAACCACCGGCGCCCCCAAAGAGATTGAAGAAATTGAAACCCTTTGCAACTCGAATTAGGAGAACCCATGAAAAAACTTAGCCTTATTATTCTAGCTCCCTTGTTGATGAGCTCTTGCTCCTCAACCCCTGAAACCAGCCAACAAGCCAAAGAAAAACTTGAGCAAAATTATAGTAAAAAAATAGGATCTTCTACCAAAACCGATTTGATTGAAACTTTTGGCAACCCTGAGTGGTGTAAAATGGAAGAATCTGGTTCTGAAACTTGTCGATTTTATCGAAAAAAAGGGACTCGATGGATTGGGGATAAAAAACAAATAGATAAAAAGCCAATAGAAACGGGCGACCAAGTGATCGCCGAATTCGACAAAGAGGGTATTTTGAGAAGCTTTAAAGCCTCTGCTCAAAGATAGTTCTTCTTAAGTCTTTTTAGACTTAGAAGTAGCTTCAATTAAGTCATCTCGACGCTTTTTAAGTTTGGATAATAGAGTAGTGAAATCTCCCTCTCTTAAGAACGATTCAATCTGTTGGCTGATATTGGTCGAATATCGAACCTCTTCATAAGAGATATCGTAAATCAACCATTCGCTTCCCTTCTTAGAGAAATAATACTCAAGCTCAAAAGGCTCGCCCTTCACAAAAAACTTGGTAGGAACTTTTGCGTTGTTCCCAGTTACTTCAATTTTTTCGAATTTGTACTTAGCATTTCCCTGCCAAAACTTATCGAGTCGAGTAAAAGCAGTTCGGGTGATGACATCTTTAAGAAGATTACGAAACTCTTCAAAGTTTTTACCAGAATTCTTTTTGGCCTGTTTAGCTCCTAAACAAACCTGAGCGATCTTATCCCAATCCATCGCATTTTCTATAACTTCTCTCGCTTTTTGTTTTTCATCGCCTTCTAAGTTAACTTTTTTGGAAGCCTCAAACAACTGTTCAAGGCGAGCGGTAACATCTTTCGCTGATCCTGATTCTTCCCCGTAAGTGGGAATAGAATGCAATAAATTAAAAATAAACCCTAAGCTAAAAATGAATGGAATTGTTTTCATGACGAACATCATACCCAAAAGTTGTTTTAACTCAACTTGGAATCCAAGATTTCACTTGATTGACTACCGTCTCCCACGAAATTTCCCTGAGACAGGCTTGATAACCATACTTGGAATGGCAATAAGGTTTCTCACAAGGATGACACGGAACACTAGAAGGAGTTTGACAATGAATCCGAGGCCCCAGAGGCCTAATATAGTTTGGGTCCCCGGGTCCGAAAAGAACTAATGTAGGTACTTGGGCTAAAGTTCCAGCCAAATGGGCCACTCCCGAATCATTGGCAATCACTAAACAACTTTGCCGACACCCATCTACCAATTGCGATAAAGTCGTTTTTTCAATCATGTCAGTAACATTGGGATAAGGCCATTTCTCAATCTCTTGATGCCAATGAGCTTCCCCTTTTCCCCCCACCCATCGAATTTCGTAATCCGGAAAAAGGACGGACAATTCCCGAGTTAGCTCTCTAAAATAGGGCCAAACCCGAAGTTCAATCGAGGCTCCGGGGGCTATCAAAATCAGTTTGGAACTTATCGGAGCGTTGCCATAGTGGGGCAAATCCAAATGGAAAGATTGACCTGTTAAAAATCTCAGAAGATCTAAGTAGACCTCCGTTTTATGTTTCCCTGATTTTATTCCTTTCCAGGGCAGACTGTCCGTTAAAAAAAGTTGGCTTCCGCTCTGGGCAAATCCCACTCGAAACGGAATCTGAGCCTTCCAGAGTAAAAAAGAACTGGAAAAACTCGGAGTCAATGAAATGGCTAGATCATATTTTTCGGCTTTCAGCTCCTCTGCCAGTCTAAAAAATTCAGGACCTAATCTTTTAGCCGCCTTGGTTATTAGTTTTTTTTCTTCACAGACATCACCATCTTCAAAGCTCGCTAAAGAATCTGCCGAAAGAAAATGAATTTTACCCTTGGGATAACACTTTTTAAGAAGCCGATAAAAAGGATGGGCCATCACATGGTCACCAATCCAATTAGGAGTTCGAACTAAAATTTTGCGGCCCTGATTCACTATCTAAGGTATAAAATAGGGGAAAAGCAGTGTCAGTCGTTTTTTTTAACCAAAGGGTCAAAAAGTTTCACTTTGAGGAATTCAGCCATTCAATGAACTCAGAAGCTTATTGCGCACAGGTCATCCAATTAACTGAAGGAGAAAACTTTCTCTCCGTAGGCGACAACCAAGTGGCAAGTTTGCTCAATCCTCATTATGCCGCTGAGCTTAAACTGGGACGCGGGTTGTCTTTACCCGATCTTCTGAGTCAAACTCAAACTGAAACAGGACCTGTTTTTCGATTGAGAGAAGTCAAATTCAAATTAGAAAAAAGACTTATTTTAAAAGCGATTCGGCAATTAAAAACCGGAGTTGAGCTATTAAAAAAGGGCATAGTAGAGGCCAAAATTGACCGACTTGAAATAGTCATCCCTCTTCAAGGTCGAGCTCTAAAAAAATGGGAGCTTCCTTTTTTGGGAAGGGCCTTAGATTCCAATCGTTACTGTCTTAAAATGGAAGAAATTTCAATGGAAGAACCTGAACTTTGGAAGGAGGGAGTTCCCTTATCTATACTTCTTCTGTAGACTCCTTTTAACTTAGAGAAAGAACTACTTTATGAGATTTTTAGAAACCCATGTTTTTCCTGTCTCCATCGATTTTGACCTTTTAGATGCAGGAAACGTGGTCCATCATCCCAACTATTTAGTGCTCTGTGAAAGGGCTCGCTCTAAGGCACTTGATGACATCGATTATCCTCATGGGGAAATGCTTAAGAGTGGAATGTCTTTTGCTTTGACTGAAACCCATTCAAAATATCTTAAGCCGGCACTTTTAGGACAAAAACTTTCCATTCTAACCCGATGTCTCAAATTCTCCAGAGCCACCGTCACATTAGAACAACAACTCGTTTCGGTTACCCCAAATTATCGAACCCTATCGGGTTATTTACAAAAATTACCTGAAGATTTTGTTGAAGGCTCATTTTTTTGGATTGAGATGAGACTGGTTTGCGTCAAATTGAATCCACTCAAAGCTCAGTCGATTCCAGAAGAATTGATCGAAAAACTCAACTTAAAAAATCCATGAACGCATTTTCTGTTTTACCCGCTAAAACTCGACTTCTAGGTTTCGCTTTCAGCGCCTCGATGGGAATCACTCTCGCTTTTTCTTTTCTCCCCTCGGTTCATGGGTTCTTTTCTTGGGTTGGAACCCTTTTTCCGAATCAAGCCATCTTGAATTCCAAGTTTTTTGAGATGAGTCTATTCACCTTTTTCTCTGCCTTGCTTTATCTGACTCTTCCTAACCGCTCCCAACGTCACGAATTGAGATCGGAAAAGATGGGAACCGTTATCCCTAGTTTCTTCATTCCCATTCTCATTGCACTCGTATTCGGATGGGTGCAACGAGGCCGCTTGATGAATGCTAGTACCGATAAATTCCAAGATCTTTTTTGGTTTACGATTTGTATCCCCATGGGCGAGGAACTGATCTTTCGTGGATGGTTGTGGGCCATTTTAAAAAGCCTATTTAAAAGCCAATTTTTCACACTGACCAATCCTTTACCCTCTGAATGGGTCTACTCCAGCTTCGCTTTTTCTCTTTGGCATCTTCAAAATTTGGGACATGTTTCTTTGGGTTTTTTGGTTTTTCAACTAGTGTACAGTCTTTTGACGGGTCTTTGGTTGGGATATCTCCGCTGGACGACAGGGAAAATCATCACTTCCACTTTAGCCCATGCCCTCATCAATTTAGCTGCCAGTCTTCCTATGCTCTTGTGATAAACTTTAAGGTGTGAAGAAAAATAAAGGACAAGCCATCGTCGAATACATCATGCTCGTAGTGATGATAGCGGTCACCATTGCCGTGGCCATTAGAAACACCAACCTTCAAATTTATTTGATGTGGACTGGGCTTGCGAGACAAGTCGCCAAACCTTGTGCGAACTGCGATGCACCAGCCGCTCCCGATATTAAGCGTTAAACTATCGTCGAGCTAACACTCTGACTGCGTCATAAATTTTTTTGGGGAGCTGTTCAAAAGTTTCCACTTCCAAACATATTCCATTTCCCTGCGCAGCCAAAGCTTGTGAGGATTCCAAATGACTTCCCGGTCCATGTAAATGCAATACAACCAAAAAATCAAACTTTTTGGCGACTTCACCAGGATCTCCACCTTCAGTTGTTCTTCCATCGGTAGCGATTAATCCGATCCGTTTTTTACCTGCACCGAAATGCTGAAACTGATTTAACCCTTCACTCAGACCTGATGCAATATTAGTAAACCCTCTTGGCTGACATTTGAGAAAGTTTAAAACAGTCGACTGAATAGCTTCCTCCGCCGAAAGTTTCTTAATCACTTGTGCTTTAGAAGAGAAAACAATCACCGAGGCATCTCTAGTTTGAATCTCAAAAAGCAAAACTGCGACTGCAATGCTGGCTAAGAGATGCTTATCGCCGGACATCGAAGAACTGGCATCTATCATCGCTACACAAGTAAAGGGCTTCTCCTCAGTGACTTCAACCTGTAAAGTTTCAGGGGTTATCTCTTCTATCCAGGGAGTCTCTTCAAGTGTGTCTTCAATGGAAACTTCTCCAAAGGGGACTCTTAGAAAATTGTCTTTCTTTAAAATCTGAGGTCGAGACGGATGAGCGATCACTTTTTTTGCATGGTCTAAAACTAAAGATACCAGTTTTTTGTCAGCTAAAGGATTGGGTTGAATCTGTCCATTTCTCTGAAAGTAGAGTTCACGCATCAGCTGAGTTTTGACATTCCCACTACCCCCTTCCATATCTTGAAACTCTTGCTGTTCCGCTAATTCGGGAGGAAAAAAGACCTGCGCAATTTTCAAAGCAGGACCTTCTAAACGACTTTTAGGTTTTAATTCTTTTTTTTTTCGCTAAAAGTTGGAAATTCATTAAGAGAAATCAAATTAAGAATCAAATCTCTAGGATCGTCTTCGCTTGAAATCAATTCAATTCGGCTTGGCAAAGCCATTAATGCCGCAGATTCAAAATCTAAGCCTGCTTCTATCAATTTAGCGATTGCAATAGCAGCCCGAATACTCGCACCCCGTTTGATTCCATTATGGCTTCGTGTCGCTCGAATCAAATCCACCATTCGTTCTAAAAGATCCTGTTTAATTTTTGAGGAAACTTCCTGCTTGAGAATGGATAACTCTTCCTCTTTTGACTGATAATCTAGACGAATCATCTCAAAACGATCCATCAAAGCTTCTGAAAGAGCATGAGTGGCTGTAAATTCCTTAGGATTTTGGGTGGCCACCACACAAAAACCCGCCTTAGCAGTCAGTTCACCCAATTTAGGCATAGCAATTCTTCGTTCATCCATAGCGGGCAATAAAATATTTTGAACAGCTTCCGGCATTCGATTGAGCTCATTAATAAATAAAATTTTTCCTTGCTTCATCGCTAAAACAAGAGGCCCCTCAATGAAAGATTCTCGAGTGTAGCCCTTCTTCAAAACGATGGGAGGATCAAACCACCCAGTGAGTTTTTGCTCGGTATATCGGGTATCTCCATCGACTCTTTCAAATTGCTTTTTTAACTCATTTAGAATTTGCTGAACAAGAAAGGTTTTTCCGACTCCCACAGGGCCTTCGATTAAAATATTTCGATTTAAAGAAATAATTTTTTTTAGCTGTTCTACTTCTTTTTGGCGCCCAATGATTTTCGATTTACTTGCCACTTTTTTTCTTTCCTTGTGATTCGTCGGTTTCGCCCTTATCTATCCGCTCTACCATTTTCTCATATAGAAAGTTTGCCACATCACTAGGTCGAGCACCAATAGTAAATCCAGCATCGTAACCTAATTCTAAGGCCATCTTGTGGGTCACCCTAGGTCCGCCTGCTATCAAAATGAACTTTCCTTCAAGTCCCCGTTTTTTGAGTCGAGCCATGAGATCTCTCATGTCAGAAATATGAATATCTTTTTGAGATACTACTTTAGAAAGCAGAATAGCATCAGCCTTTTCCTTGACTGCCCTATCAATGAGTTCTTCTGCCGGAACCTGACTTCCCATATTAACAGTTCGAAACCCTTTGTACCGTTCAAGCCCAATATCCCCGTCAAAGCCTTTCATGTTCAAAATGGCATCTAAACCTACGGTGTGTGCGTCATAACCCGTACAAGCTCCCACCACGCGGATGGGCCGCTTCACGTTGGCTAAAATCAACCGATCAATCTCCTTATAACTGCGTTTTTCGCCTCCCAAATCGGGCACTTCAAGTTTGGAGTAATCAATTCCTTTGTCTGTTCTCGCAAACACCACAAACAAGGAGTAATTCACCCCAATTTTCGACATATGAGCAATCTTTACGTCAAAAAAACCCCAGCTTCTCACTAATTGAGTAGCAGCTTCTCGCGCTTTGGCTGAAGGCTCCACGGGTAGCGTGAAACTTAATTGAAGAGCCCCATCGTCGGTCGTATCTCCATAGGGTTTCAAATCACTAAAATTAATTTCACCCATTAGATCTTACTCCCCATGAGGTCGAAAAAGGGATTTAAGTAACGGCCCCTTTCCACTTCAAAAACTCCATCGGCCCCTTTGCCGCCCCCCATAGTTCGACTGACATCAGCGAATGTCTTTCTTTCAATCGCTTTGTAAATTCCCATTTTGTCGATTTTTTCAAGAAGCTTTACGGCATCGTCCAAAACTTGTTGAGCAAACTTAGAAATAAAGCCATCCGAACGATACCCAAACTCATCACCCAGTCCCACGGCTCCCCCCACTACATAATTGGCATTTCGGATGCTCACACTGCGATCTTGAAGGAAGGGGGTATGCACGGCCTCCGTCAACATCCCTAAAAGAATGACTCCTTGATTGGTCATCGACCCTATCAAATTAAAAATAGTGTCTATCGCATGACTTGTAAAAATATCTCCCGACTTATACTTGGTATTGCACATGTATTTCAACGGCGCGTCCGGGAAAATTTGTCGGGTCATTTGAGCTCGAGCAATCTCCATTAAAATCACTTTTTCGTAAAATGGATCCATTTCCATGGCATGGCCAATAGACATTTGGCTTTTTGACATTCCCGCATTCAAGGCGGCCGCTTCATTAATAAATTGAGAGGCTAAAACCTGATCCCCACTCTTGGTGGCATCGGTCGTCTTCATATAATTATCTTCGCCTGTCATAATCCAAATTCCGCTCTTCGAACAAATGAGGCGAGAAAAATGCTGATCAATGAGGGTTCTTCTCATGTTGATATCGCGAAACAAAATGCCATACATCGCATCATTGAGTAGACAATCCAAGCCTTCCATCGCCCCTAAAGCCGCAATTTCAGACATGCAAAGACCGGAACAATAATTGGTTAAACGGATATAGCGATTCACCTCTTTTCCAACTTCATCTAGAGCTTGTCGCATCACTCTGAAATTGGCTTGAGTCGCGTAAGTTCCTCCGAAACCTTCAGTAGTCGTTCCTTGGGGAACATAGTCCAGCAAAGATTGGGCGGTGCTTCGTATGACCGCTATCACATCAGCTCCATCAAGAACCGCACTTTTGGCTTGAGTCACGTCCTCAAAAATATTTCCGGTGGCTACAATCACATATTTTAGAGGGCGTTTTTCTTTAACCGGATCTTTGAGCTTTTTCGAAGTTTTGGATCTCTCCTGCCGATACCTGATGAGTTTTTGATAGGCCTCTTTAGCCAATTGATTAGCTAACTGTTTCACTTTTTTAGAGTCCTGTAGAGCTAGAGCCCCGACATCGACTTCCTTGGACATCACTTTTTGCTGAAGTGAGGAAACATCCGACCCCGTAGCGATTAAGGCATTGGCAATCCAATATAGAGCCCCCTCATGTAACCGGTCATGAGCCTTCACTTGGTCAGTAATCAAATTGGCAATGGGGAATAAAAGACCTTGCTCGTTCGGGATAGCTTCATTAAATCCCAGCAACCGGAGGACCCCTCGCTCAGTGCCTACGGTGGAATGGGTTCGAATCAAATCGGCGACTTCTGAACCAATCGATTTGGCGATTTCTCGACATCGAGCAATTTTTTTCGAAGATAACGGTATTGTTGAGGCATATCCCATAAGGGACTGATTCTGCCTCAGGGAGAGGTCATTTTTCAAGCGTAGTCTTTACAGACCACGACGTACAAATTCTTTAATGGAAATCATGTCAGTCGGAGCTAAGTTTTTAAATTGGATTCCCATTCCTTTTTTGCTTTCTGAATTCGATAACCACCTGACCTCCCCTTCCACTTTAATTACAGAAGCTGGCAAAGGAAGAGGCAAAAGAATATTCATTACGACTGGGTCTGAGACCTGCCCTAACTCAAGGGTCTCAAGAAAGCATCCACCTTCCGAGATGTTTTTCATAATGGGATAATCCCAATGATTTTCTCTTTTAATAATGATCGGAAGATGGGTTTCAAATCTTGGCTTGGTGCGCCACCATCGAAGTTTAGGGTCAAAATAAAGATGCCTAACTCGAGGGTTAATAAAATAACTCAAACTAAAGAGATAGATCCCCAAATGGGAGAGAAAACTCCAAGTTTTGCCTCGAGTGCTGTAGTACAGATTCAAATCCTGAAGCCCCCACAAAAAGACCATGGCAATCAAAGTGTACCAACCTACTTTGGTTACCTTTAAGAGACCGGCTATCAAAAAGAAGGGGATAATTCCGAAAATACAACTTTCCAACCAGGTAAAAGGGTGGCCTGTTGATAAACGCCAACTCCATTCGATTGGAAAATAGAGCAACAAAAGTGCGGAAACAAAAAGAAGGACGGGTCTACGTCTCATAGACTAAAGTATATCAAGGTTTCAAATTTTGGGTTGGAAATGGAAAAAGAAGGGCTAAGCGGCAGTCTTTTCTTCGTCGTCTGAGTCAGAAGAGTTCCCTTGGGAAAGGGGGCTCGGATTGAACCGATACCCCTCCCCATAGATGGATTCGATATGACCTTTGAAAGGTCCTAACTTTTTTCGGATAGTTCTAATGTGAGAATCAACAACACGATCACTCACAAAAGTTTCACCCCAAACACTCGTTAGAATTTTATCTCGAGCCAAAACACGGTCAGGATGACGAATAAAGAAGGATAGAAGCTTAAATTCTAAAGCAGAAAAACCCACTTCTTTATCGTTTAAGAAGACTCTGTGTCCCACAAAATCCACTTTTAAACCCTTACTTTCGAACGAAGGTAAGTTTTCCATAGTGGCTTTGTTTTGTTTAATGCGAGTCTTGATTCGAGCTATCAATTCCTCAGCTTCAAACGGCTTTTGAACGTAATCGTCCGCTCCAAGATCAAATCCCATTTTCTTAGCACTGGTGTCGCTTCGAGAAGAAAGGAAAATAATTGGAATTTTCTCAGTTTCTTTTTGAGAGCGCAAACGATGACAGACCTCAAACCCGTCGACTTCCCCCAAACTGATATCGAGAAGAATAAGGTCGGGGCGGTGTTCTTTGGCTAAATTAACGCCAATATTTCCATTGTCGGCCACTACCACACGATATTCTTTCCCGAGAGAAGTTTGGATGAGAAATTGATAATCTTTGTTATCTTCAATCACTAGAATTTTTTCCATAGGTCTCCTCTCCCACCTACTTTTCGGAATATGGAGGAAATATTTGAGCTTTTTTGAATGATTTTGTGTGAAACGACTCAAACGCCATAACTCACCGAGTTATCAGACCTTCGATTTTTAAAATTCTAAGACAAAAACTCAGATTTATTTACGACATACCACAACTGAGGCAGAAAACTGATCCGAAACCTGCTGTATCTCAATCTGTTTTGAATACTCCCCGTTTTTGCCGAGCAGGCAGAAATTTCGATAACCCAAATTAAAAAGTTCCTGGAAAATACTCTGCGGAGTTCTCTTATTTTCCATGAGATCCAAAGCGGATATTTCCATTAATAAAACAGCTGAGCTTTGAGAAAGGGTCTTTCTCGCCCCCTGAATAAACAGCCCCTCCGCGCCTTGAATATCTACTTTGATGAAATCAATTTTCTGAATGTTGTATTTGGAAACAAAGAGATCAATAGTTGTAGAATTCACCGACATCTTTTGGTTTAGGTCCGGAAAGTGCTCTGAAACTAATGAAGACATACCCTGATTCTCAAAGTCATCTTGAAAGGTATGAATCAGTCGCTCCCCGTCAATGTTACTTAAAGCTAATTGATAACTCAAAACAGTCTCACTAAGATTGTTCCGTTTTACATTTTGATTTAGAGCTTCAAAAATCTTGGGAATGGGCTCAAAAGCATAGACGCGCCCACCCGATTTTACTCGAGAGGCAAAATTCAAAGTCATCACCCCAATATTGGCCCCAACGTCGAAACAAATATTCCCTGGATTTACTTGAGCGTTAATGAATTTCTGAAGCGATTTTTCATAATCTCCAGTTAAAAGAATATTAGCATCGATGAAAGATTTCGGATTGAGAAGAAAAAAATTACCTCGTCGATCGGGAAACCAAAATGAATCCAATTTTATATTTTTGAAACGACTGACTAGAGTAACAAACAACCAGTGTTCTAACCTTCCAAAACGAGAGAAGTAACAATATCGTCCAAGAAAACTACGTAGGTAAAATAACTTCAACAGGAATATTCGCTCTAGTTTCCAAAGCTTATCAGCTATTAAACTCATTGCTTTTTAAACCCGTCTGTTTCTCTAAATTTGATCACGCCAATCTGTTTTAAGAAATTTTAGTTAAATTTTGAGATTTTAGAAGTTTTTTTATTCCCCCTTTGCTTTTTTAAATTCGTTGACATTAGAATAGAGAGTCTGGGGGGAGGGAACATCATGGCCTACGACAACGTAGTATATTTGCCTAATTTTCGTCAGCTTAAACCTGGGAAAAAAAAACAGATTCTCTACTTATCTAATCATGGGGAATCGCTAGATCTTCTTCAATCTTTTCATGGTATTTCAGTGGAAAGTGCAACTTCATCACAATCGCTCAACGTACAGTTATTCTCTTGGAAGCGATGGGATTTGATTCTGATTGAATCTGACCTCAATTGGACCGACCCCAAAGAAATCGTAGCTCTGATTCACAGCGAACTTCAAATTCCAGTGACTCTAATCAACAAAGAAAGCGACACCGAAGAGACTATCTTCCGTCTTAAAGATCTTTATGAGGTGGGGCTATATGACTGCTTAAAATCTCCCCTCTGCCCGCGTGAGCTATCTGAAGTTTTTAGGGCTCTCATCCAATAGATGGGTTTCTTAAGAGCCATCTTTTAATTTAATTCAAATCAACTTTTTTCACGGTCGAAGGAATTTCCAAATTAAAACTCTTAAGATCTGTTTTTTCAACTCCAACAATATCGGTCCATTCCAATTCCAATTCGGTGCCTTGATTGTTTTTCAAAAAAACACTCCGACCAATTTGAGGAAGTTCAGTTTGAGTCACATGCTCTTCGCAACAACGGGCAAATTCAGAAAATTCGAATTCAGACCGAAGCTCGGAACGGTTCCATTTTAACTTTAAAACATCTCCAGTCTCTGGATTCACACTTAAGCTGATGGGTTCAATCCCTTTTTTTAATAAAATTTCAACTGTTCCTTCCTCAGCCCCAGATTCCATAGAAATCCATTGAACACTCGGCTCTTGGAAAGGAAGAATTCCTAACCAGAGATCTTTGAGCTCTATAAAATTCATTTCTAGTTTTAAAAACTTTCGAAGATAAGCCTGACCCTCTAGGAAATCATAATAAGCCACATTCATTGAGGGATAGTAGGCCACAAATTTTTTCTTTGAACCTACTCCAGCGGAGTACTGAACTCTTCCGATAGGATCTCTCACTTCAATTCTCAAAGTACCCAGATTGGACAAAAACATCCCAGAACCTGATAAGGATTTCCCATTTTCTAATAAACTCAACTGAATTTTAGCTTGAATCATTCGAGTTTGAACCCGTTTGAGAGCCTGGTTTTTCCATAAACGATCCCAAACTTCTTTTTGATTAAAAGCTTGGGAGGCTTTCTTGGGTGCCAGGGAAGAACAAGAGCAGATCCAAATCACACTCATTAAAAATATAATTTTTTTCATCGGTACTGTATTTTATCTAAAAACTGAGAAATGGTCACATTAACTTCATCGGGAAAGTCGGTATGCGTATTGTGGCTGCCTTCCGGAACGGTATAAATTTGAGCGTCTTTTAGAGAAGCCACTATCTCGTCTTGAACTTCTTTCGGGGTAATCACATCCTTGCCGCCCGCAATAACGAGAGAAGGGCATTGAATTTGTTTTAAATAAGAATGACCCTCGAAACGAGTGTAATCATCAATCAGCGAATGGAAAACAGAAAAAGGAATCTGATTAACCCCTTCAATGTAACTATTTACATCCTGATCATGAGACTTTTCCGAATTAAACCCCAACTGCGAAGTTAAGATGAAATTGATGAGGTTATTCTTGGTTAAATGCTTCCATAAAATCGAAACAGTCCCTGGCATAAGATCAAACAAAGTTTTAGACAGTTCGTGGACCCGATTCATCCGATCGGTATAAAACATTTTCTCAAAGGGATTTTTGACTGTGCCACAAATAAAAATCACTCCTTTGAACTTATTAGGTTCTAAAACAGCAGCTCGGGTTAGAACTCCCACCCCCATACTACTGTCTCTTATACACATCTGACGCTGCCGA
>OMIX01000077.1 GCA_900299195.1 Deltaproteobacteria bacterium
AGAAATTGGGTTCTGATCCCTAGCAGGCAAAGCCTAACGGCAGAGGATCTAGTCAGGCGTTTTGGGGTTTCGAGACTAGAAAGCCAGAGGGCGTTGAAGGCTCTGACTGAGCGCTTTCATGACGGTAAGAGGATGCCAGTCGATTATCTTGTTGCCTTTTGGCAATGGGAACAAGCTCCCTACCTTTCTCTTGCGAAGCAAGAATTTATAAAAGATTTAACTAGAGCGTTCATAAAAAAAGCGGCTTCTTGGGAAAATGCCTCTCAACAAACCCGACAACAGGCATTAACCTCCTGGATTCAAGCAAGTGGTTTAGTCGATTCTTTAGAATCTTATTTGATTCCTAGTCCTCCTAAAACACCGGTCAGCAAAGAAGCACAAAATTTTCACCGAGCTAGAGCAGAACTCCCCCACCCCGTCGATGTGAATAAAATTGATCTTGGTATTGAATACACCGGAAGATTTCCCATTAAACTTTCCGCGGTTTACGACAGAGATCCCTCCCACCCTAAAGCATCATGGATTCGAACTCAATACGATTTAACTCCAGAGGAAAGAGCAACTTTAGTCCGCAATCTGGCTGAACTTCTCGGAAAAAAAATTCCTGGAACTTTAAAACCTAGTATAACGGAGCTCAGTGAAGGATCCCACGGCCATTCCTTCCAACTTGCTTTTGAACTTAAAGATGCCCAGGGAAGAAAATGGAGAATCGAATGGGATGGAGTAGGCAGAGACTATGATTCAAAAGGAACTGTCATTGAAGAATCGATCCGCGGAGGCCATGTTGAAATCGTCACTCCTAAATTCACTCCATCGGCTGAAGATATTTCCGCTGTTTTTGAATCGATGAAATCTTTGGGACTTCAGCCCGATCACAGAAGCGGTGGAGGGCACATCAATATCGACTTAGCCCCCTTCGAAAACAACCCGAAATCCATGGCGAGATTCATCGCCAAATTCCTAGAGCATCGAGGCATCATCAGCTTGATGTTTCAAGATCCCCGGAGAGTCAGAACCGGAGAACCTAATGAAGTTTCTCCTTCTTTGATTCAAGCACTCAAAAGCTTCAATGGCACAGAAGAACAACTCAAACAACTGCTCTATAATGAAAGATTCTTTAATACCCGTTTGGGTAGAAAAACTCAGTATGTTCAACTCAATCTCAATGCTTATTTTCAGGACATTATTCCTTCTCAGTTTCTCAATAAAGATTTCGATTTAAAAAACGCCCCTTGGAGAGAAAATTTTTCTGTAGAACCCCACATCCGAAAAGCAGAAATGCGCCTCTTTAACGCGCCTCAAACGACTCACGAAGCCCAGGCTCAAATTCAGTTAGTTAGAAGTTTGTTAGATTCTGCCTTAAATGACGAGACTTCTGTTTCCGGTGAAGTTCAGCCAGTCCAACACGAACACTACGCTCAAAATCCTGAGAGGGCAAAAAAGGACTTTGAAAAACTAATGCACGATTTAGGGCTCGATCCCAACATTTATGAAACCTACCTTTGGGATGGGATGCAAACTGCCCGATCTTTTCTTGAAAGCGACTCTTACCTTCCTTTGGAAAAGGCTTTGGCGTCTTTTCCAAAACAAACCCAATGGGGAACTGCCGTCCAAGCCCGTTCTCAATCAGAAGCCATTAATTCTGAAGAACGAGAGTGGAATCCTAATGCCATCAGTAAAGCTTCGAAAGAGCTCCAAGACACCCGAAAGAATCTCCGTGATTTAGAGACAATAAAACGAACTGAGCTCCCCCCTCAGCCCGGAGAGCTCACTCGAGAACTACCTAGTTTGCCCCTAGAGTTTGGTTTAAGTGAAAGACAAATTGAATCCCTTTCTAAACCCCAGCAGCTCGCAGTTTATTATTTAAGAAGTCTCAGTCATTTAAGCTCAAAAGCCGAAAAAAAACATGCTCAAACAAAACTACGGGAAATGAAACAACTCGAAAATTTTGGTGAGATCTTGAGCGAGACATTAAGAACTCCAGTAATCGCCGGAAAAATCGAATTTCCGCTTTGGCTGGCGAAACTGGTTAAGCCTCAACCCCCATTCCATGAAGCTATTACTGTTTTACTTTCAAGTCCGAGAAGCGAAGTGAGAGACATTGCCATAGCGAATCTAACAAAAATGTCTGCCAAACAGGTTGTTGAATTTTTAAATAATAATAAGGATCAATACCAGCTAACTGAGGTGCTCCAAAGCTCAGATGCGGCTTCAACCATTTTGGATCTCATTAAACATCTTCCTAAAAAATTATCAGAACAAAATCGAGATATTATCTCTCTATTTGTCGAAAGCGCACTTCATCATTCCTCAAGTCAAGTTCAAGGAAAGGCTTTTCGCTTAATAGGGAGGTTTCATAATACGCAAACTAGTAGAGATATTCTCAATAAACTCACCCAATCAAGTTCAAACAGACTGTCTGATTACTATCTCAAAATACTTTCAAAAATGCCGAGCTTTGGAACCAGACAAGCAATATCGCAAACGCTACAAAGAAACACAGGGTCTCCACACGCAAGTAAACTTCGAGAAATTTTGTTAGGAATTGATCAACAACTTGAGCAATTAACCCCAGAAGCTTTTGACACATTAGAGCCTAT
>OMIX01000078.1 GCA_900299195.1 Deltaproteobacteria bacterium
CAAAATTTCCGTGACCGCTACCATTTAAGCTTGGAGGGAGACTGACACCGCTCAAAAAATTTGGGAATCCAAAGGGCACGTTCGGGAGCATAGTTTAAGTAACCGTTGCTGACCCCTCGGACTGATATGCCACTGGGATCGATGAATCCTGACAAAATCGAACCTGCTCGGATGACTAAAGTATTGGTGAAATAATCGTAGGAAGATCCCCCCATGCCACCTACTCGAAACGGATGCTGTCTTTCTCCGAATTCTCCTTGCATGATCAAGGAACCGGTAATTTTAAGCTGCACATAGGGATCATAAGAGCTTTTGTCTAATCCAGATTCGATCGAGGCTATATTTAGCAACCAGTTCTTTTTTTCTCCCCAAACAAAATCACCGTGGATTCCCTGAATAGCCGTTTCTGAAGCCACTGGAACTAACTTAACTCCTTTCGTCACTTCGAACGGGCCCACCCAACCAAAGAGTCGGCTAATCCAATTTCCACTCCATTGGTCCCCATTTTCTCTTTCTATTTCAATCGTAAGATCCGTGTAGACGTCAGATTGAAGAACGACATGTTTCTCGCTAGCAAGAATTTCTGTGTTGGGAATAGGAAAACTAATTCGATTGCTAATTTGTTCCCGACTTTGAAAAAAGAGCTGAACGGTTCCACTTAAAAGACAATTGTCTGGCTCTTTACCTACAGGAACACTCATCAGCCGAATGCTGATTGGTTGTTGTCGCATTCCTAAATAATGAGTGAGTTTTCCGTTAAATTCACCGTTCCATTGAGAGCAATCTCCTTGGGGCGCTGGATTTTCAAAGTCAACCCAGGAAATCGGTTTGGGCTGAGGCCTTTTTCCAAAAGAATATTCCGGCATCGGCAGTTTCTTGGCGAGTTCTAATCGACATCTTCTGTACCGAGGCGATGTGCAATTCAGAGCTTCATCTCCATCTCTCTCACAATTCCACAGCCAACTTCCCTGATGAAAGAGGACAGTTCCTCGATAAAAATTATAATCACCTGGATTAAGATGAACACAACTCGCATTCCCCGACAATCTTCTGCAAGTACCATTGCCAATGTAGTTCATCACGCCTAATGCGGTCTCAGGAAATGTCTTATCTGCCAAAATTCGAGAGGGTACGATCTCAAGATCGCGAAGTACCATGCCTGAATCATCGGAGGGGCCACAATCGGCATCGTAAATCCCTCCTAGCCCTTGCAGAGGATTCTTTACGTCGTGGGTCCAACCCAATTTGAGAGTTAAAGTTCCTGCATCTCCCTCTGAGTGGCTAAAGAGTTCTCCATGGGCCTCAGTGCTATCTTCGTTGAATTTAAGTCGGATCGTAGGAAGTCTTCGGGCTCTTCCGTCATCATCTCGAGAAAAAAATAGCTCTTTCGAGCCAGATAAAATCACAATCGGATCATAAAAAAGACTAATATATTCACGACTGTTCTCTTCTCCAAAATAAAGGGTGAGCGCTCCCGATAAAGAAGGACTCTTTTGACCCGGTTTAAAAGTTGAAGTGATGACAAGACGTGCGATTTGTTGTCGGCCTGTGGAATGATCTAGGAAACTTCCTGTATAAACCGTTGGAGCAGGTGCTGCTTGTGCGGTGACTGACAATAGAACTGAAATAAAATAAATCCACTTCTTCATGGCTCAATCCTCAAATTGAGGCCCGAGTTAACAATCACCCAAAGCTACGTCAATGGTTTTGGGGGTTTTTAGCAGCTCCTAACCAAATCTTAATAATCTCTGTGTTAAACTCATCCATGTGATGATCCGGTTGATAAAAAACATAGGTCCCGAAGTCTTACTTCAACTCTTCTCTCCAGCCTTGTTTAAGATACTTCCAGTGCGGGGGACGACGCAGGTCATTCTGGAAATCGCTCGCGATTATAGAAACCCTAATAAGTTTAAAGAAACTATAGAAGAAATTGTTAAGGCCCTAAATGCTCATCCTCATTCCATGGCAAACCCATGGCAGTTTTGCGAACGAAAAAAAATCCATCCAGTGGAAATAGACTCATTAACCCATGAAGAAAAAAAGGTATTGGGCGAAAAGATTCTTGAACTTTATTTCACCCAGATTTTTAGAAGCCCAACAGTTTTATTGGATTTGAGTCTAAATAGTATGGGAACTCACCTTCAGTGGTCTCCGCTTCCTATCATGGTCGAATGGGATGTTGAATTTATTCGAGCCATTCGAAACTTGTATGAAGGTCTCTTTAATCAAAACCCAGAAAAAATAGACAGTGCACTCAAGGATTTAAAAATGTTTCATGCAAAAGAAGTTATGCTGGAACACTTCGGTCAAGGGGACCTCTCTGCAGTTCTTTTTAAGATGGAATCGTTATCTAAATCTCTAAGTGAAATGATCCATGCTTTCAAAAAACAAAGCTCTCAAGTCTCAACCGATTTTATTACCTTAGGTATTTTTCTTCTTGGGCTTTATCAAACCTTGGACAAAATAAATGTGCCGCTGAATGTAAGACGGGCCTTTTTAAGAAGTGTGAGTCAATCAGGCCACTAAAGCAATGCCTGGTAGGGAGGCAGATTTTTCTATATTCATGCGGCTTCTAGCTAAGTCGGTTTTAAACCACAAATCCACCCCTCCGAATTCAAATGGGGGGAGCTCCAAAAACCTGGAAAAGGGGTGAAGAGAGCTTTCTCTTTTTGAAGTATGGCTCCAGCTAGAGCAAGTACAACGGCATCACAGAGGTCGGGGTCGGTGTTTAAAAAACGATAGGAATCGAAACAAAATAATCTTCTAAAAGAGGGGGCCTTGAGTTTTTTAAGAAGCAAGCTGGAGTTTCTTGTGGGAATGTCGAAAAGTTCTCTCCACAACAACGAGGGATATCCTTCAAAGATCCAAGGGAAATCAGGCTGAAAATTGTCTTTAGAATTAAAGGGCCAAATGTTTAACCAAGGTTTACTGTCTGAACAGGCCAAATCCCTCCAAATACGATAGGTTCCGGTCTGGATATTTTTCTGGTAGGGGCGGGTGACAAAAACAGAATTTGAACCTGAAAGTTGCTCACAAAATCTTTTAGGGATGGCAGAAGACTTCGGAAGTAGGTTCGCAAAAAAACTTTCTGAAACGGCTCGGCCATAAAGGGAATCTCCCAGAGTGTGGAGTTGAGCCCTTTGAAATAATTCCCAAGGAAAGTTCAGAGTGTTTGGGGTCGTGATTTCTTCTACGACCTTGTGTGGAAGTCCGAACACACAATCTGCCAGAATGGCTAATTTGGAAGTGGGCCAGGCGATATTAAATGGTTTTAAAAGCCATTGTAAATTGGCTCTGTCTAAACTAGCTAGCGAGAGAGGTTTGTGATCGATTTGAGTGTGAACTTCCCAGGGATTTCTATCGAGATTTACAAGACAGCACTTAAGGGGTTTAGCTTTTTTTCCCTGATGAGTGGCTGCTCCGGTTTGGTCAATTCCCAAAAAGTAAGAAAATTTAAGTTCTTTCACTAGATTCGTTTTAATTTTTAGGAACCATAGGTTTCCCTGACATATTCGATAATGTCATCACTCTCATACATTTTGATGCCCTTTTCGGGATCGTGCAGAAAGGGTACTTGGCTTTTGCCCCCAAGCTTTAAAAGCTCCTCTTTAAAATTTGAGGGGACTCTCAAGGGCATCGATTTTGATATGTAGGCCACCCCCATTTGCTCTAAAGCCACTCGGACTTTAACGCAAAAGGGACATCCTTCGGATTGATAAATTTCGATCATAGTGTCTCCCTAATTTTGAATCGTTTCTCTAATCACTTGTGTGATGTCACCGTTCCAGTCTTTACGAAACCGTTCCAAAAGGATCGAGGCTGGATTGTGTCCTGATGCTAAATTTATTTTAAGGGGTTCAAGAAGTTTCTCTTCTCCAAACCCTCGAGATTTCAATTCGCTTTCAGCCACCTCTAAAAGTTTTTGGGCCACGGTCTTTAGATTGAGATGGCAACCTTGAGCCTTTAAACCTAGTCGAATAGAGCTATTAAAGAGTTCTTGTCGGTTGTTCGCTGAAAGGCTGCCTAAGAGTTTAAAGACCTCTTTTCTAGCTATGTCACTGTAAAGAATTCCCAGCCAAAATGCACTGGCGGCATACCGATATTCGGGAAGAAGACCATCAATGGATCGCACTTCAACATAGCCCAACTTAATTCTTGCTTCCGAGAAAAGTTCCCTCATCGCGTTGAGTTGATTGGCCTCTGAACACGAAATTCCCGGCAGCTTTCCCTGCTCGATTTCAATTAGCGAAAAACCTTGGCCTGAATGATATTCGTTTTTGGAATCCTGAACAAACATGAGAGGTTCATTCCAAAGATAATGACCATAATCATTAAAATTAAAGCCTTCCCTGAAAACCTCGGGCAACAATCCTGTTCGAGCGGGATCGGTTTCTTGCCAAATTTTTCCCCGAAAAGATTGAAAGCCTGTTTCTTTCCCTTCACAAAAGGGAGAATTAGAAAAAAGGGCATAAGAGACTGGAGCTACGAGAAGCGAAACTCGGAGCATTTCGATCGCTTCTTCTTCACTTGTGTAATCTAAGTTCACTTGGACTGAGCTTGTTCGTCTCATCATGCTAGTCCCTAAAGTTCCACGATGGCTTAAAAATTTATCCATGATGGCATATCGTGAGGAAGGAATAAGTTCGATTTCATTAACGGTATGGATGGGATTAACTCCTAAACCCACCCAATTTAAGCCCCACTGTCCCGTAACTTCAGCTATCTGTTTTTCAAAATGATCTACTTTTTCTTGAATGGTGATGAGATCCACAAAAGGTTCGGTTGAAAGTTCCACTTGGCTTCCGGGTTCTAAAGTGACCTTTCCAATGGTTGTGGTAAGGCCCAAAGGTTTGCCTTGCGAATTATTAATCGTCGGCCATTGATGGTCTTTGGATAACTTTTTTAAAAAACTCATGGCTCCGGGACGGATTTTGCCATCATTCAATTTTCGGTCGGAGTACTGCAGAGGAGTTAAGTCTTCCCAAATCCCAATTCTTTCAATCTCAATACCTACACGACGTTGAGAGGGGGAACGAATGTGAGAGCGTAGTAAAGATGCTATCCACTCTCCTTTGAGTTCTTTTTGCGTCGAATTCATCGATAGGAACTATATCCGTAAACTCCTGGATACAGCAATCTTTTCTCTAAACTGATCTTGGATTTAAGGACAACGGTAACTATCCATTCCTGTACTTTCCGTGATTAAGGCTTTGATCACTTTACATAAGGGGCTGCCCGATTTTGAGCTTTGTGTAGCAGTTTCAGTAGTCGTCAGATGCGGTGCTAAAGACAGGTCTATTTCAAGTGGAGTGTCATCATAAGGGGACAAAGCGGTTTCGTCTTTTTGCGGAACCCAAAGAAAATCAGGGTGGGAGTTTTCGTGCCATTCTCCACCCGTGGCAACGAATCGGCCTTCACTTTTTTCTATTTCCAAATCATAGGTATAAGTCTCTCTGTAAACTCTATCTTGTTGAACTTCAGGAGTGTGATCTGGGCGAATTTCTGCCAAATAAACCACAGTGGTGATAGCTCCGACGATGTACTGAACTTTGGAATCGTCGTAACTGGCTCCTTCGCCCCTAGGTCTTCCGCGCGTTAATGGAGACTGAAACCGATCACGAGCTTTAAATCTAAAATTGTAAGGGACTACAACTTCTCTCCAATTTTTACTTTTTTGTCCAGGGTTAATAGGATTAAAGTAGGTGGTTTCGTAAGCAACGATAGGTTGATTCCAAACTTCGTAATCAAAAGTTTTATCGTAAACAAAACCCGCTTTGGCTTTTCCGATCATATTTCCTAAAGCCAAATGAAAAGTAGCGGGGTTGTTATCAAAGCATTCTTGCTGTTTAAGTCTTCCGTTTTTTAACGTCTCAGGTTTTTTAGTATTGCATCTTCCACCGACAAAATTATTTGGATATTTGCCATTCGACCAGGCGAGAGTGACCATGGCTTTAATATCGTTAGGATACCAAGTCACATTAACATTCTGAGTACTTTTTACGGTCACTGGTTTCATAGGTCGATTGACCATGAGAGCTGCGGGAGCCCAGCCATGGCACAATCCCATCCAGGGTTCTACATCTCCTTCTTGATTGAGATATTTCGAACCCACATCTTTTTGCTGTTGAGTCAAAGTGAAATTTTCATCTCCTACGGTGAGATCATACTTTTCTGCCGGAGACCAAAAGAGGACTTTTTTAGAAATTTCTTCGGGTAGAGTTAATTTGAAACTTTCCCATTCAGAAATAGGATTGAACGAAGCGATGGCTTCTTTATAAGACATTCGATTAAATTGGCTTTGAGCATAGCGATAAGCAGTTTGTCCCCACTGGGTTCTCCAGTAATCGTCCGACCACGCATCGTGAGAGATATTACCTTCGAGTGGAATTTCATCGAGTTCAGCCGTGGGATTCACCCAAGAACGGGCAAGAGTCTTCACATGGTCATTCGGTAAATAGGTGCTCCATTTCAAAGGGGGGGTGTTACCGCAATTAAGGCTGGGGAAAAATTTTTTTAAAAACTTTTCACAGTAGGCCTTTTGAAATTCAGGCGAAGCCTTTGCCCCCGCCAATCCCTGGAGTGAATTTTTGGGGGCTTTTGGGTTGTGGGAGAGAAAAGCGTTGGGATGAACTTCGCTGCCAGTATTGGCGTCAAACTTCGGGACTCTTTGATTCATCACCTCAGCATTGAGATCGGGTGAATAAAAAAGGGATAGTCTTTGAGTGATTTCGTCCCTTTCCGCCGGGGAAAGCTGGGTCGGCGAAGCTATCAGAGAAAGAGAGTGATTTGCAATAAAAGCAAGTAATAACAAATACATATATCGAAGGCCCCAATATTCATCCCTTGTGAAAGCGAAGGGGTGGTAACGCGCCGTGTATTTAACCTGTTTAGGAGGGGAAATAAAGGAAATTCAGAGGGATTTTTAGGTAATAAAAAACCCCTCTAGAAACTTCCAGAAGGGTCCTTTTATTCTACAGAAACTAATATCGGATTTGGCAGTTCACAAAACAGGTGTACCCATTATAGAAGGTGCACGCATTAAGAGCTCGATATCGAGAATAATTCAAATCGGGAGAGTACCAATAATACCAATTCCCTGACCAATACGACTGAGCCACACAGTACCAAACAGGATATAAATAAAGAGAGGAATGGTTTAAGTCTTGAGATTCAGAAGGATCTCCCAATTTTTGAGGATCCATCGATTTTTGAAGTTTGAGAAACTCAGGTTCTGTGATGATAGTTGTGTTTTTGGCTGGAAGTGGGTTTTGAGCCAGCTCCTCATTTTTAGCTATAGTGACTGATGAGTGAAAAACTCCCAACACCCAAACCAATAAAGCTAACTTAAGACTTTTATTAACAAACATAAGACCCTCCTGATCGAAGGGATAATCAAATTTCCCAAATGCGTCAAACGCAAAAACCAAAAAAGTTCAGAGAAAGCTGAGAATGGCTTTCGCTACGGGGGCGGGTTCTTCCAAGTGCACATGATGGTTTCCATCAAGTCGAAAAACCTGAAGTTGTTTGACCGATTCTTGTCGATGAGAGGCCATGAAAGGATCTAAGTTCATCCCTTGATTAGCTCGGATCCAAAGAACCGGGCACTCAATTTTTTTTAAGCACGCACAAACTTGATCTTCCGTCATCCGGTAAGGAGATTCCATTTTTAATCTGGGATCGGTTCGCCAAGTAAAACCCCCTTCAGTTTTTTTGATCCCTCGATTTACGATGGGAGTGGTTGCCTCCACTGACATTCCTGAGACCTTTCTTCTGATTTCAATCGCTTGTTCAATTGACGGGTAAACCGGCATTTTTTTGTGGGGAAGTTCCGCGTACTGAAGTATCGAACGTCTTAACCGAGTAGGTGCATCCTCCGCGGGTGAAGCCAACGGGCCTAGCCCTTCAATTAAAACGAGCTTATCCACAAATTCGGGAAAAGCGCTTGCGTAGAGACTGGCGATACTTGCTCCCATTGAGTGGCCAAGGAGGGTAATTTTTTTGAAATTCCAATGGCGGATCCATTGCGAAACCACTCCCACTGCATCGATGGAATGATAGCTCATGCCTTGAGGCCAATGGCTCGATAAGCCATGCCCCGGCATATCGACAGCATAAATTTGATAGCCTGTTAGAAGCGGAGCCAATCTATCGAACGAGGCTGCATTATCTAACCAACCATGAAGAGCTAGCATAGGTTTATCTTCAGCCTTTCCCCAGCATTTCATGGCTAATTGGAGTGCGCCGATATTCAGGGTGAGTTCTCTGACTTCCGTTTGCATAATCTTGCCTCTAATAGAGCAAATATTTTTTTCTCGTTTTTTTGAATTGGGCCACATCGGATCTGGAGCGATCTAAAAACTTTTTGATGGAAGTTTGAGAGTCGATGGATTTTCTAAGCTCATCGGTTCCCGCAATTAAATCGATCGGCATTTTTTCAAATTCATACTCGTAGGGCGGCTGCTTCCAGGCAAAATCTTTAGGATAGAGTTGAGCGATGGTGGAAAGTAGATAAATTCCAGCTTCAAAAGAGTTGAATTTTTTGCGGTCTAAAATATGAATATGTACTCCACCGCAAACTTGATCTTTGCCTTTGTGAAAAGTGGGTTGAAAATAAATAGCTCTAAAATAAACTCCGGGTAATTTTAATCGATTCATTTGCGCTGCTAAAAGATCACTTTCGATATAAGGCGCTCCAATATAAAGAAAGGGCATTGTGGTTCCTCTGCCTTCTGAAATATGGGTTCCCTCAAAATGAACCGTACCCGCAAAAGTCTGGGCAGAATCCGCCACTGGAATATTCGGCGAGGGTGGCACCCAAGGTCGTCCCCAACTTTCCGGATAAGAATTTCGCTTCCAACCCTTCATTGAAATAATTTCAAGGTCACAATGAATGTTGAGCTCTTCATTAAACATTAAAGCAAGTTCGCCCATCGTCATTCCGTGACGAGTGCTCATGGGAAATAAACCCACAAAAGAACTGAAAGAAAGATTGAGAAGATTCCCCTCAACGTGCTCTCCGCCCACAGGGTTGGGTCTATCTAAGATCACAACTTTTTTGCCGTGCTCTTTAGCAGCTTGCATGCAATACAGCATGGTGTACATGAAAGTGTAGATTCGGCAGCCGATGTCTTGAAGATCGATCACGAAAGTATCGATGGCATTTATAATTTTTGAGGTGGGTTTTCGAGAGGTTCCATAGAGACTGTAAACTGGTTTCTGGCTTTTGGGGTCGATGAAATCATCGGACTCAACCATATTATCCTGTTTCTCACCTCGAATTCCATGTTGAGGACCGATAAAACAGGTCACATTGAGTTTTAGGCTTTTGGTTTGAACCAACTCTGCAACGTGTTTAAGGTTTTTATCTACAGAGGCCTGATTACATAAAAAACCGATTTTTGTTTTTCTAAAACGGGAGTGATGTTTTTTAATAAAGAGGTCCAAACCAGTTTCAATTTTCATGAAAGTCTCTCGAGGTTTAAATTTATGAATTAGAGTTTAATTGAAATGTAGTGATTTGGGCAGGGGAAGATTGACTATTTCGGGTTAAAGACCTTTTTGAGCGGGCACAAAGTTCTCGCGAACCTACGGGAACTCGCAAGAGAACACCGCTGGGGACTCTGCTTTTTCCTGAAATCACTCGATCGGTGAGTGCGGGGTTGTAATAAGCAATTTCCTTGGTCGAGACCTGACAGCGCTGAGAAATTTCTGAAATCGGAGAGTCCTTAAGCACTTTCACTCGTTCAAATTCTAAAGGGGGATCGACCCACATTTTTCCAAAATGCTTTTTATATTCTCTCTCAACTTCTAAAATAGCTAGAAATTCGCAATAAAAATTTTGAGAGGCAAAACCAAAAGAGGGAGATTGATAGTGTCGGATGATGTGATGAAGCTCCGGGCTTCCTGTGGCGGAAATCGCTTTGGCCACCCCTCGCCGGCCATGATTATAGGCGGTTACTGCCAAAGGCCAGGATCCTAAGGATTCATAATTTTCCCTGAGTAAGCGGGCGGCCGCTTTTGTAGCCGCAATAGGATCGTTTCGTTCATCAATCACAGGATTGATCTTGAGATATTGTTTACCCGTCTCTCTCATGAATTGCCAAATCCCAGAGGCTCCTACTTTTGACTTAGCATTCAAATTAAAGGCTGATTCTACCAAGGGGAGTCGAGTGAGTTCTTTGGGAATATTTTGTTGTTCAAAAATGGTCATCATCTCATTGAAATAACGACCGCCATAAACAAAACCTTTGACCACATGATCTCTTTGTCCAATTTGAGCTCTCAGTCTCGGAATAGCGTTCAAGTATTTATTTTTTTCTTTAATACTTTCGAATTTTCGATAAAGCGTTTGTAATTCTACGGGAAGAGCTGAGAAGTTTCCTTGGTATCGGTGTAATTGTTTAAGTTGCTGAGCTATTTTTTCTTTTTCCAATTTAAAAAGACGGTTCATCGCAGCCATTCGTCTTGAATGAGAAACGGATTTGTTTTCGGTATAGGCAGAGATATCGAGAATTCAAAAAGTCAGTTCAGGGTAATCGGAATCATGAATAATCGCTTGGGAACTTGTTAATTCGGTGTAGACTTTTTTCCAAAATTCGACTCGGCTTCTCAGTTCTGGGGTGACTTGGAATGAGCGATGTTTTGAGTAACCGAGAGCCTTTTCTTGTTTTCCAAAGTCGGGAAGTTCCTTGTCTCGTAAAGATTCCAACGAGTAGGGAATGGGAATCAGTGCTAATGATTTCAAACTCAAAAACGAAATCAGAATCAAACCCAGGATCGCAGATCTAGGCACGATCAACCTCAATTTTTAAACAAGATTATTTTCTGTGAAACTTTGAAACGACCGCAGCTACTTGGTCTACCCAAGAAGACATTTTACCGTATTTAAGCTTGGGATCATTCAATAAAATGGAGAAGACCAAGATTTCGTTTTCAGCTGAAGTGACGTAGCCAGCCAAACTGCTTACCCCATCAAGCGAACCTGTTTTAGCTCGGATAACTGATTCATTGACTGCCAACGTTCGGCGTTTCATGGTTCCATCTTCTCCACCGATTCCTAAAGAAGCAATGAATTCAGGAGCCGAAGAGAAATCTTTATAAGCCATTTGTAGTACTCGAGCCACCTGACGAGCTGTGACGTGAGTTTCTCGCGTCAATCCACTCCCATCTACTATTTTGTATAGATTTTTTGGAATGCCGATATCTTCAAGAACATTCTCCATGGCACTGACACCTTTTTCCATAGTACCAGGTGCCCCCCAAACCTCAGCACCTAAGCGTTTTACGGTTTGATCAGCGACAAAGTTATTACTGAATTTATTCATTCCCCAAATAATTTGCCAAAGCGGTTGGGATTCAAATTCTAAAATTTGTCTGGCATTTTCCGGTACTGTTCCCTCAACGACGTGGCCCGAAATTTTAAAACCTCGTTGAAGCATAAAAGTCTTCAGCATGTGACCTGCGTAGAGAGCAGGATTGACAATGTTTTTGTAGAAGCGAACTTCTTTGTGGTCTAAAGGTATAGCTCCCCTAAGCAACACTGTGTCACCGAGATCTCCTTTTACATACTCGGTTCGGTTAACGGCTAAAGTATTGTTCGACCCAGGCTTTGAAGTGGTCGCTTGGTTAACTACGTCGATATAGGTGTTTTCGGGGTCGGTATAGACCAATGGGCTGGTTCCCACTTTTTCACCGGGTTTAACGTAAACCGTACAGGTATTAAAATTAAAAGACATTCCGCCAATTGGAGCGTTGTAAGCTTGATCTTTCAAATATTTGGGTCGGGCCTCGGGAGTTCTCACGCCATCATAGAAGGAGGAATCCACAATAATATTACCTAAAACTTTTTTGATTCCTGATCTCATGAGTTCGTTTACGAGCATCCAAAGTCGTTCTGAAACCAGGCTAGGATCCCCTCCTCCTTTTAAATAGAGATCTCCTGCTAACGTCCCATTCTGAATGGCTCCTTTAGAATAAACGTAGGTTTTGAAAGTAAAGTTAGGTTTTAGTTTCTTTAAAGCGGCATAAGCCGTGAATACTTTATTGACGCTAGCGGGAATCAGTTGCTCATCGGCATTCTGCTCGTAAAGCACTTCTCCAGTTTGAGCGGAAGTGACGATGATTCCCGCTTTTAAATCTTTGAGTTTTTGGGGAGAAATAATGCTCTCAATACCGCCCTTAAGTTGGAGATTCGATTCTGCTGCAGTGGGTTTAATTTCATCCGCTTTCAGCCCTGGGTGGAAACCTATTATCAAAACTAAGATCAAAATTTGAAACATAGTCCCTATTTTCCTCTTTTTTTGGGGTGAATGCTAGTTCGTCTTTGGGTCTCATTGGGCTAATCCCAATGGCTGATCAGCAATCCCTTGGTATTTGTGTCGCTCCGCCGTATAATTACAGTTCAGATGAGTGTCGAATTGCCTAAAATTTTAGTGGTGGATGACGAACTTGAAAACCTCCAATCGATTGAGCGTCTTGTGCGCGGCAAGTTCGAGATGGTAGGAGTCCAAAGTCCGGAAAAGGCTTTGGAGGAAATATTAAAAAAGCCTTTTCAGGTGGTGGTTTCTGACTTGCGAATGCCGGGCATGCTGGGTACGGAGTTATTAGCGGAAATTGCCAAAAAAAGGCCCTTGGTATCGAGAGTGATTCTAACGGGCCACACCGATACTAAAGATATTCTCGATGCCATCAATCGTGCTGAAATTTATCGCTATGTCACCAAACCCTGGGACAATCAGGAACTTTTAGAGGTGATCCAACAAGCGGCTAAACACCATCTTTTGCTCTTAGAAAATCAGCGTCTTATTCAGGAACTAACTGATCTCAACCACAACCTTGAGCAAAAAGTTGAAGAACGAACCGTGGAATTAAAACAGGTCAACGAAAAATTAAATGAGTTGGCCATGACGGATGCACTCACCAAGGTATTTAATCGTCGTGCCATTTTTAGTAGATTTAACGAGGAAATTGACCGGGCATCTCGGTACCAAAGGCCTTTAGTTTTAGCGATGGTGGATGTCGATTTTTTTAAAAAGTTCAATGATGCTGAAGGACACGTTTTGGGAGATGAAGCTCTCAAAAAAATTGCTCAGAGCTTTTCGGCTAACTTAAGAAAAAGTGACGCTGTAGGAAGGTATGGTGGCGAGGAGTTTTTGCTGGTATTTCCCGAGACTAAGCTTCAGTCGGCTAAAGAAATTGCCGAACGGTTGAGATCTTCGGTGGAGAGAATGTCTTTTCAAGGTCAAAGAGAGGAGGCTTTTCTCACTATCAGTATAGGCTTAGCCTCTTTTCCCGATTTTGGAAAAAGTGCGGAAGACCTCATTCAAGCGGCAGATCATTCTTTGTTTGTAGCTAAACAAAGAGGCCGTAACCAAATTGTTTGTGAAAAATCTCATGGCACGTTTTTTACTAAAAGCTAATTTTGTTCCTGGGCAGCTAGTGGAGTTAACTCCTGAGGAATCCCACCATTTGGCCAAGGTGCTTCGTATGGAGGTGGGCGAAAGATGTGAATTGGTGGATGGTAAGGGGTCTATCGCCCAAGCCATTGTCGAGGATAACCATTCCAAAAAATCGAAATGTTTAATTCAAGAAGTAAAAACAGAAATGGCTAAGAACCATATCCACATTGCTTTCGCTATTCCCAAATCCAATGCTCTTGATTTTATCGTGCACCGATGTACTGAAGTGGGAGTGAGAAGCTTTCAGCCCTTAATCACGGAACATTCTTTAAAAATAAGTTCTTGGAATGAATCCCGATGGGAACGGGTTGTTGTAGAAACGGCGAAGCAGTGTCAGGAATCCTATTTTCCTGAAGTTTTACAACCCATGGATCTAAAAACTTGGCTGTTTCAAAAGCGAGATCCTCGTCGATTACTTATTTATTGTGACGAAGAAGCAAGATTCAATGCTTTTGACTCAACTTCCACCGAAGATGAAGTGGACCTCCTGATTGGCAGTGAAGGAGGTTGGAGTGAGGATGAGCGGGAATGGTTTAGAAAAACAGGTAAAGCGCTGGGACTTGGAAAGAATCGGCTTCGAGCTGAGACGGCCTGTGTCGTGGCTCTCACACTTTTGAAAAAGCACTGGAACGAATTATAAAGAGTTAAAAAAATTATGATAAACTAACACTCATGTGGAAAATCTTCTTAGCTTTTGCAACTCACCGTTTTCTTTTATTTGCTGTCGCTTTATTTACTATTAATGCTCGTATCTCTCCTCAACACGCTGGAAGAGCGATTCGTCCTTTTCAACCTAGAGCTATTTTAATCCATAAATTTCTGGACAGAGTTTCTCAAGGTTCCGAAGTGAACTCACTAACCGCGCTCAGTCAGCATCCGGTCAGTCAAGTTTTTCAATTAACTCAGGATCCTTTTTTGTGGGTGGGACGCTTACTTTTATTTTTACTAGAGGATCAGGCGGTTTGGTGTGTGGTGATTCTATCGAATCTTTTTCTCCTTCTATTTCTTTGGGAACTTAATTTGTTAGCTAGTCGAATGGCTTTACCTGAAGTGGCTTCAAGCGCTGGTATTTTGGCAGTATTATGGATGACAAGTTATGAACTTAGCTTAGGTTCCAATTTAAGTTTGACGTGCTATTTGGTGACGTTAATTTTTCGTGCTGCTATCGACAGTCAATGGATTTTTACTGGAGCAGGTTTAGCGCTCTTGGCTTTAACCGATCGCATGGCGTTAGGATTTCTCCCTGTTCTGATTTATCTATTTTGGCATTTCAATCGGTTTGATCCTGCGAGTGAGGTTCTTAAAAAAGGGGTAATGTTATTTGTCCCGGTGCTATTAGTCGTCGTGATTCGTTGGAAGGTTTATCAAGATATTTGGCTCGTAGTACAGAGCTCGGCTTTAATGAATGTGATTTCAGCCATACAGTCCGGCTCCTTGACGGGATGGCCTCTTTCTCAGACCCATTTAGGTCAAACCATTGCTTTGGTTGTCTTTTTTGCAGGGGCAATCGCAGCCGCAATAGTTAATAGTTCGTTGATACTTAGACTTTTACCACTATTAATTTTTGTCAGTGTTTTAGCTTTTTCTAGCTACAGCCAGTTGGCTTCCCGACTTTTAATTGCAGGAATTTGTTTTGAAGGGATTACGGCTACCGTATCGGGTTTGTTTATTCGGCTCATTCAACTCGCGTTAATTATTCTAAGCTGTTACGAAGTCATCAATCTTTTTTAACTGACACTATTGAAGCGTAAATTTTTTGGGATGGGGAGCCACCCCACATCCTGGGCAACGGCTTGTTTCAATGACCTGTAAGTAACTGATATTGAGGTCATGAGTAAAAATGAGTTTAGAGTTACAAAACGAGCAACGTTCGTATTGCTCAACCGACATGCACTTGAGATGTTCGGCCTCATTTTGACTGTTTTGGATATCGCGGATACTGAAAGGAGTTCTCACGGTAAAACCTCCTTAAGAATTGAGATTTGATTGAGTTGAAGGTTCTACCTTATTTATCGTCGTAGCTGTGAAAGGGGTTTAGTAGATTTTTCGTCTTGGAAGTGGCTTGTGTTAAGGCCTCGAATCTTATAATGTCTTCAGGCGATGACCTATGATTCCAAAATAGCTTTGCTGGGAAGCACCATAGACTATGCGGGTACTTTTCCGCCCGCAGCCTTATCGCTGGAAAAGGCTGTGTTTAGGGCGGCTCGATGGCGAAAAGAGGGAAAGCATCCTTGGCTCATGAGCAAGATGGTACTGCCAGTTGCGGATATTAAAAAATTATCAGCTTCTTTTTTGTACGATCAATCGGCTGATGGAGCACCGTGGTTGTTTGCGGCTTTGGGCACACCTTGTCAAAGCGAACTGCCTCATGAATTTTATAAAACGGTGGAGTGGGATTTACGCGAATTGCGTCGCTGCCGGGAAAAATGGTTTTACAGTTCATGCCGTCAAGATGTCATTTCCTATGAAACGAAACTTCCTTCGGCTATTTTGGCCTCTCAAAGCCACACTAAGATTTATGATTTTGTCTCCCCAGTTTTAGAGCGAGCCGGTCATTTAACTTCTAATGAACTTCGAGATATTTTTTTCGAAGTTTCTTTTGAGGGAGAGTGGAAAACTTCAATTGAAAATACGGCTAGGGCTTTGGTGGATTGGTTAGATGACAATGAAGATTTAGATATGATCCCAGGAATCAAGTTCAGGACTGGAGGAGCTTTTATCCCTTCTGAAGCGCAGTTAGCCGAGGCGATTAGCCAAGTGACCCGACATGGATTGAGATTTAAAGCAACCCAAGGACTTCACCATGCAGTGACTCACGGAAAAGATTTTGGGTTTGTGAATTTATTTGCCTCTTTGTGTTTAGCCCAAGGTTATGGGGCAGATCAATTTGGAAGTGATCAGATACAAGCTTGTCTCAAAGAGAGTGAGTCCCGAAATTTCCAATTCAAAAAAGAGAGTTTCCATTGGAGAGATTTCTCCATGACGAATGAAGAGATTGAAGCGGCTCGTAGATCTCATGGAGCTACTTTTGGTAGTTGCAGTTTAGATGAGCCGGATGAAGATTTGTTGAAGGAGTTCCCATGAAATTAGCAAGTTTACCCTCCCAAAATAAGAAAAACAGAAATGGTGATCTCATTGTTGTATCCAGAGACAACAAAAAAGCAGTTCGAGTCGACGAAGGTTTGGCAAGAAACCTAGTTGAAGCTTTGGAGAACTGGTCGCAAGTTGCCCCCAATCTTTTGGAGATTTCCCACAGTTTAAATCTCAACAAGATTGCAGATAGTTTCGATTTAGACCCTAAACTTTGTTTACCTCCTATCACTCACGGACCTGGTTTTTATGATGGAAGTGCTTTTTTATCCCATGTGGTTCGTGCGAGAAAAGCTCGGGGAGATGTAATGCCAGAATCTGCTAAGGTAACCCCTCTCATGTACCAAGGGGTGAGTGATTGTTTGCTTTCGGCTTATTCTCCCGTCGATTTGATGGATGAAAAATTTGGGGGTGATTTTGAAGGAGAGTTTGCTGCCATTACCGTGGATGTCCCCAAAGCTACTTCAGCTTCACAAGCTCATAAGTACATTGCGCTCTTTACGATGTTTAACGACATCACATATCGTGAAATCGTCAAAACCGAGCTTGAGACTAAGTTTGGTTTTCTTCAGTCAAAACCTAATTCGGCTTTTGCTCCGTTTGTTGTGACTCCGGATGAACTTGGAGAAACATGGGATGGCAAGCGGCTATCCGTGGATATTGAGGTTCAACTTAACGGGAAATGGTTTGGTTCGCCGAATGGAAGAGAAATGCATTTTACTTTTGGAGACCTCATCGCCCACGCGTGTCGAACCCGTCCTTTGGGAGCCGGAACGATTGTGGGAACCGGAACGATATCGAATGAGTCTAAAGAGAAGGGCTTTGCTTGTCTGACTGAAAAAAGATTTCAGGAAATGATTGAAATGGGAAAAATGGTAACTCCATGGTTAAAACCAGGCGACCGAGTCCATATCGATTGTAAAGTAAATGGAATTTCGGTGTTTGGAGAAATAGATCAAACTGCCAGTATAGTGACTGTTTAATTATCGGGTGATAAAAAAGATTTCTGATATTGATTAAGAGTTGATACAATTTAATCAACTCATATGAACTCCATCGAAATCAGCATTGCTAATCAAAAGTATGTAATTAAGGGTGAAGAAGGCGAAGCGCATCTTAAAGAGGTCGCTGAAATGGTAAGGCGCCGAGTAGAAGCTATTCGCAAGAAAAACCCTAATGTGACTTTACAGAAAGCTGCGATGTTGGCTGCCTTTGATTTTGCGAACGAAGTCATCCAACAAACTAAAAAAAGTTCTGATTCCAAAGCGGCTATTCTCAGTAAAGCTCACAGTCTTTTGGAGAGGGTCGAGCGAGAGCTAGAAACCCAGATTTAGTTTGAATTCCATCTCCAAAGAAAAAGCCCTTTTGAGAGAGCGTTGGAAAGCTCAATATCCTAATTATCAGTCCTCTTTTCCCTCTTGGAGTGAGGAAATTTGTCGACATATTTGTTCTCATCCTACCTTTTTGAAAGCTGAGAGAGTTGCCATTTATTATCCCAGAGATTGGGAAGTGAATTTGCTTTCTCTTTGGCGGCATCGCCCCCAAACTTGTGGATTTCCTAAAACCGATTCCAAAAATTGGGAAATGGAATTTTTCTGGGTCACTTCATTGGGCAGTGAGGACATGGCTCCAGGAGTGGGAGGAATCTTAGAGCCCATCCACACACGAGGAAGAAAGTTGGGATTTTTTCAAGAACAGGATCTCGTTTTGATTCCAGGTGATGCTTTTGATTCTTCTGGGGCGAGAGTGGGAACTGGAAAAGGGGTTTACGATCGTTTTTTGGCAAAAGAGGGAAAACTCGCCAAAAAATGGGGAGTGGCTTTTAGTCCTCAGGTTCAATCCGAGCCTATCCATTTAGAGCCGCACGACATCCCTCTCGATGGGATAGTGACCGAAAAAGGGTTTATTTACTTTTAAGCTCACAGGCCCTAGAAAGAGAGCTCATGATTATTCTTTATTTTGCAGATATTTTTGGAAGACCCGGAAGAAGGGCAGTGCAAGCCTGTATCGGCGATCTTAAGGCCACCTATATGCCCGATTTTATCATAGGAAATGTCGAAAATTTGGCCGGTGGACGTGGCGTAAATAAAAGAACTTTGGAAGAACTCAATCAATTGGGTTTTAGTGCTTACACTTCAGGTAACCATATTTGGGATAATAAAGAGGTTTACCAGCTTTTAGGCGCCGAATCTAAGCTGATTCGTCCAGCGAACTGGTCCAACCCGGTCGGGGAACCTTGTCCGGGCAAAGGAATGACCATTGTTCATAAGGGCAATGAGCGTCTAGCGATCATTAATGTCATGGGCAGGGTTTTTATGGATGCTCAAGACTGTCCTTTTCATGCTGTGGATCGTTTGATCAAAGAAGTTCCTGCATCAACCCCTATCTTGGTGGATATGCACGCTGATGCTACGAGTGAAAAATATGCGATGGGGTGGTTTTTAGCCGGAAGAGTGTCTGCAGTGGTGGGTAGCCATTCCCATGTTCAAACAGCAGATGAACGAATTCTACCTGGGGGAACCGCTTATATTACTGACGTGGGGATGACAGGGGCTTTTGATTCCGTGATCGGCCTAAAACCCGAAGGAGTGATAAAAAAATTTCTCACCAAAAGACCCCATCCTACGCAAGCGGCAAAAGAAAATCCCGGAGTTTCCTGTGTTGTGATTAAAGTGAATTCTAAAGGGCAAGCAGAATCGATTGAACGTTTAAGATTCACAGTTAAAATAGACGATCTGATGCAAGGAGGAGATCTGGAATGATGTCAGCTCAGGAACAATTAGCTGAACTAAAACGAGGAACTTCTGAAATTCTCTCAGAAAAAGATCTTTTATCAAAACTTGAAAAATCGATTCAGAAGCAACAGCCATTGATTATCAAAGCGGGATTTGATCCCACAGCGCCCGATATTCACTTGGGCCATACGGTGTTGATGCAGAAAATGGCTCAATTCCAGAGATTAGGCCATCAAGTGGTTTTTTTGATCGGCGATTTCACCGCGATGGTGGGGGACCCTTCAGGAAAATCGAAAACTCGACCTCAACTGAGCCAAGCTGAAATTCTAGCCAATGTCGAGACCTACAAAAAACAGGTGTATAAGATTTTAGATCCTCAAAAGACGATCATTCGATTCAATAGTGAATGGCTTAATGCTTTTAAAGCCCATGATTTTATTCGTTTAGCCTCGCATGCTAATGTGGCCCGAATGTTAGAACGGGAAGATTTTAATCGACGATATAAAGAAGGACAAAGCATTAGTTTACATGAATTTATTTATCCCCTTCTTCAAGCCTATGACTCAGTGGCTTTGAAAGCAGATGTTGAGTTGGGTGGAACGGATCAAAAATTTAATTTACTGATGGGTCGAGAGCTGATGAGAGATCATCAACTGGAACCTCAAGTTTGCCTCATGATGCCTCTGTTGGAGGGGCTGGATGGGGTTCAAAAGATGAGCAAGTCGCTCAACAACTATGTGGGGGTCGATGAAAGCCCCAATGAAATTTACGGCAAACTCATGAGTTTACCCGACAGCCTTTTAAGGCGTTACTACGACTTATTAAGCGCTCGTCCTCTTTCTGAAGTCGATGCTCTATTTGCCAAAATGCAGTCGGGCGAAGTGAATCCCAAGTGGGTAAAGTCGGATTTAGCGGTTGAGATTGTCACTCGCTACCATAGCGCTCAATCGGCCCAAGCAGCTTTGCAACACTTTGAAAATGTTTTCTCCAAAAAGGAGATTCCGGAAGATATTCCTGAGATCTCTTTTCCCGATTCCGAAGAAGTTTGGATTCCCAAGCTTCTAGTGGCTCTAAAGTTTGCTGCTACAACTAGCGAGGGAAAACGGCTAGTGTCTCAAGGGGGAGTTAAAATTGATGAAACCCCGATTAAGGAAGAAAAGCTTTTTAACATGAATGGCAAAACTATCATCCTTCAATGTGGAAAGAGAAAATTTGCTAAAGTTAAGTTCTGACAGGGATTCGAGGATCCACTTGAGGTAAGGGAATCTGATTTTCGAGAAGAGATTTAAAAATTCTTTTTCTGAGTTCACTTACGGCGGATGACTGTTGTTTAAAACTTTGGATCATGACATTTAGGTTAAAGAGTAAATTCCCGTCGGGTTGAAGTCCTGCAAATAGAACTGTCGCCTCTGGCGAGTTAATAACTCCTGCTACGTCTTCCGTTGAGTTTTTTATAACTTCCAAAAGGAGTCTTTCGACTCGATTCAAGTCAGCTTGAACTCCCACTGCCACCGGTAAAGTCACCGTTATTTTATGGTCGGGGATATTAAAGTTGGTTACTAAACTTTGAGAAAGCTTGCTGTTAGGAATAAGAATGGCGCTATTTTGAGAAGTTTTGATTCGAGTTGTTCTCCAACCGATATCTAAAATAACTCCCTCCTGGCCCGAATCTAAGCGAATAAAATCCCCAACTTTTAAAGCCCCTTCTGAAAGCAAATAAAGACCGGCAAAGAAATTTTCTAAAGTGTCTTTGAGAGCTAGGGCCACTGCCAAACCTCCAACCCCCAGAGCGGTCAAGAGCGGAGCAATAGAGACTCCGAAAATAGACAAAGAGATAAGAATTCCAACGATCAAAAAAGTACTTCGAACGAGTCCTAATAACAGTCCATTGCTTCTGGCTAAATAATTTTTACACCCCATGACCGCTATTTGAGAAAGAACATTAAAAATAGAGAGAATGAGAGCGACATGAATGAGCTTAGCGATAGGCCTTGCTTGATGAATGGGGATGTCTGATAGGTCGATGGCAAAATGGAGCGCAATGGCGATGCACCAATAAACGGAGGGAATTCTCGTGATTTTTAAAACTGCAGAGGAGAACGAATTAGGATTCTTTTTAAGCCAATTCGACCAATACCGTCTAAAAACGGTTCGAAATAAGAGAAGTATCAAAAACCCAACAATAGCAATAAAGGTCGGAATAAAATATTGATGAGATTGAAGAGATGACAGCTGCATAGTGACGAACTTAATTTAAACTATCGTCACCTGAACGGGGAGAGTTAATTCTAAATTTTTTAATGTTGGGATCCCGATAGAGCAGAACTTTTCTGATGCCACTGGCACCAAATTGAATTTCTCCCCAATTGTAATAGAAGACATCTCCAATCACTCTACTGGTGTTGTTGCGAACGTACTCGGGTTTTCCAAGATATTGCTCAATGAGATCCCACCATTCAGTGTTTTTGGGTCGTTGGGAGTCGAAAAGATTCAGCTTGGTGTTCAAAATAGTTCCATAAAAGGGGGGTTCTAGCAGAATTAAGCTGCAAGTATTGTGCTTAAAGTAAAGCCTCACACCTTGATTGGGAAATTTGATGGCTGCTGAAATTCCAAGTTGATTAAGTTTATCGTCACTTTGAATTTCAGAGAGGTTGAAAGGGAGTTTAGATCTTTCGGTAATCTGTTTTAAAGATTCCCCCAGTTTAGAAATCTCAGGAACTCCAGTGTAAAGACTCACATTATAGCGATTGGTGCCCAACCCAAAAGCGATAGAGCCAGCACTACTCACAATTTGAAATACCCACAATAGAAACAGGGGATACCTGAGTCGTATGTTAACTTTCATTTTGGGTTAACCTCTATTTAAAGAGCTTTACAGAACTTGTTTTGGTGTTTTGCCGGTACTCGATGATGGAACGGTCTCGGTAAAGCATCAATTGCCGTAATCCAATGCGACTGACCTCAATGTCACCCCAAGTATAATAAAAAACATCTCCACCAAAAAGTCCTCCGGAACCTTGAGCGTTGGGTTGGCCTAACTCCTTGATTAGGAGGTCCTCCCAAGTCATGTTAGCGGGCTTGGCCATGTTAAATAGTTGAATTTGTTTGGTTTTTATGTTCCCTTTGAACGGGGGATGAATTGTGATTAAGCAGCTTCCAGAACGCTTGAAATAAACTTTAGCTCCCACGGTGTCAAAAGAGATACCGTAAACAATCCCAGCTTTTAAAAGCTCAGCATCCTCAGTGATATCCAAAGGGATGAACGGAAGTTTGGTATTTTCGGTGATGGATTTGTAAGATTCTCCTAACTGACCAATGCCGGGAATTCCCGTATAGAGGCTCACTTCGAACGACGGCTGAGTTGAGGACGGGGCGCCAGCGACCGAGGTCGAAAGGCCCAGAACAAAGGCTCCCACCAAGGCCACAAAAGAGTTTTTTAAGTTAATCGTGATGATGTTCATATTGTTTAATCATTCTAACATATTTACAGATTTTATAAGAGCACTTGCTTTTATCATTAGGCTGTGGCTAATTAAGGGACTTCAAAGACCCCCTAAAGGGGTGATGTGGGCCGCTAGCTCAGTTGGTAGAGCATATCACTTTTAATGATAGGGTCGATGGTTCGAATCCATCGCGGCTCACTTTTTAACTCTCCTTAACAATTGCTCACTAAAAATTAAGAAGTACCGCGGGTTATTTCTCGAAGATGTTAAAGTAAAAGAATAGGGGCTTAATGGTAATATCCCTGGTAAGGAGGCTTTATGGTTCGAACGGTTCTTTTTTTCATTTTTGTTTTGGCGGGCCTTATGGCCAAAGCAGATGCTGATATTTCAAATCTTCAAGACGTGTTGGGGACTTATCCTGTCGTCGAATACTTGGGAAATCCTTTGGCTGCTGGAAAAGCAGAGATTTTTGTTACCGAAACTGAGATTGGGATCAAACTGATTCCTCTGAAACTTTCGAGCCACTCGATGAGCCCTCTAATGATTAGCTCTCCAAGAAAAGAAACGGTCTTAACAAGGGATGCCAAAGGTATTTACCAGACCTATGAAAAAGGGGCTGACCAAACTCGCATCGATTATATCTTCGCAGAAGGTTACTTGATGATTGATGCATCACAATGCGGACTTGATCATTGTGTCAAAGATACGACTCTCAGTTTATCTCGCGGAGGGGCTCCGGGAACGAAAGTTGATACGTTACAGTTTTTGGAGAAGGTTCGCGGGAATTACAAACTGGAGTTAGTAGCAGGTGAGCCTCCCCATGGAGAAGGTAATGACACTGCCGAATGGGTAGAAAGTGAGGAGCCTGGAGTTGAATTTTTAAGATTTCCTTATTGTCAGCCCACAGGTTGTGATCCCGGATTTCTTGAGTTGAAACGCGCCGACCTCTCCATTTATCAGAAAAATTCCGTCTATACTTTGATGTTCAAATCCGGAAATAAATGGCTTCATTTTTCGTGGGAGGAAACGGAGCCAGGAAAGATGGTTTTTACTAACTATCAATTTAAGCTTCTAACCAAAGAGATAGTTACCTTGGAGTACAAGTTAATCCGAAATTAAGAGCCTTAATTGGGCAAGTTCGGTTCGATAATTTTCCATCTCTTCTCCGGGATCGGTTTCTAGACACATGGGGTGGCTTTTAAATCGAGAGTCGTTAACCAAGCATTTAAAAACGGTCATCCCTAAATGACCTGTTCCTAAATTGGCATGGCGGTCCACGCGACAACCTATTTCTTTTAGAGCATCGTTAAGATGGAAAGCTTTCAGTTTTTTTAAAGAAAGCAATCGGTCGAACTCTTGAAAGGTTTTTTTGTAGCCAGACTCCTGTCTGAGATCATATCCAGCAGCAAAGGCATGTTGAGTATCAAAGCAAAAAAAGATTTTTTCTGGGTGCCGGGTGCCCTCAACGATTTCTTTTAAGTGCTCAAAACTATGGCCCACGCAGTCACCTTGCCCTGCGGTGTTTTCAATTAGAATTTGAGTTTTAAATCCCGAGCAGGCCTTTAACACTTCATTTAGGCTTTGGCTGGTTTTTTTTAGCCCCGTTGCCTCACCGGCTCCCAAGTGGCTTCCGGGGTGAGTGATGAGAGATTCAATGCCTAAAGCTTCGCACCTTTCCATCATAGTAATAAAAAAATCGACTGACTTTTTTCTGACTTCATGGGTTTCAGTCGATAAATTGAGTAAATAACTGTTATGAGCTACTACCCGTTTGACCGTTTTGGCTTTTTTAAATGCCGATTTAAAAGCGTTAATTTCTGTTTCTGTTAATGGGTTGGTTTTCCAGGTTCGGCTGCTTTGGGTAAAAATTTGGATCGATTCACACCCCATTTCATCGCCTCGTTCGATAGCTTTCTCGAGCCCTCCTGCAATCGACATGTGTGCACCTAATAGCCCCATTTTTTCTCCTAAAGAAAATCGAATAAAATTATTTTTATTCGTGTAATCCCTTCAACCTTACCAACGATGGTAAGCAGGGTGGCCCGGTTTGACGGCTACAAAAGTTCCTCGGCAAGTCGCACACACTTTCCCATTGGCTGTTAAAGTGGCTTCGATGACAGCACGATCGTCTTTAAGCTCTGCGACTTTTGCTGAGAGATAAATTTTACAGTTTGAGGGGGTGGGTCGCTTAAGAGAGATGGCATAGTCGGCTGTGACGGTACAGGGGGGAGAGGTTTCATGATTTTTTTCCATGAGGGCCCAAGCCGCTGTCCAATTGGAATGGCAATCAAGAAGAGCTCCTATGATGCCCCCGTTTAAAACTCCCGGGAAGGCCTCGTGATGAGCCTCTGGAGTCCATTCTGCCACTACTTCATGATTCAAAGCGAAGCTTCGAACTTTTAATCCTTTGGGATTAGAAGGGCCGCAGCCAAAGCAAGTGTTATGAGGTGCATATTTTTCTTGGAGGCATAGTTCAGCGATCATGATCTAGAGATAACTCTCTCATTCAAAAAAGTCGATAATGACTTGCGAGATAGATTCTTTATGACCGCTACCGTTTAAGCTTGTTGGGAGACTGACACTTTTAGGGGTAGGTGTAGGCGGAGGAGAGGGAGCCGGTGGAGGCGTCGGGGTTGGTGACAGTGACGGTGAGAGCGCCGGTAGTGGGTTTTGCGGGGAGATTGCAAATAATTTCATTAGGCCCTTGGACTGTGGTCGTCGAGCAATTGCTACCGCCGACAGAAGCGGTAGCGCCATTTAAGAAGTTAGCGCCAAAAATAATGATGTTATCTCCCGCGGGAGCATTGGAGGTTGGCGTGACCGAAGTGACGACTGGGGAACCCAGCGGGGGAGCAGAGCGTTTGTAGACATAAGCCGCGCCGGGATTGTGGATAGAATTATCACTGCTAGCAGTGGTGCCGTTGGTAATGGTGGTCTGGTTGCTGTCCTCCCCAATGGCCCCCACCACAATTGTATCCCCGGAAATTGAGACGCTATACCCCAACTGATCGTTGGAGGGTACATTAATAGCTTTCAGATAAGCCTCTTGGGCCCAAGTGGAATTGGTTCGTTTATAGACATAGGCCGCGCCACTATTTATTGCGGTATTATTGCTACTGGAAGTGGTGCCGTTGGTAATCGTGGTCTGGTTGCTGTCTTCCTGATATGCCCCCACCACAATTGTATCCCCGGAAATAGCAAAGCTATAACCGAACACATCGTTCGCATCCGGATTACTGGCTTTGAGATAAGCCTCTTGGGCCCAAGTGGAATTGGAGCGTTTATAGACATAGACTGCGCCGCTAGAGGATGCGGAATTATCACTGCTGGAAGTGGTGCCGTTGGTAATCGTGGTCTGGTTGCTGTCCTCCCCATAGGCCCCCACGACAATTGTATCCCCGGAAATAGCGACGCTAAAACCAAATATATCGCTCACATCCGGATTGCTGGCTTTCAGATAGGCCTCTTGGGCCCAAGAGGAATTGGTGCGTTTATAGACATAGGCTGCGCCGCTATTGACTTTAGAATTATCACTGCTGGAAGTGGTGCCGTTGGTAATGGTGGTTTGGTTGGCGGATTCATAACGGGCCCCAACTACAATCGTATCCCCG
>OMIX01000079.1 GCA_900299195.1 Deltaproteobacteria bacterium
CGCCAAGACCTCTCAAGACAAGAAGCAACTCATTGATAGCTCCGGTGGAAATTTGAGGCGGGCTTTTGAACGAATGTCAGAAGACGAATTTAAACTCACTTATTTAAGTGGGCAGTTAAAAGTTGAAAAAGTAGATATTTTAGATACCTCGATTCAGAATGACGTGGCTAAAGTTCGCTATCAAGTCGTGATTGAAAATTTGCAAGGGACTGAAACTACGCTTGAAACCAATGAGCGTGAAGCCGAGCTCAAAAAGGGGGCTAATGGATGGGCGATCGAGTCGATCCGTCTCAAGGGGAGTGACAAAATAGCCTTCACTCGGGGAATGATTTTTTAGCGGCTGGGATAGGACAATGCCAACCGTGGTTGAAAAATATTCTTCACTTTCATTAGGGCAACGAATCAAGCTCGCCTCGACAGAACTTTTAAGGCAGCCTCAATTGACCTCCTATCTCGATTGTATGGCCACTGTTTTTGCCGATTCTGTTCACTATATTGATCCAGTTCACGAGCTGCATGGAAAAAGAGCCGTTCTTGAAATGCTTGAGAAATACGTTCCGCGAATCAAAAATGAACCGTTTGAGTTTTCTTTGGTTCATGAGAATGAAACCCAAGTGATTTGGAAATGGGTGTTAAAGATGAAGATTCGGTTTACCCCTTTTCGGTTCACTATCCATGGTTTGGTTCTAGCTGAGGTCGAGGCGGGAAAAATTGTGCGTCAAAGAGAATATTATGATCCGATGGAATCCATTGGTATCATCCCCGTAGTTGGGTTTTTGTATAAATTAGTTTTGAAAATGGGTTAGCCGATGTTTTTAGTTAAAAAACTGATCTTTAAATTCATGGAACTGGGATTAGGGTTGAAAACTTATTTCAGTTTGGAGACTAAAAATCCAATCTTTATCAATTTTAAATTGACTCCAGAAGAGGTGGATAAAATCCAGTCACAGCTCCCGTCCGGTTTCACGATTCAACGGGTTCGCTTTACGCATTTAGACGAAAATCCCCACTATTGGATTAGCTATAATTTTTACGAGCTAAAATATCCTAAACCTGAATTGGCCTCGGTGAAAAAGGCTAGGTTAGAAATCAACACTTTTGTTCAAGATGCCCAGGGCCGGAAGGGTATTTTTGTGTTTTGCGGTTCTCCTTTTGTGTCTGTCGAGAATCGCTGGACTGTATTGGGGTCTATCTGCGATTTTGCGGAATGGTTGGTCACAAAAATTTATGGGGTTGGGCGATTGGTCCCTATCCAATTTAATGTGGGCGATAAATTAAAAGTGGGCTTCAAAAGTTCAGTCCATTCAGTCAATATTGAGGCTGACATTCAAGAGTCTAATCCTCAAGATAAAAGCCGGCTCTCCAGGGATTATTGGGAGTTTAATGACATTTCCTTTTTTAATCAGGGGAAAACCTGTGATTACGTGAATGTGAACAGCTCTTTCTATTCCGCTGAGTTTTTTAAGGTGAACATGGAACAAGTGACAGAGCCTTGTGTAAGCCCATTTTTCAAAAGAGTTCCCGATGAAATTTGGGTTCATCGAGGTGAAATATCTTACTTGGTTAATTCCATGAACCGGTGTCGACCTGCGGAGTGGGTTCATGGTTAAAGTGTCTGGTGGACTTAAAGTAAGTATTTTCCTGATGGGTTCACTCATTCTGTTTGGGCTAGCGTTTCCGGCTCCTTTTAAGAGTTTGTTTGCAAGGCCTGAGTTCCACCTTTATGCCAAGTTTTTTCACATTCTCTCGGTGACTTTAGTTTTTGCTAATGCGGTCATAGGAACTTTTTGGGAGACGCGGGGGTTGCTCTCCCAAAGAGCAGAAGTGATTCAGTACACTTACCAAACGGTCACTTGGATGGATTCTGTTTTTACCGCCCCTCTTATTTTAGTCGCTGTGTGTTCCGGAATCCTTATGGCGACTAATCTGGGTGGGGTTTGGAGTATCGGATGGTTAAGTTGTGCTTTTGTGATTTTTCTTGGCTCTGGTATTTTATGGATAGGTCTTGATATTCCCACTCAGTATCGAGTCAATAAATTGTTTGCTGCTCTTAAGAACCCATCGAATGAGTTGCCTAACCAAATCACTCGTTTGCTCTGGTTTAGATTGGGTGTGAATTTATTTAGCTTAGTTCCTCTGATGGTTATTTTTGCTCTTATGATTTTTAAGCCCGAGATTGAACCCATCCAATCCTTATTTAAGTTCAAGTAAGAATCGTTTTTGCCTTTTTAAAAATAGCATCCCACATTTGGGGAGTCAGGACCCCAGTGTTCGTATTCTGTCGACTTGGATGGTAGGAGGCTAAGATTTGGTAAGAGTCGACTTGGTAAAGCAGACCATGTTCAAATCTTGGAAGGGGTCTGGGGAGTTCGAATCCTTTTTGTTTTAAGAGTTTAAATAAACTATCAAAAGCGATTTTCCCTAAAACCAAAAAGAGTTTCTTACGTTTCAGCAGTTCAAATTCTTTCAGTAAATATTTTGAGCAGTTGTTAAGCTCTTCGGGTGTGGGTTTATTGTTAGGTGGAGCGCAGCGCGCAGCAGCAGAAATAAAAGTGTTATTCAGTTTAAGTCCGTCCATTGGATGGTTTGAGTGGGGTTGATTTGAAAAACCATGTCTATGAAGAGCCGAGTAAAGCCAGTCCCCGCTGCTATCCCCGGTAAACATTCGTCCAGTTCGATTAGCTCCGTGGGCGCCGGGAGCCAATCCTAGAATCCAAAGTTGGGCCTCAATTCTTCCAAAACCAGGCACCGGCTTTCCCCAATAGTCAAATTGAGCAAATTCGGGTTTGCGTTTTCTTGCAATCCCTTGACAGTAAAGGCGAAGCCGGGGACAGCTTGTGCAATGAATGATCTGAGAATTGAGTCTTTTCCAGGACATCGTATTTCATGAAGTATTCTAAAGATTTGGATTAGGGAAGGAATACTTGCAAGGTTCACTTTTCACTGCTAATCTGCCTCCCCGAATCAGTAGTTTGTGAAATGTACAGAATTTAAGTGGAGGAAACCCAATGTCTGTCGAAGAAAAAGTAAAGAATATTATTGTCGAGCAACTCGGAGTGGATATGGAGACCGTAACTCCAGAAGCCTCCTTCATCGATGACCTTGGTGCCGATTCTTTAGATATCGTAGAATTGGTCATGACCATGGAAGAAGAGTTTGATCTAGAAATTCCTGACGAAGATGCTGAGAAGATCAAGACTGTGAACGATGTGATCAGCTACATCAAAACCAAAGTGAACTAAAACGTTATGAGACGGGTAGTCGTCACGGGCATGGGGGCCCTAAGCCCCATCGGGCTTACGGTTAAAGAAAACTGGGAGTCGTTGACGAACTCAAAGTCGGGTATCCGTCCGATTACGCTTTTTGATGCGTCCCAATACTCCTCTCGAATTGCGGGAGAAGTAGTCCAGTATCAGGCCGATAAACATTTTCAAGGCAAAGACCTGAAGAAGATGGATCGGTTTATCCAGTTCTGTTTAGTGGCGGGAACTGAGGCCATGGAGAACTCTGGATTGAATCTGACTCAGGAAAATACTGAGCGGATAGGATCCATTGTTGGGGTAGGGATCGGTGGGTTAGCTGAAATTCAAGCTCAGTATAAAGATTTGCTAGAAAAGGGGCCGCGAAGAGTGAGCCCCTTTTTTATTCCTGCGGTCATCGGTAATTTGGCAGCGGGGCAGTTGTCTTTAAAATATGGGTTAAAGGGGCCGAACACCTGCATTACCACGGCCTGTTCTTCGAGCGCTCACGCGATTGGAGAGTCTTTTCGATACATTCAAAATGGAACCGCCGATGTGATGTTTGCTGGCGGTGCTGAAGCGGTAGTGTGTGAACTAGGAGTGGGTGGATTTTGTGCTTTACGAGCTTTATCGACTCGAAATGATGAGCCGACCAAAGCCTCTCGTCCTTTTGATAAGGATCGCGATGGATTCGTTATAGCCGAAGGTTCAGCGATCATGGTTCTGGAAGAATTTGAGAGAGCCAAGAAGCGGAATGCTAAGATTTACGCAGAAGTGGTCGGTTATGGTTTAAACTGTGATGCCTATCACATCACTCAGCCCGCACCTGAGGGTGAAGGGGCTGCGCGATGCATGCATTTAGCTTTGAATGATGCAAAAATCAATGTAGAGCAAATTAAGTATATCAATGCTCACGGAACTTCTACTCCTATTGGGGACATCAACGAAACCATTGCTGTGAAGAATGTGTTTAAAGAGCACTCCAAAAAAGTAGCGGTTAGCTCAACAAAATCGATGACGGGCCATCTTTTAGGTGCTGCGGGGGCTATTGAGGCGGTTTATTGCGTTAAGGCGATTGAGCACCAAGTGGCACCCCCCACGATTAACTTGGATAATCCTAGCCCTGAATGCGATCTCAATTATGTCCCTCACACTGCTCAAGAAATTAAGATGGATTATGTCATGTCTAATTCTTTTGGTTTCGGGGGAACGAATGCGACACTCATCTTTAAAAAGATTTGAGTTGATCCATGAATAACACCGTCTATGTCGGTTCCGATCATGCAGGCTTTGCCTTTAAAAAAGCGCTCCTAAAAGAATTACAGTTTCGATTTCCAAGCATAGCTTTTCAGGATTTGGGATGTGAGGATGAGCAATCCTGTGATTATCCCGATTTTTCTGAAAAAGTGGCTAACCAAGTAGTTGCCCAACAGGCTCGTGGTATCATGATTTGTGGGTCTGGAATTGGCGTTGCCATTGCGGCCAATAAAATTCCTGGGATCAGAGCGGCTACCGTTTGGGACTCAGTTTCTGCTACACTCTCCAAAGAACACAACAACACTAACGTGATTTGTTTTGGAGCGCGGCTTATTAAACTTGAAGTTGCAGTGGGGGCTTGTGAGGCCTGGTTGAAAACTGAGTTTGCTGGGGGACGGCACCAAAAACGAATTGATCAGATTACTGCGTTGGAGAAAAAATATGGAACATCTTAGAGAA
>OMIX01000080.1 GCA_900299195.1 Deltaproteobacteria bacterium
AGTTCCCGCCGACTCACTACTCTTAAAAAAGGGGAAAGGCGACAACCATAGAGGCGGTGCGATTCTCAGTCCAGCTCAGCAAGTTACAATTTCAGATTGGATTAACATGATTCAATAACGATAACCCTTGCAAACCTAATCAAACACGGTAAAACTGGGGCCTTTAACCGACAAAGCAAGACGGTCCCATGATAAGTTCACTCGACAATTTAAAAGGGTGGCAGAAGACTTCGTTAGCGATTTTGCATGATTACGTCTCTTCGGCCCTCTCCCTCACTTTGGCTTTAGCTTTGGCTTTCGGGAACTTTGAATTCTTAAGTGGAGATCTTTTCAATTTCTCTGCGACTTTAGCTTTGGTGACGGCAACTCAATGGGCGGTGTTTTATTTTTCCGGTCTTTACAAAGGGATATGGAGGTTTTCGAGTGCCCCTGATTTAGTCAGAGTGGTTCGAGGCTCGGCCATTGCTGTTATGACCTCCTACCTTCTTTTGTTTCTCACTACCCGCTTAGACCATATTCCCCGCTCATCGCTCATCATCGATTGGTTGATGTTAGTCATTCTTCTGGGAGGAGGTAGGTTTTCCTACCGTCTTTTAAGAGAATTGTTTTTAGTTAAAAAAGACTCATCGGACTGTTTGAATGTTCTGATTGTGGGGGCTGGCAATTCTGGTGAACAGTTATCTCGAAACATCCAAAAAAACCCGGCTTTAAAAATGAGAGTGGTCGCTTTTGTCGACGATAATCGGTCTTATGTGAATAAGTGGGTCCATCGAATTCCGGTGGCTGGAACGGTAGCCCAAATTCCAGAAGTTTGCGGGCGTTACAAAATCAGTAAGATTGTGATTGCGATCCCTAATATCAGCTCTGAGAGTCTAAGAAGAATCATCCAAAGTTGTCAGGGGTTGAATGTCAGCATTAAAAAACTCCCCAAAATGGCTGACTATTTGTACGGAACTATAGATGTCAGCCAACTTCAAAATGTTCGGCTCGAGGATTTGATTGGACGCAAATCGGTTATTCTTGAAACTCAGCAGATTAGCCGCATGTTGGAAGGTAAAGCCGTGTTGGTGACTGGAGCTGGGGGGTCGATTGGATCGGAACTTTGCCGGCAGATTGTGAAGTTTAAACCGGCCAAGTTAGTCGCCGTTGAAATGTCGGAATTCAATCTTTATCAATTGGAACAAGAACTCTCTAAGTTGCTTCCAGAAAACCAAAGGGTGGGAGTGATTGCTGATGTTCGCAATCGGGAACAAATGGAGAAAGTTTTTGAACTTTATGCTCCGCAAGTTTTGATTCATGCAGCAGCCTATAAGCATGTGCCGATCATGGAGAAAAATCCCGATCAAGCTATTAGCAATAACATTCATGGCACGAGAGTCGTGGCCGAATTAGCCACGCGATATCAACTTGAAAAATTTGTTTTGGTCTCAACCGACAAAGCGGTCAATCCTACTAACATTATGGGGGCGACCAAACGGATTGCTGAAATGATTTGCCAACATTATCAGGCCAAATCCACCTCCACCCAGTTTGTGATTGTGAGATTCGGCAATGTGATTGGAAGTTCGGGAAGTGTGATTCCTGTTTTCTTAAAACAGATTCAAGAGGGAGGGCCGGTGACGGTCACTCACCCTGAAATCAATCGCTTTTTTATGTCGATTCCTGAAGCGGCTCAGCTGATTCTCCAAGCTAGTGTTTTAGGGAATGGCGGAGAGATTTTTGTTCTCGATATGGGAGAGCCAGTTAAGATTCTTGATTTGGCTAGGCAGCTCATTACGCTTCATGGGTTAGAAGAGGGAAAAGATATCCAAGTGGTGTTCACCGGTTTAAGGCCGGGAGAAAAACTCTATGAAGAGGTTTTGTTTGAATCAGAATCTACTTTAGAAACGGCCCATCCCATGATTCGAGTCGCAAAAGCCCGCTCTGTCGAGGAAAAGTTTAGTACCAAGTTGGATTCTATTTTGGCAAAATCTATTTCCGAATACCCCGACGAAATTAAAACACAGGTTCAAACTCTAGTTCCTGAGTATGTCCCTCACCTTGTTAGAGAGCCAAATGTTCGTCCCACGCCTCTTTTGCATTAAAAAAGCTTAGGGTTTAGTGGGCGACTCCTTCTTTGGTCAAAACCTTAAAAACAGTGAGCCACAAAATTTTTAAATCTAAAGAGAAACATTGGTGCCTTAGATAAAATTCATCCAGTAGGACTTTGTCGGGGATTGAGAGTTCATCTCTTCCATTGATTTGCGCCCATCCAGTAATTCCAGGCTTTAGTTGGTGAATATTTTTTTGTGTTCTTAGAGTGATTAGGTCTTCTTGATTAAATAAAGCAGGCCTAGGTCCCACCATGGACATGTCTCCTCGAAGCACCGACCACAATTGGGGTATTTCATCGAGACTCGTTTTTCGAATGAAAGCACCCACTCGAGTGATTTGGGATTGAGCATGGGTGAGTAGGTGAGTCGCCACTTGAGGAGTGTCCAATTTCATGCTTCTAAATTTGGGCATCCAAAAAAGCTGATTCTTCTTTCCCACCCGTTTTGACCAATAAAGGGCTGGGCCTCGGTCTTCCAGCTTAATGGCCAACCAGACCCCAAAAGCGAGAGGAGTTAAAAGAACCCCCAAGATGAGGGCTAGCCAGATATCAAATAGTCTTTTCATTTCAGTGTCTTGAGTCCAACTTTTAGGTTTCATCGAGAAGGGCTTGAAAGTCAATCTCAGGTATTGGAATAAGAACTCGAGAATTTGAGCTGCTGTGTGCCACAAAGTTCTTGCAAATACTTGAAAACCCTGTACCCTCTGCGGGTAATTATCCGAATCGTTCGTCTCCAGGCGGGTGCCTGTAGGAAATGTTTCGTTCGGTACCCAAATGTGAGGAACAATGGAAAAGAAACTATACGTTGGAAACTTAAGTTACTCTGTAACTGAAACCTCTTTGCAAGATCTCTTCTCTCAAGCTGGAGAAGTGGCTTCTGCGAGAATTATCACTGACCGTGCTTCTGGACGATCCAAAGGATTTGGATTCGTTGAGATGTCAACTGAAGATGGTGCACAATCCGCCATCGATAAGTTCAACGGACAAGAATTTGAAGGCCGTAAATTGACTGTGAATGAAGCTCGTCCCATGGAGCCTCGCTCTGGTGGAGGCGGTGGACGCGGTGGATTCGGCGGCGGCGG
>OMIX01000081.1 GCA_900299195.1 Deltaproteobacteria bacterium
ACTTTTAAATTGTTGGAATTAATTCATATTTTCTCCTCTAATCCTGCTGTTTTTATCAAATTTCGGCTTAATAGAGATAATTAAAAGAGATTAAAAGTGTCAGTCTCCCAACAAGCTTAAACGGTAGCGGTCATGTTTTTTGTACCCAAGATGCCCAGAGCCCTCTCCCTGCCCCCAAACATCTTAGCGTCTCATAAAATTTCCGGAGATCCCAGTCATATACAATGAGCAGGTGAAAAGCGGTCCGTCAAAGGTTGGGAATTAGCTAGACTCTCTTCCGCGCGTCAGAAAGATAAGTCCAGGGACTTACAATCTGAATTGATAGTTGCCCTACCCATTTTGCGCTAATCCACTGCGGAAAGTCTCAATTTTTTCTTAGAGATCGACCTTGGTGGCTTCGTGCTCTGACAGGGAGTTGATGAGTCGCAACTTAAAATTTCAAACCTAAACTTTTTGTGGTTCAATAGATATTTCAACGAAGGGTTGTACTACATTAGCTCTCACGCTTTCAAATTTAGCCGGTAAATTCATGGAAAATAATAAATTCAAATACGTTCTTTTAAGATTGTTGAGTTGGCTTGTTGATCTCGCCATTTTGCTTTTTGTGAGCGGGGTCTCGTTAAGTTTTTTGGATCAAAAAATATTAGGTTTGTGGCCGTTTAGTTTTTTGCCCTTACTAGTGGCGCACTCATTGTATTTTGGCTTATTGGAGAGTCGATTGTGTGGAGGGGCTAGTTTGGGAAAAAGATTATTTTCCTTAAGAGTAGTCACCCCAGACTTTCAATTTCTTGATCCGATTAAATCGGTGTTGCGTGGAACCTTGCTTTGTTTTGTTTGGGTTTTGCCGCAAGTTCGCAATTTTTTTCCAGGAATGATGGGTGATCTTATAGCTGCTGCTGGCATTTCTTTTCTCGTGGGTTGGGGTATCTCTGTTATAATCGATAGAAACAACCGATCGATGATGGAACAGTGGTTGTCTCAAAGAGTTGTTTTTAAAGCGTCTTCGGCATTAGAGAATCAGCCCTTCAATTATCGGTTGATAGTTGCCTCTATTTTTATCATCTTTTTTGGGGTGTTTGCGGTATTTTATCGGTCTTCGAAATCGAATATTTCTAAAAAGCCTTCAATCGATTTATGGGGCGAAATCCAAAATGAGCTCAAGGAGAAATTGAATGACCCGACAGTACAACTCACGGTGGGTGGGCCGGTCGAGCATTTGAACACGGGTTCTTTAGTGACGGTTTCCTCAACACGATTACTTCCGTGGGATGGCGTAAAAGTTGGACAATTAGGGCAACAGGTCTCGCAAGTGATACATGCACATTCCAACAGCCCTATGGAAGTAAATATTCGTGTAGAATTAAAATGTCAGAAATTCATGGGATTGGTTTCCTGGATTGTTGATTGTGGAACAAGCGAAATTATTGATTAATTTGGAAGGATAAACGATTTGGTTCTTGAATATATTTATTCAAAACTGCGCGTTTTAGCTAGTGGCAAGTTAATCCCATTGCTCTTTGTTGTTTTTGCAATTTGTATAATCCACGAAGAATATAAGTTCTTATTAAACAAAATCCCAATCACAGAAATTCATCAAGACGAGAGCCAGCATGTCCATATTGCTTGGAATATTTTAAAGGGCAAGGTGATTTACAAGGATTTTTGGGAACATCACGGACCTCTTACAGCCTGGGTAAATGGCCTTGTTTTGAAATCTCTCAGAGGAGAAGTTGCATCCTTTCAAACTTTTTTTATCTTAAGATATTGGTCGGTTCTGGTTTTTAGTGTTTCATCTGTCTTTGTTGTCCTTTCAGTATATTTTCTAAGTGGCAATCTAGCGGCTGGTTTCTTGGCTTTGCCTTTGATGTTCGCTACCACCGTTTTTCAAAATGAGATTTTTAAGTTGCGACCGGAAATATATATTGGTTTGTTCTTTTTAGTTTGGTTTTTTCTTTGGTTGAAAAACAAACGATTTTTCTCTGGTGTTGTCTTAGGTGTTTGCTTGGCGTTTCACACCAAGTTTTTTCCAACCAATCTTATCGTTTTAATTTTTGACCTGTTTCTTTTTTTTCCGAGAAGTAGGTCAACTCGATCGATTCTGAACTGCTTCTCTATGGCTTTGGGTCAGAGTCTGACTTGTTTTCTTGTAATTATAGTTTTGTGGCTTCAGGGTTCTTTGATGGATGGATATCAAACACTTTTAGCCCATAACTTTGAATTGGCTTCAAAAAGACTCAGTGTCGAGTCAGTCCAGTACCTCTATAAAACCCTCCCAAAATCAGAGGCATTGCTATTTCAAGTCCTGGGCGGGTTAATTTTGGTGCTTGTCTTTCTGTTTTTTCTAAAAAGAAGGCAGGTAAGCAATCCTATAAAGATGGGCTTTATACTAATGATTTCTTTTCTCGTCTTTTTAACCAGTCCCGTTTGGAATTACAGTTTGATTATGTTTTTGCCAGTCTTAATTGTATTGGTGGTTAGTTTTATTGCTTTAATTCCGTGGAACCGGGTTTTGAGTTTAGGTTTGTTGGCTACTCTAATCTGGAGATTGTGGGGTGAAACTTACAAGATACCTCAAACAAATTCTTCCTTACTCGAAACACAGAGGGAATCTGTTCAATTGGTTTTGACACAAACCACTCGGGAGACGCCTATCTTTTATGTTTGGGCTAGTAGGTGTCCAGCCTACGTTTTCAATGCAGATTTTAATAAGTGGTGGGCTAATATGCCGTATGTAATTAATTTAGACCCTATGGTCCAAGTAAACCGTTTTGAAGACTTGGGGATTCGTTGGGTTGCTATTGAAACTTCTTACATGAATGGTATTTACCGGATCGAAAAGGCTTTCTTAGAAAATAAATTTGAAAGAATTGGTTGTCTATGGAAAAGAAAATAGTCGAAAGCTGCGAGTAAAAGATGGATTCCCCAAAAAGACAAAACGCATCTAAATTGGAAGTTGCTAGTCAGCGAAGAATTTTTGGTCGACTTTTTTTTGGAGACTACAGTGAAGTTGTCCTCATAACTCTTTTGGTGAGTATTGGCGGAGTTGTTTTCTTTCCCTCCTTATTTGCTGATTTTTTTTGGGATGATAGATTGGCTATTCTACAGCGTCCGGCTGTTATTGAACCCGATGGTTTTTTAAGGGCCTGGATTCCTTTTCGAAATACTGAATATTGGCCCGTAAGTTACACTTTTTTTTGGTTGTTGTGGAGAATAGCACCTAACTCTGCAGCAGTATTTCACCTAGCAGTTGTGGTGACTCACCTTGGGTGTAGCATTCTATTGTGGCGCCTGTTTTTGAACTTAAGAGTTCCTTTGGCTTATTTTGGGGCGCTTTTGTTTTTGATTCATCCGATTAATGCAGAAACAGCTTCTTGGGTCCGTCAACTTGAAACCACCTTGAGTTTATTGGGAGGCCTTGCCTCCATTTATTATTGGGATCTATTTCTAAAGAAAAAAAATAGGGATGATGCCCTCAAATCTTTACTTGGATTTGTTTTTGGAGTCCTTTCAAAAACTACTGTGGTCGCTTTTCCTGGCATTTTGGTTTTGCTCAGTTGGTACTTTGGAGCTTTTGATGGCTTAGTAAAATCGAAACAGTCCGTTTCACTTCGCAACTTCTGGACCCTAAATGTTACGCGAAGATTAATTCCCTTTTTGGTAGTGGGAGCCATAATGGGTGTTGTCTCAGTTTTACACAATAACTTCAATTCACTTACGGATGGCCTCACGATTAGGACAGATGGTTTTCTGGAACGTTTACAAATTTCCGGATGGGCACTTTGGTTTTATCTATCTAAGGCGATCCTCCCTATTGATTTGATGTTTATGTATCCTAGATGGAGCTCGGATCCGACCAATATCCTACATTGGATTCCCCTGTTTACTTACCTCGTCTTATTGGTGTTTTTGTGGGGCGGGCGGGAAAGAAAGGGTTATCGACTTCTTTTTTTGTGTTTGAGCGCTTATGCCATTGCGCTGTTTCCTGCGCTTGGATTCGTAAATATCTATTTCATGCGATATAGCCTTGTGGCGGACCACTGGCAGTACCAAGCCGTTCCTATAATTATAGCTCTTATGTGCTGTGGTCTAAAAGCTTCTTTAATCAAACTTGACACCCAAAAACCTCTGAAGGTCTCTACTTTGTTTCTGGTAAAAAGTGGGATCCTAGTTTGGTTGTTGAGTTGGGGCTATCATAGCCATCTCATTTCAAAAACATTCCAAAAAGACGAAACGGTTTATTTAGAAACTCTGAAGAAGAACCCCGGTGCTTGGATGGTTTATAATAATTTGGGGAATATTTATTCGGATCGAAAAGATTGGGACATGGCTATTAGGTTTTTTAGAAAATCTTACGAAATGAATCCCGGTCACATAGAAGCTATGACCAACGAAGGAAAAACACTCATTACAATACATCGGTATCAGGAAGCAGTGGCGCTCTTTGATCGTGCTGCTAAATTAGCTCCCAACCATTCCACCATCTATCCAGACTGGTGTGGTGCTTATGCTATGTTAGGGAACTATGATTTAGCTGAAGAAAAATGTTTAAAAGCTCTAGAGCTTTCTAATGCTGCAATTAACGAAAGCAGTTTCAATGCTTATTTGAATTTAACCTATGTCTATCGCAAAACTCACCGGTCTCCGCAGGCTGTGGATATACTCCAAAAACTCACCAAGCAATTCCCAGAAAATCTGTTAATTCGGAGTAAGTTGGCAGGTGCTCTTTTCGAAGTGGGCGAGGCCCGGCAGGCCCAACTAATTGCTGAAGCTGTTTTAGCTAGAAATGCTACGGATGAGCAGGCCCTTGAGATTGTTAAAAAAGTCCGATTAAAAAAAGAGTGATAATAAGCCCCATGTCTACAATTTCAAAAAAGTTGTCAGATTCGCAGAAAGCCACAGGATTGATAATGGCTCTGTGTTCCCTGTTAGTATTTCTCTATAGGTTAACTGCCCCTACGGGAACTACGCCAGAAGACGCTTCTGAATTTATTTTAGTTGCACACAAAATGGGATTAGCCCACCCTCCGGGTTACCCCTTGTTTACATGGATTGGCCATTTTTTTTCATTGTTACCTTTGGGAACCCCGGCTCAGAAAATAGCTTTTCTGAGTCACATTTCTGTTGCTGTAGCGGCCGGTATTTTGGGAGCTTGTATTTTTATAAGGCTTCATGATTTGGTTTGGGTTGCCTTTGCAGTCTTAACATTTGGTTTGTCTCCTTTTGTTTGGGAGAGCGCACAATTTGTGGAAGTTTATCCCCTTCATACTGCACTGATGGCAATGTTTTTTTTTCAGTCCATTCTCATAGCGGAGACACCGGAAAAATCTCCCAGTAAGATGAGTTCTTTTTTTCTGGGTCTTACGTTTGGATTCGCATTAAGCAATCATTATCCACTCGTGGTTTTGGCTGTTCCCTCCTTGATAATGATGCTAATGACAAAGAGAGAATCTTTCTTCCGCTTTAGCTGTGTATCATGGTTTTTGATGGGAGCTGTCGCTGGACTCTTACCATATTTGCATTTAGTTTTCGTTCATCACTATAGCGAATTTATTTTTAGTGATCCCATTGAAAGTGTAAATCAGCTCTTTGATTACATTTTAAGAAAAGAATATGCAGCCAATAATCAAAGTCGAACTTTCTCACATAGAGAACTTATCCTCTATTCAAAAGAAAATATTTGTATGCTTTTTACTGCTTTTACTCCGGTGACTTTCGGCTTTGTTGGATACTTTTTCTCCGGAGGGTTAAAACTAAAACTAAAATCACCGTACATAGGTTCATTAATTTTAGGATTAGCCTCGAGCCTTTTGTTCCTGTTTTTGTTTTGGCAACCCGATTATTATGATCTAGCTATTGAATTGTTTAAAAGCTTTCAGGGATTTGCTTTGTTCTGCTTTATCTTAATTGGCGTTGAGGCAATGAACGAGGCACAGAAAAAGTTTAATCGAAGAGAATGGTTTAGATTTTCCGTTTTTTTTATTCCTCTTTTGCTCTTTTCGTGCAGTTTTAAAAAAAACAACAGAAGAACAGATGATTTTTGCCGGGATTATGCTTCTTGGGTTCTCAGTGCTCTTCCCCCAAACTCTGTTCTCTTTACCAAAGGTGATACAGATGCGGGGATTCTTGCGTATTATCATTTTCTGGAAAATAAAAGGCCTGATGTCCTGCTGATTTCCCAAGTAGCAGCTTTACTGCCCTCAAAGCCGTTTAGTCGGGCGATAGATATTCCTAAGCAACAACACACGTTGGGTCTTTTGAATAAGATTAGTGAGGCCTTTGAAAATCACCGCCCAGTATTTACGATTGGTTCCATGGAGTATTTTAATTCAGATTCTCACATCTTTCCGTTTCAAACGAAAAACTATGGTCTCTTTCAAGAGGTCTATCAAACTGAGCAAGCCCCTGTAAGAAATTTTGAAAAGGCGGTTACTGGGGCGGGAGAATTTTTAACTAAGGCAATGGAGGCTGAATTTGAACCGAATTTTGTTTTTTATCGAAAAAAATTGATTTCGGATGCTTGTCATACTCTTTTGATTCATCGAGTTAACCACGAAGCCTTTTCTGTATTTCCAGAATGCAAATTTTTGAGGGGGCAGTGGCTGCACGTAGAACAACAGGACTATGCCCAAGCAGATGGTTTGTTTCTTGAGGCGATTCGGGGTTTCCATTTGGCTCAAAATTCGGAATTAGTGAATCTGGGCTCCGATTTTATTATCAATCGGGTCAAGTGGGTTTCGACTCTTCCGCTCAATGCCATCGAACAAAAACAGAAATTACTGAAGGAGGGAATTCAATTAACGTTACCATTCGCTTTGGGTTTAAAGGTTTGCAAAAATAAATTAGCACCTAAAATCTTGGAACTAGCCAATCAATTAGAAGAAGCTAAAGTTTCTCAACAGATTACCGATACATTCTTCGATTGTCCGTGGGTTCAGCGGTTTCTTTTAACACGATGAGATTGTATAATTAGTTTATGAATGATCAGCAAAAAAATATTTTGCTTGTAGCTTTGTTAATGTTATCCAGCACACTTGTAGTGAAACAATTTTTAACAACTGGAAAGAGCGATGGAGTTCATCCAAGTTTAATACCGGTCAATGTTTCCTCTGATCCGAAAAAGACCGTTATGAAGACGCCTTACGAGGATAATCAGGTAAAGAATACCATAGCGAAATATAATGGTGAGATACAAAAATGTTATTTAAAGCATTTAGAAAATCCTAAGGCAGAAACGAGTGGTAGAGTGCAAGTGGATTGGCAGATCAGTCCATCAGGAGAAACTCTCTCCCCATCCTTAGTAAGTTCAAACATGAACGACCAAGAGTTCGCAGATTGTATCGTCAATAAAGTAAAAACTTTTAAGTTTCCTCCCCCACCTACAGATAAGCCCCTTTATACCTCTTTTGGATATGTATTCCACAAGCAAGGAGAATCTCTGGCCCCTCAGTTAGTTACCACTCCAAATACAAAAGCTAGTAAGAATACAAAGAAGTGAAAGACAGGTTTATAAAAGGATAGGTTTGTTGTTATTAGTCTTCGCTCTTCGAACAAGGTTTTAATCTACGTAATTTTAGCTATCCCGTTTTTACTTTCAAATGGCGTTGGTTTTCCGATGGGATAGAAGGGTAAAGATCCAACACTCTATTAATAAGTATGGAATAAATGCCTTCTCCAGACTCAGAGGCAAGTCCCAAAAGCACTGCCAGCGACCAGCGACAAATGATAGGGTCGATAAGCCGAGTGGGTCTGATATCTCCGCTTTCAGCTCCGGGCCAAACATTGTGTCCGGTGACTAGGCGATCATTTTTTCTAACCAGTTGATATAGAATCTTATCCTGTTTTAAAACGATTGAGAAATTGGGTGTTTTGTCAGAAGCTTGACCCTCCCAATCGATTTCCACCGGGATAGGCCCATCGAAACTTAAATAGTCCGGTAGTTCGCCCGGGAAACCTTCTTTTTCTAATTTTTGTAATCGGCCTAGGGCGGCTCCCGATCGAATCCAAGGGATGATCTCTTTTAAGAAAGATAAAATTTCCGTTTGTTCATGGGAAAGTTGATAACCTATTTTTTCTTGGGAGCGATATCTTTCCTCGATTTGGCAGGTAATGGAACGATCGAGAAACGTAATTTGAACAGTGGGATTCAAGTCTCCTGCAGTTTTTCGACTTAGTAACTTTAAGTTCCCAGCTTGTTGAGGGAAGGGAACGAGACTAAATCCACCGTAAGAGAGCTCTTGGACGATACCTAAGGGTATGTTGTTTTGAGAAATGAAACAAAGCCTCGGATTGTTGATCACAAAACGATGATAGAGTCTTGAGTCTTCGAGAGTTTCCATATGTCCCTTTGAGAGATGAGATTGATCAAACTTTTCCAGGAGCCCGTGATTGAACTAAATACAGAGGTTTTCCCATGGAGATAGAAAGTATGAGACCGATATATTCCGCCAGAATTCCAATCGAAACCATGAGGACTCCAAATAGAAACGAAATGAGAATAAATAATGAGGTCCAACCTTGAACAGGGACATTTCCCGTGAGTTTTTGATAAAGTGCCCATCCGGTTAATCCCAAGCTTAAAAAGATGGTCATCAGTCCCATCATTGAGATGGCTCTTAGCGGAGTTCCTGGAGAGGAAAGCACTAGCCTTCTAAAGTGGCTCATCAATCGGTAGGGACTGTAACTACGAGAGGGACGCCATTCTTTTCTTAGCGAAATGGGACAACTCCCTGAAGTTAAAGTGACCCACTGTAAGGCAACATCTAAATAGACACCAGCTCCACAATAAGCAGATAAACTGCGCCCTACATCACCACGGATAATTCTAAAACTAGAGAAATCTCCTCGGTTTTCATTGCTTAGCATCGATTTAAAAATCCAATGAGCCAATCGGCTACTGGTGTTTCTAAAAGCAGTGTGGGGAGCTTTTTCCGTCGAAATTCCATACACTAATTGGTAACTTCCTTCCCAGGCAGTTTTTAGCAATCGTCGAATATCATGAGGAGAGTGAAGTCCATCCTCATCTAAAGTGGCAACCCAGTCGCCTCGAGATCTGGCGACTCCAGCAAGGGTCGCAGCGTGCTGTCCAAAGTTTCTCGAGAGCCAAACATTTTTCACGAGCGGGTTTTGTTGGGCTAAATCTTTCATGACTTCAGCTGAGTTATCTTGGGCCCCGTCCCAAACTAAAATGATTTCAAGAATGTGAATGAATTGATTGGGATCTTCCGTGTTTTTTAAAAGAGTGATTTCATCCACTAACTTTTTTAAAGTTTTTTCTCCACGGTAAACGGGAACGACGACTGAAACGGTTTGATGGGTCAAAGGGGAAGGATAAGTTGAGGGAACTTCCCAACGATTGGAGGCCACCGGGTTTAGGGCTGCTTCAGACATAACATCCTTTTTTTGGGGTGTAGGAATTTGAGTTGCTAAAATCGATCCTAACTTAATGATAACCGTAAAGGTTCAAAGGCTCAATGACACAATGTTTAACTTTGTGGCTAGGTTTGTTTTGAGTAGTTTTTTAAATGAAGCTGTGTGTTAGCAGTGGACCAATCGTTGGTCCGCTTTGAGAGAGCTCTCTATTTTATCGCAGATGTAACTAAAATCGGCTGAGGTGTTTTTGAAGTCGAGATCGTCTGCGTTTACGATGAGAACCTTTCCTAAATCGTATTCTGCGATCCATTCCTCATAACAGCGTTCTAAAAGCTGAAGATACTCGGTAGGAATACTCTGTTCAAAAGTCCTACCTCGTTCCTTGATTCGTTCTTTCAAACAAGGGACTGAGCGTTTCACATAAACGACCAAATCGGGAGGAGTAAGAAATTGAGTCATGGTGGAGTAAAGCTCAAAGTAATTCTCATAATCCCGGGCATCCATTTGACCGCCCTCTTTTAGAGCTCGAGCAAAAATGTGGGCATCTTCATAAATCGAACGATCTTGAATGGCTGAAATTTGGGATTTTACGATCATTTGGTGGGCTTGAAATCTTTTTGATAAAAAGAAGACTTGAAGCTGCAAAGACCACCGGTTCATGTCACTGTAAAAATCGGAGAGATAAGGGTTGCTGGCGACCACTTCAAAATGGGGCTCCCATGAGTAATGGTCAGAGAGCATTCGCGTTAAAGTTGTTTTGCCAGAGCCAATGTTACCTGCAACAGCGATGAATTTTGATTTATCCATAAGAGAATTCCAATTTATTAATCAATGCTGGATCATAGGTCAAAGAAAATAGAGAAAGACTTTTTTGAAAAAGTCGTGTCAAACGATAATTTTCAAGTAGTCGCAAAAAAAATTTGGTGGTACCACTAATGCTCTATGGCATTAAATATAAAAGAGCTTAAACAAGAAGGTTTTGAGCAGGTATTTTTTGCTCAAGATTCCGCGGCAGGATTGTCGGCTATTATCGCGATCCATAATACCCAATTGGGTCCAGCGTGTGGTGGAATTAGAATGCTACCCTACGCATCGCAACAAGATGCTTTGTACGATGTTTTGAGATTGGCGAAGGGAATGTCGTACAAATCTGCTTTGGCGGGAATAAATTTTGGCGGTGGAAAAAGTGTGATCTTAGGAGATCCCAAGAGCAAGTCGAAAAGTCTTTTTCACGCTTTTGGAGATTTTGTTGAGACCTTTAAAGGCAGATACATTGCTGCCAAAGACATGAATATCGACAGTCCCGATCTGGCTTTAGTGAAGGAGAAAACTCGTCATGTGCTGGGAGTTGAAGGCGAGCCAGGGACGAGTGGAGATCCTTCGCCAGTGACCGCTTTGGGCGTTTTTAGGGCGCTAGAAGCTACGGTTGAATTTCTTCATGGCACAAAAAAAATTGATGGGATTCGAGTCGCCGTTCAAGGCATTGGTCATGTGGGCTACGCTTTAGCAGCTTTAATCAAAAAAGCGGGCGGAGAGGTTTGGGTTACCGACACTAACAAATCGGTTATTGAAAAAGCTCAAAACGAACTTGGAGCCAAATTTATTCCTTTGGAAGAAATTTATGACCTCGATGTCGATATTTTTTCACCGTGTGCTCGAGGAGCTATTTTAAACAAATTGACCATACCAAAATTGAAAGTGAAGGCTGTGGTTGGAGCTGCAAACAATCAGTTGGAAACGCCTGAGGATGGAATACGTCTTCATCAAAAAGGAATTTTGTATGCTCCCGACTACGCGGTCAATTCCGGTGGGATTATCAATATCTTTGTGGAATCTCAGGGCTATGAGGAGAGCAAGGCTCTTAAGAAAACTGATGAAATCTATTTAACTATCAAAGAAGTTTTAAATCGATCGAAGGCACGCAATCAACCTACGTTTAAAGTCGCTGATGAATTAGCAGAAGAACGTCTGTATGGACAAAAATGAAAGAAATGAAAAAGGGCATCCTTTCGGGATTCACCGAGTTTTAGATGCGCAAGTGGTGTTACCGCAAGCGGCCGAGAAACTTGATAATAGTTTGCCCATTTATTCCAATGAAATTCTTTTGCGAGTAGAAAAACTCAATATCGATGCAGCCAGTTTTGTGCAAATGGAAGAGGAAACGGGAGGAGACTCTCAAAAAATTGGAGAAGTAATTTTAAAAAATTGCGCCATTCGAGGTAAACAACACAATCGAGTGACGGGAAGTGGTGGAATGTTAGTGGGAGAAGTTGAAAGTGTGGGATCCCATTATCAAGGCCCTCTCAAATTTAAAAAAGGCGATAAAGTTGCAACTTTAGTTTCTTTGACACTCACGCCACTGCAAATTTCAAAAATAAAAACTATCAACATGAAAACCCACCAAATTGATGTGGATGGATTTGCTATTTTATTTGAACAATCGATTGCCGCTATTCTTCCCGAGGATTTGCCTGAATCTCTTTCGATGGCCGTATTTGATGTTGCGGGAGCTCCAGCCACGGTGAACTCTTTAGCGGAAAAGGGAAACACTGTGGTGGTTGTAGGAGCGGGTGGAAAGGCAGGCCTTTTGTCGTGCCTTGCGGCTAGAAAAAAGGTTGGAAAAGAAGGCAAGGTGATAGGTATTGAGCCAAGTCCCAAAGCTGCTGAAGCTTTAAGAAAACTCGAACTTTGTGATGTCGTAGCTCAAGTGGACGCCACCCATCCCATAGCTGTTCTTAATGAAATCGAAGGGCTAACTCGAGGTAAAATGGCTGATTTAGTCGTGAATGTGGCTTCAGTTCCGAATACTGAAATGGGATCTGTATTGGCGTGTCAACCTAAAGGAAAAGTTCTCTTTTTTAGCATGGCCACTTCGTTTACTAAAGTTGCTCTAGGGGCTGAGGGGGTGGCTTCCAGTAGCCAATTGATTTTCGGTAATGGGTATTTTCCAAATCACGCAAAGTTCTCTATAGAACTGCTTAAAAAACACCCGTCTTTGTTAGAGCTTTTTACTTCCCGATATTCCTAATCGAGCGCGTTAAATCTAAAGTGAGTTCATTTTTGCCTGGGCGCGACAAGTTACAGGTTTGGGGCAACTCATGTTAAAATTAAGAAAGTTAGTCCTCGAGAATTATCCATCTATTAAAAAGGTAAAAATATGAAAGTTCCCTTACTCCAAATAACGGCTATAGGAGAATTTTCTCCTTGGGCTCGACAGTTTTTCACCGAATTTGAGGAGAAAGAGATCATCCAGGTTTCTTGGGAAAGCAGTGTGGATAACTTTTGTCGGAGTGCTCTTCCCGGTTCTAAACCCGCAGTGGTATTTATCGAAAATAGTCCAGAGAGCAAAAAGACGATAGAGAAACTTTGTACTTGCGGTAAAGCTATCTATCTGGGTTGGTTAGCCAAAAGTTTTTCAGTTCAGGATTTTTCGTTTGGGATGGAGTCCAGGGTTTATTGCATGATCGAATCTATCCGAATGGATGAGAAGAAGATCATTGGAGAACTTAAAAAGTTAGCAGCTCTAGTGGATTCCGATGGCCAGTTTCAGCAAATTTTAAGAGCAATGAAGGCCATCTTATTACAAACCGAGGCCGAATTTCCTGAGATCCCCATGGTGGCTGAACTTCGAACTGCGGTCAAAAAGCTTGAGAGTTATGGACTCAATAATGAGCTTAATCATTTGAATCTTCAGCAGACCTCAGCAGGAGCGGAATCTCTATTTCACAAAAGCCAAACCTTAGGAGAATCGTTAATTATTGTCTCTGAGCTGGGAAGAACTGGCACTCTCTGGGTTAAGGGAAAGACGAGCGACCAGGAGGGTAAAATAGAATTTCTTCAGGGGCGAGTGATTGAGGCTGTTTCTGGAAGTTGCGAGGGAATCAAGGCCATTTACCGAATGTTTCTATGGGATCAACCCAAATTCCTTTTCAATCGAAAAGATCCAAGAGAAGCCAACATCGCAAAGAATCTAGATATGGATCTCTTTCAGTTAGTGAGAAAAGGAAACTCAATCAAAGATCGATTTGAACGGATTCGCAAAGATATTCCACCTGCCGGACTCAAGCTAGAGGTCACTCCAGCGGCCATGTCCAAGGATGTGGCTCTTGCCCCAAACGAATTTCTCACCCTTTCGAGCGTGATAGAGCATGGAGTTGTTTCCCACGTCGTTGATTTTAATCCCATGCCCGATATTGATATTTACGAATCGTTGATTTCGTTAAAAAGAAATCAAATGCTAAGGAAATCGGCCTAACAACTTTGTTTTCAGTTCTAATCTTTATTGATAGAAACACACCATGAAAGCCTTTTTTGGAAAAGCGGTCAGCAAAGCTTTAAATGCCTCAGGTCTTTCAAAAGAAGAAGTGGCTTATAAAGTTCTTCCCCATTTTTTGCTGGAGATATTCACCAAATATTTGAGGGTGAATAGTGAAGGGGAAGAAAATATTCCCAAGAAGGGATCAGTCATTTTTATAGCCAACCACAGTGGGTTCATGGGGTTTGATGCTCTTATGATAGGGCATCAAATTTATCTTAAAACCCAACGGGTACCGAGAATTATTGCCCACAAACTATGGTTTTTAAGACCAGAAATTTCGGTACACGCTAAAAGATTAGGTCTCGTTCCTGCCACTTTAGATAACGGCCTAAAAATCTTAGAAAAGAAACAAGGGCTCATTCTTTTTCCCGAAGGGGAGGAAGGGAATTTCAAACCGACTCGATATCGATATCGTTTGCGTAGATTTCGAAGGGGTTTTATCAGGCTTGCACTTCAGACTGGAGCGCCCATAGTCCCGGTGGCAGTGATTGGAGCTGAGGAAACTAATATCACTTTATCCCAAATTCGATGGGCCAAGGAACTTTTAGGCATTATTATTCCGGTTCCCTTGAACGTGATTCCTTTGCCTGCTAAATGGCACATTAAGTTTCTTAAACCCATTTACCTAGAAAAAAATAGAGAGAAAGCAAACGACATGGAATATGTGACTAAACTCAGTCGACAAATCCGTTTGCGTCTCCAAAGAGATCTCCATAAAGAACTTAAAAAAAGAGACCGTATTTTTTTATAACCCGCCTAAGACATCCCGCATCCCTCAGACACAAGACAAAATTCCAGTAACCTGTTATCCACCCCGTCATGGTAATTAAAACATTCAGTTCAGCCGTTGAGGGTATTGAAGGAGCTAAAGTTCAGATTGAAGCAGTTGCATTTAATGCCCTTCCTCAAATTTTGATGACCGGACTTCCAGGGGAGGTCGTTAAAGAGAGTCGAGAGCGGGTAAGAGCCTGTTTGATGAACTTGGGATTTGATTTACCCAATAGAAAAATCCTTGTTCACTTGTCCCCAGCGAGCGTTAAAAAACACGGAAGCCATTATGATCTTGCGATTACTTTAGCTGTGCTCGCGTGCGAGTCGAAACTGAAACAAATACCTTTGGAGCCCTTTGGATTTCTGGGAGAGCTATCATTGGAAGGTAGGTTGAGTCCAGTGAAAGGGGCGCTTCCACTGATTGAAGTTTTGGTGCAAGATCCCAAAATTCGAAAAGTGATCATCCCTAGAGGTAATGAGCCGGAAGGAGCGTTATTAAATAGTGGAAAAATTGTGTTAGCTGATACCTTGGAAGAGGTGATTCAATTTATTCAAGGGCAAAGAGAGTTAGCGTTGTGTTCTCAAAAAATATCGGATGAGCCCCAAGAAATAAATCCTGTGTTTGACCAAGTGATTGGGCAAAGTCTGGCTAAGCGAGCTTTGCAAATTGCTTTGGCTGGAAGACATCCTTTACTGTTAGTGGGGCAACCGGGAGTGGGAAAAAGTATGTTGTCTTTGAGTGCCCGAGAGCTTTTACCCAAAATGAGTGCTGATGAATTCATCGAGGTTTTAAAGATCTACAGTGCTTCCTCTGTCGAAGCGGAGGGCTTAATTCAAACCAAGAGACGACCTTTTCGAGCTCCTCATCATTCCATTTCGGCGAACGCTCTGTTGGGTGGGGGCATGGGAACTGTGATGCCCGGGGAAATTAGTTTGGCCCATCATGGGCTTTTATTTCTTGATGAATTTCCGGAATATCGGCGAGATGCTATTGAAGGTTTGAGAGAGCCGATGCAAAGTGGAGTGTTGAATTTGACCCGAGTAGGAAAGGCGATGAGCTTTCCTGCACGATTTACTCTCATAGCTGCGATGAATCCTTGTCCCTGTGGAATGTATTCAATCTATGAGAATCAATGTCGTTGCACCCCTGAAAAAAAAGCGCAGTATCGAAAGAAACTCTCGTCACCTATATTAGACAGAATGGCTTTGATGGTTTACATGACAAGTTCTTTAGACAATGAAAGTGGCAAAGATGTTCTGTGTTTTAAGTCGGCAAAAACCACTGTTGAAATAGCTTTTAAAATTCAAAACAAACGATATCAAAACTCTAAGGCCACAATCACCAATGGGTGCATTGAAAATCTTCAATCCGTAGAAGGATTTCAACTCAAAAATCATTCGGAGGATTGGCTAAAACAAAAGAAGCTTGAAAATCGTTTAAGTTTTCGTCGACTTCATCAAATCATCAAAGTAGCACGGACTATTGCGGATTTAGAGGAAAGTAATCAGATCGAACACCCTCACGTTTTAGAAGCTTGGAATCTAAGATGTTTCGATTTTTATCAAATTCACTAGATGAAAGCTTGGCTTTTTTGTTTTCACCGAGCTGTCCGATTTGTGAATTATTCACTGGGTCTGTAGGATTATGCTCTAGATGTTCTGTCTTTAGCGAGGTGGGCGAAGAGATTTGCTGTTTCTGCAGCCGACCTCAGATATCCTGCACACTCGGTAACCAAGAATGTAAAAAAAGATGGGGTAATCTGGTAGAGAGTGTGAGAAGTCCCTGGTGGCTGAATGAGGAGGCAAAAAGACTATTATTCCTCATTAAGTTTCAAAAGCGTTTTGAGTGGATGAGCGTTTTTAGAGAACGATTATTAAACATCGCACTACCGGATGAGCTACGCGGTGGGGTGTTAGTTCCAGTACCAGTCCATCCTAAAAGACTATTAGGGCGAGGATTTAATCAAACCGAAATTCTGGCCCATTATCTTTCATTGAGCTGGAATATTGAGGTTGAGTATCGTTTGAAAAAGGTGAAGGAGACTCGGGCACAGAGTCAAATGACCCGGGCTGAAAGAAGCAGAAATCTGATCGATTCCTTCGAATGGGATGACTGCAAAACCCCACCCCCTAAAGTCATCTTAGTAGATGATGTGTTTACGACCGGAGAGACCGTGCGAAGATGTGCCAGTGTTTTAAAGGAACGAGGCGCGAAGTTAGTCTTCGTTTGGGCTTTATTTCGGACCATTCCCCACAATGAGGGCCTAGAAATGGCTTCATCATTTCGGGGTTTAACCCAAAAAAAATCTAATTAGGCTGCTTTATCAACGCTCTTGGCGACTCGTGACCCACCTGTGCTTGAGGGACTGTGCGGTTCATCCTTAGCTTTTAGTTGTTTTGACCATTCTGCTGGGTCATGCACTAGAGCATTTTTAAGCACTTCGTGAACATCCTTGGCTAGAACGAACTTGCATTTTTTTCTGAGTTCCTTTGGCACTTCATCAAGATCTTTATGATTGCGATGAGGAACAATCAGAGTGGTGATCCCATGTCTTAAGGCCGCAAGAGTTTTCTCTTTAAGACCGCCGATGGGAAGAACATGGCCTCTGAGTGTCACTTCACCTGTCATGGCTACATCTTTACGAACTGGATTTCCAGTGAGTAATGAGATGAGTGCAGTGGTTAGAGTAATTCCTGCACTTGGGCCATCTTTAGGGGTCGCACCCTGGGGAACGTGCACGTGGATTTCGTAACGACTAAACATCTTTTCATCGATGCCATACCTTGAGGCCTTGCTACGCACATAGCTCAGGGCTGCCGTTGCCGATTCTTTCATCACATCTCCGAGAGAGCCGGTTAACGTTAATCCTCCTCCAGCTCGCTTCATCATTGTGACCTCAATATTGAGGATTTCTCCTCCAAATTGGGTCCAAGCTAAACCGGTTGCAACGCCGACTTCGTCGTGTTCTCGTTCCTCTTCTTGTAAAAATCGAGGAGGACCGAGATATTTCGGAATCGACTGACCCGTCACAACAACTTTTGAAAGTTTTTTGTCAGACGTTGCGAATTTTCTAGCCACTTTCCTGCAGACGGTGGCCACCATTCTTTCAAGATTTCTCAAACCTGCTTCCTGAGTATATTGATTCACAATTCTGGCGATGGCTTGATCTGTGATTTCAATATTCTCTGGTAGCAATCCATTTTCTTCGATCTGTTTTGAGATGAGAAACTGCCTTGTAATTTTGAGTTTCTCTTCTTGGCTGTAGCCTGCAAGTTGGATGACCTCCATGCGGTCTTTCAACGCCGCAGGGACGGTGTCCATCAAATTGGCTGTAGCAACAAACATTACGTTAGATAAATCAAACGGCAAGTTGAGGTAGTGATCTCTAAAGCTGAAGTTCTGTTCGGGGTCTAGAACTTCAAGTAGAGCTGCCGCGGGATCACCTCGGAAGTCTGAACCTAGTTTATCAATTTCATCGAGCATGAAGATAGGATTGTTGCTCTCTGCCTGTTTTAAGCTTTGAACAATTCTTCCCGGCATAGCTCCCACATAGGTTTTGCGGTGTCCTCTAACATCAGCTTCGTCTCTAATTCCGCCGAGTGATATGCGAACAAACTTCCTGCCCATAGCTCTTGCGATGGATTTACCCAAAGAGGTTTTTCCCACTCCTGGGGGTCCCACAAAACAAAGGATTGGGCCCTTGGTTTTGCTTTTGAGTTTTCTCACTGCTAGGAACTCGAGAATTCGTTCTTTGATCTTTTTCAAGTCAAAGTGATCTTCATCCAATACTTTTTGAGCGTGAACAAGATCTAGGCAGTCTTCGGTTGACTTACTCCAAGGGAGATCGACCAGCCAGTCCAAATAGGTACGGACGATAGTGGCTTCGCTCGCATCTTGATGCATTCTTTCCAGTCGGCCTACTTGTTTTATAGCCTCTTCGTAGACTTCGGGAGGCATTTTAGCCGATTCGATTTTATTTCTGAGCTCTTGGATTTCTTCGCTCTTCGACTCGTTATCGCCTAATTCTGTTTTGATAGCTCGAATTTGCTCTCGTAAGAAATATTCTCGTTGGCTTTTTGTCATTTCATCGCGAGCTTGATTGCGAATTCTCGCTTGCATTGCCAAAACTTCAAGCTCTTTTGATAGAATGTCATTCACTCTTTTTAAACGAGTTACAGGATCGAACTGTTCTAAGATTTCCTGGGCTTCATTGACCTTAAGGCCAAGATTGGAAGCCACTAAATCTGCAAGCCTCCCAGCATCGGTGATGTCATCGACGACCATCAAGATGTCAGGTGAGAGCATTCGCCCCATCGATATTACCTTCTCGAGTTGCTCTTTGACGGTTCTCATTAAGGCTTCGACTTCTAAATTATCCCGGGTTGCCCCTTTTTCCTTAATGGTTTTTATGGTGGCTACAAAGAAAGGCTTTTCTTGGGTGAAATTAACCGCCGTTCCTTTCATCAGACCTTGCACAAGAATCTTAACCCTTCCATCGGGTAGTTTTCTCATGCGCATGATCATCGCTACCGTTCCAACCGAATAGATCGTCTCCGGATTTGGATTTTCATCGGTGATCTCTTTTTGTGCGGCTAAAAAGATGAGTCGATCTTTGGCAAGAGCCTCGTTGACAGCTCGAATAGATGGCTCTCTTCCTACAAAAAGAGGTAGTATCATATACGGATAAACGACTACGTCTCTTATAGGGAGTAGTGGTAACTCATCTGGAATGACTAGTTCTTCGTTTTCGGAGAACTCAGTTGACATGGGAAACCTCGATGTTCATAGGTTTGAAATCAATACACCACTATGACTACAAGGTTATGATCGGACTTTTCTGGATTTTACTTTATGTCTTTTTCTTGAAGTTTGAGAGAAACTTCATGAATGAAGAGGGGGTGGGTAATATGGCGCAGACGTGGCTATCCCTAGGGGTGAAAGGGTTATTTATGGGATGATGGGGAGTTTAAGAATTATTGCTGAGCGTAAATCTTTTTCTCTTCGATCTCTTGGGCTTCTTTGCAGCGGATACATAATTCAGCCATAGGTCTAGCTTCAAGCCGTTTGAGTTCGATGGCCTCTTCACAACCTTCGCAAATTCCAAAGGTTCCTTCTTCAATTTTGGCTAAAGCTAATTCAATTTTTTGTAGTAAGGATCTTTCTCGATCTCTTAGTTTCAATGCGACATTTTGATTTAGTTCAGACGAAGCTAGGTCTACTTCGTCGGCTAAATCATCGTGGCTCATTTGAAGGTCATCTTTTTTTTCAGAGTGGTTCAGTAAGCGACTCTTCTCTTCTAAAAGTTTTTCGGTGAAACGAGCGAGTTCTTTCTTTTTCATAGGGAACGCTCCTTACGGCTCAGAAATAGAGCAGACGTCTGAAAGATGATTAGTCGTATCAACTTTCTTAGCTATTCAATTGTAATGGGAAACAAAAATGATAAAGCGTACTCTTAATATTAACACTTCTATTTTATCATCTCAAGATGACGGTAGGTAATAAATTGTTTAACGATCTAAAATGAACCAGATTGTTATTGCTGCACAATGGCGCCGTTGCTGTTTAGCTTAAAAATAGGAACAGTGCGTTTGGCCACTCGGTTAGTGTCGAACGAAATTTGACTACCTAAGGGTGAGGAAAATCCATTTTGTTGGGTTAGGAAGTTGACCATCTCGTTCCTATCCGCCGAGTTAGATAACTTAAGGGCTGATACCGCTACCGACATCGCTTCGTAAGCCTGACTTGCAAGTAAATCGGGGTTGGTTCCAAACGCGGCATTGTAATTTTTAATAAAAGTCATTTGAGTGGGATTTTGAGAAGCTAAATTTAAGCCTCCGGGGAAGAGCGACCCTTCTACATATCTGCCTCCCCTTTGGAAAAGTTGATCACTGTTCCACTCGGTCGTCCCAAGTAAAGTTACTCCTTTAACATCTAAATAAGCGAGACTTGCAGCTATTTGAGCTACCGTTTTTGGACTGTCCGGAATAAACAGGGCTTCAAAGTCAATGATGGGCTGAAGTTTTACTTTGGGTTCGCGTCCCGTTTTTTCTTTTTGGGCCTTTTGATACTCGATGAGTTTCGCCATTTCCATTCTGCGATGTTTTGGATTTAGTCCGACTAACTCCTGAATGTTTTTTTGAAAATCTTTTTCTTCAGGGTTGTAAGTATCGTAAGCCACTACTTTGCCACCCAACTTTTCTACAGCATTCCAAAAATGGGTGCTGTATTCTTTGCCAAAATTATTATTGGGCACCAAGAGAGCAAATCGGCTCATTTTTAAATTGTTAATGCAGTGGGAAACTAAACTATCCAACTGTATTTTTGGAGTCATTGCATTTTGAAAAATGTAGGCCCCTCGCTCTGAAATTCCTTCTTTGCTGCTGAGAGAAATATTGAGAACTCCCAATTCTTGGGCCTTGTCTGCTGCATATACCGATTCTTTCCAACTCAACGGTCCTATGATTGCCATGGCCTTATTCTCATTGACTAACTTTTCAACGGCATTTGCAGCAATGATGGGATTAGAATGACTGTCTTCCACTACCACTTGGAGACCGTCATCAAGATTAGGAAAATAGGACTTAGCGGCTAGTAAAATGGCATCTAAAGCTTTTCTTCCATAGCTAGCTAGTTTTCCAGAGAGAGGAAGAACAACTCCAATCGTGTTACGCTCTCCCACTGAACTTCCCACCAATCCTTGGTTTATTGTGGGGGGGGCGATCGGTTCTGATTTGTAGTTTATCGAAGGGTTGCTTGCTACTGGGGGTACTTCGTTAGTTTGTAAACCAAGAACGGCTAAACGGTTATTAATTTTAGAACGAAACCGCTCCTCTTTGACTTGGTTTAAAAGTTGTTTCAGTTCGGAAGTGCTTTGGATTGAATTGATCGATTTTGAAATAGATTCGTCTAATTTAACTCGTTGACTCTCTTGCAGAGGAAGTTGAAGCTCGGCCAAATAGGCTAGGATAGCTCCTGATGGATTGTTAAGAGCCCTTGAGACTTGAGCAGCCAACTCGAAAACAATTTCAGCCCGTTTGGGTCCTTGAGCGTACACATCGCTTAATTTTAGTCGAGATAGAACCTCATTAGCTTTTTCAGGATTATCGCGTTGGAATTCGGCAGCAGCCCAATTGTAGGTCACATCAAAAGCTATTTCGGATTGAGGGAATTTCAGGAGAAATCCTGAAAACTCTTTTGCTGAGGACGTGTAATCTTGTTGGTAATAATAAATAGATCCTACCCGATAGCTAGCCAGTTGCCCGGCTTTTCCTTTTGGGAACTTGTTTTTAATGTTTTGATAAAGAGGGAGTGCTTTATCATAATCACGAGCGAAGAAATATTTTTCCGCTTGAAGAAAAGAAGCCTTAGCTTCGGGTTCAACTTTGTTTGCTCTCGGACTATCATATTTTCCTGAATAGAGAGAATTAACCTGCTGCGAGGCGCAGTGGGTTAATAAGAGCAACGATAAAATCGCAAAACCTAAGTTGAGTTTTTTCATGTTCTTATAATGTCTTTGAACTTTTTTAGGAAACTTGTCACGCCCGGGTGCGCATCCGGTCTTTCTTCTTTTTCAAATTGTCTGAGCAAATCTTTTTGTTTGGAGGTCAAGTGCTTAGGAATTTCGACGTTGACTCGAACAAACTGATCTCCGTGGCCAGATCCATTAAGGCGTTTAATTCCTTTTCCCTTTAAGCGGTAGGTTTCTCCCGATTGGGTGCCAGCTTTAAGATCTACTTTTAAAGATCCACTTAAAGAGGGGACGTCAATTTCAGCTCCTAAAGCAGCTTGAGTAAAAGTAATCGGCATATCTACGATGACATGTTCCCCTTCGCGTTTGAACAACGGGTGTTCTTGAACTCGCACTGAGACGTAGAGGTCTCCGGGAGTTCCCCCTGTTTCCGCTATTTCTCCTTGGCCCCTGAGTCGAATCCTTTGGTCATTGTCGATACCTGCAGGAATGGTCACATTCACTGAATGGGGTTTTTTAACAGAGCCTTGGCCTCGGCAATCGGAACATTTACTTTCGATAATGGCTCCTCGACCCGCACATTGGGGGCAAGTTCTAGCTAAGGTGAAAAACCCCTGATTAAAACGAACTTGACCTGTCCCCCGACACTGTTTGCAAGCTTGAGGACGAGTTCCCGGCTTAGCGCCGGAACCTGTGCAGGTTTCACAAGCAAACTCTTTTTCAAATGTAATCTTTTTTTCTGTTCCTAATGCAGCTTCTTCAAAGGTGATTTCAAGATTGTAACGAAGATCTCCCCCGCCTGTTTGCCGGCCCCCGCCTCCAAAAATGTCTCCGAAAATATTGTCAAAAATATCGGAGAATGATCCACTGGCGAATCCACTGGGATCGAATCCTCCCGCCCCAGCACCCATGCCGGCATGTCCGAACTGGTCATACATCCCTCGTTTTTTGGGGTCGCTTAAAACCTGATAGGCTTCGTTGACTTCTTTGAAGGCGTCTTCCGCTTTTTTATCGCCAGGGTTTTTGTCAGGATGATATTGGATCGCTAGCTTACGAAAAGCTTTTTTCAATTCTTCATCCGAAACTCCTCTAGAGACCCCGAGGATTTCGTAATAATCCCTTTTTGCCATCACTCTCTCGCTTTAACTACGACTACTCTAGCCGGTTTTAATAATTTTCCATGAAGCATACACCCTTTTTGAACCACGGAATGAACGGTGTTGGTGGTTTGCCCCTGAGCTTCCACTTCAGAAATAGCCTCGTGTTTAAGTGGGTCAAAAGTCTCTCCCACTTGTCCGATGAGTTCAACTCCAAATTTACTCAGCAGTTGAATCAATTCCGAGCGGGTCATTTCAATTCCAGTCACGAAGTTGGTAACATCATTATCGCCTTTGCTTTTTAATTTGCTGGAATGGGCGATGGCATGCTCGAAAAGATCTAAAACCGAAACGATTTCGCTGACCATATTCTTGTTAGCCATTTTAATGGCAGTATCCTGATCTTTTAAGAGCCTTTTTTTATAGTTATCGAACTCGGCCCGGATGTAGAGAATTTCTCTTTCCGCTTTTTGAGCAGCTTCAAATGCAGCTTTCTGATGGTCAATCTCTTGAGCTTCGCCTTCAGCGACCATTTCGCTGTGAGATTTCGATTCTTCTGCATCAGAGTTTGAGGGATTTTGTTTATTGTTGTCTGATTCCATTTTCTCCGTCCTTAATTAAAACCTTCCGGTATCGTCCTTTAAAGTCTGCAGCCCCTTTAACCACCGATCGCCTGACCTGATCCAACAATCCATGCAGCGTTTTGATCTCTCTAATATGGTTAGGCAACTGGGAGAATATCTCCTCAAGACGCGGTCGCATTTTAAAAGGATCTCCCGGTAAAATAAAGCCTACATCTTCAGCAACTTGAAGCATATGTTGAACCAGTTTTTCTTTGCTGGAGGGTTTTGCAGACTCCAAACTTTCCCAATCCTCCAACATGGCCATATTGGCTTCATAACAAAATATAAGTACGGATTGAGCTAAGTTAAGTGACCGATATTGTTGCAATGAAGGAATGGTAACGACCCAGTCACATAAGGCGATTTCCTCATTGGTTAACCCGCAGCTTTCAGGACCAAAAACCAAAACTAATCTTTCAATTTGACCTTGGATAAGTTTTGATGTTGCGCGTTGTAAAGCTTCACGAACTCGTGTGGGGTGAGGCCGTTTGGCCGAGCCTACTCGTGCTGTGGCCGCCAGTGACAAAAGGGGTTGTCCTTGAGCAAGTTCCTGTTGGTTTTTTAAGCAGGCCTCAAGTGAATCAAAATGGACGATTTTATCTAAGTAGCCCTTGGCATGTTTGGCTAAACGAAAACTCTCCTCATTGAGGATGTTGGGATTGCCCACGATACAGAAATCCCCCTCTATTCCCATGTTAGATAGGGCCCGTGCGATTGAACCTACATTGCCAGGCTGTTCAGGACGAACTAAAACCGTTGTGATCTTATGGCCCATTTCAGAGCAGGATCTGTGGAAAACTTTGTAGGGGTTTTTCATTTGGAGAAAGACACTAACACAACGCAGAAAAAAGTAAAATTTTTATGCTGTTAGCTTGTGAAACTGGCCTAAAGGAAAGTCTGTGAACCTCTTGTTGAAATGAGGCCCAAGCTAAACCGCCCTTTTGGGGGATTTCGGCATTCCCTCAAGCGGATTCTGTCTTTTTGAAGAGGCTTTTCTTTCGCTAGCGGCTAGTCCTAACAGGGTTAAAATCCGTACACCCGCCTGAGTAGAATTATCTTTTGAAGTCGATGAGATCGATTTTGCCAAACGAGGGGCCTGTTTTTTTGAATTCAAAAGTTGTTTTGCTATTACGGCAGCCAATACCGCAAGCCACCACTTAGATAGGTGAGTGCTATTTTCTGGAGTTTTAGCCAGTGATGGTGACGCTAATGAACGATCTCCAACCCCTTTTTTCAGCTGAGCAAGTTCAGGGAGTGTTCCCATCATGCGGTTGGAACCATAGCCTTGTTTGACCAATTGCTTAGATAAATCATTTTCGGTTTCTGCCAAAAGTTGTTCGGCCAGGGTGCTTCCGACTAAAAAAATGAGCGTGCCTTTTTCAGAGGATCCCCTCGCTGAATTAGCGGCCGAGGCCAATTCTCTTCTAGCTCCAGCAGTATCTAAGTTTTCAAAAGAGGTATCTTGGTCTTGAGCTCGTGGGTCCAACGAGGATGTTTCGTCCAAAAGTCGGTTGATCACTTCTTCATTTCCAGAAGAATCACTGACCCATCCAGCTCCTGGGGTTTTTGTTTTACTTGCCAATTCTTTTGAGCCCTTGCTCTCTTGGCTGGCCTTTTCTGCAAGAGCTTTGGCATAGGCCTCTTTTAATTCGGGTCTAGATTCCACCAGCCGAGCTGCTTCGGCAGCTGAACCTTTGGTGAGAATAAAATCTGAAACATCTCTCAATTGGGTTTGCATGACAGGGGCTGAGGCTGACGGTTCGCTGGTGCTCACATCCGAATTATCTCCATCCACTTTTCTGTGACCCAAAAGAGGATCTTGTTTATTGGCTTCTGTGAGAACCCGGTATCCTAATCCCAACTGGAGTCCATGGAAGGAACAGAGGATTTGTTGCGTGTCAGGATCCTCCTCTGTGACCTGTTTGAGGGCTTTGGGTCCTTTCGGATCTTGAGGAACTAAGTCCTCTGCATTTTTTCCAGTGAATCTCATGTCGTGAGGAGCGTCTGAGAGATTTTGGAACTCAAACTTATAACCTTTGAGCGAATCTAAAGTATTCATTGGCTTTCCAGCATCGTTGGAACCTGAAATGCAACCACTTTCGTCTCCGTTTAAAGAGATGCAGTAGCGGCCTTTTTGTCCAATCTGGTAAAGTTTGATCATTCCTTGGCTCTCTTTAGATTCCGCAAACGACTGGTTTAAAATCGAAGTTAAAAGCTGGGTTAGCAAAAGGGTTTTAATGGTCATAATTGACTCCAAATCGATGACTTTCCTGACTGGCAATGTGTCTTTCTTTTTTAGATCTTGAAAGTGTCATTAAAAAATCGATGAGCTGTGATTTTTCAGATTCAGTTAAATTCAATGAAGTAATAAATATTTTTGTACTTTTTCGAATGTGTGAGCCGCCACGGTTGTAATGTTCAACCACCTCATTTAGGGTCGATAGTGAACCGTCGTGCATATAAGGAGCTCGGTCAGCCACACTTCTTAAGGTTGGAGTTTTAAAACCATACTTAAGAACTTCTAACTGAACAATCTCGCCTCTACCGGGTTGGGTTTCTGCAAGTCCTGTGTCCGCGTAACTCCCATTGGTAAAATTCCAACCGGAATGGCAAGTGACACATTTGGCTTTTTCATTAAAAAGAACAAACCCTTTTTTCGCTTCCTCTGAGATAGCTCTCTCTTCCCCATCAATCCAGCGATCAAAAGGAGTATTGATAGAGATGATACTTCTTTCATAAGTCGTTATGGCTTTGGCAACTGAGGCAGGAGTTAACCCCTCTTGAGGAAAGGCTACTTTGAAAAGTTTTTGATAATTGGGATCTTGAGACAATCGGTTTACCATTTCATCAAGGGATAAATCCATTTCATCATGGGCCTGAATAGGCATCAAAGCCTGTTCTTCCAAGGTTCTGGCTCGACCATCCCAAAAAAACTCATTTCCAAATGCTACATTGAGAAGAGTGGGAGTTCTTCTAGGTAACTCTGCTCCCTCTCTCCCTAAGGCTTTAGGGTAGTTATCGGTAAAATGATAATCAGGTCGATGACAAGTGGCGCAGCTCATCTTATTTGAGCGGGACAAAGCCTCTTCAAAAAATAGAGCCTTTCCTAAAATTTCTTTAGCTGGCGTGTAAGGGTTAGACTTGGGGTAGCGAACGTATTGGGGACGCTGATAAAGTTTTTTCAGTGTCTCAACAGACGAAGCGTCTTCATTTTTCTTGATGAAAGAAACCAGAAGACTACTGATTCCAAGAAGAAAGCTAATCGCAATGATGAATTTTGCCATCCCTAAATCACCCAGCACTTACTCGCCCAGAGTTACTCCGGTTAAAACGGTGGGTATCAAAGTAAGATCGAGGGTTCCCCTTGTTAAGAAGCTACTGCAAAAGAGTGACCAATGAATTCAAGCTGTAATAGCTTGTTAAACAAACAGTCTTCAGTTGGTCAATTGTACAAATGTCAATACTGTGAGACTTCCAAAAATATTTTTACGTATTCTGTCTGTGCGAGTGTCTAAGAATCGCTTCTTTGTAGTCTTGATGTGTGGTCTTGAGAAAACAATTTGAAGAATCCTATAATGAAATTGGGAGGTGGAACATGAAAGTTCACACAATCATATCACTTGGTATAATCAGTTTAACTTTGAATGAAGGAGCTTGGGGAAATCCTCTTCACGGGAATTTCGCTCGAGATCCCAGTTCCGGTTCGTTTGCAGGGGGAGCACAGAGAAATCCTTCGTCTATTAAGAGTGCAGGGGTGAACTCAAATTCTTCAGCATTCGTTCCTGATAAGATTCAACAAAAAATACAGAACAAACAAACAGACCAAGAAAAATCTGAGGCGATGAACCGAACCAACGCTGAGGATAGCAAAAAGGGCTCTGCCGCTAAGTTTTTTTCAGTTCGCAAAGATAAAAATGGCAGAGAGGTTTTGGGAGCACCTCTGGATCCCAATTCGATGCGGAACATGAATGGACAACGTGTTGCAGTGAAAGCGGATGCGACTGGTAAAGTTCTCTTTGGTACGATTAATACTCAATTGGGAGATGACCTCTATCGCAATGCGACCGTTGAGGCCAATGGAAAGCAGTACGTTAAAGCTAATCAGGCGTTTCCAGGAAACGATCCTGTGGGCATCATCGTGGACGGACAGGGTGCTAAGGGAAGTGATTTGGGCATGAAACGTGAGGCGGGACTTCGAGAATATGCCGCGGGCGCCATGACACAAGACCAAGCTGAACGCATGGGCAGTATGGCAGATAATACCCTCAAGTTGGTGGTTTATCAGGGCTCTAACCTAATTGGTGGCGGCGGAGGCGGTGGCGGTGGGATGGGAGGAGCGGATACTGGACAAGGTCGTTCATCGGGAGGAAAAACCAGCGGAGCCGCACCTGCACCTTCTGGGAGATAGTCGATGAAGGCACTGATTAAAATCTTAACGATCCTATTGGTGAGTCTCGGCGCAGTCTTTCTGTTCCGGGGCTCATTCCATTTAGGGGCTAAACCGCTCCCCATTTTGGGTAGTCTTGAGCCCTTCTACTTAAGAGATCAAGCGGCTCAACGAGTAACATCCGACCATTTTTCTGGGAAAGTGACCGTGGTGGATTTTATTTTCACTCGGTGTCCTGGAATTTGTCCCTTACTCACCCAGAGAATGGCTGAGCTTGAGAGGAGAACCCGTGATTTGGGTTCACAAATTCAATTCATCTCGATTTCGGTGGATCCTGAAAATGATATTCCGTTGGTTTTAAAAGCCTATACTGAAAAACAGAACTTGAATCTGATGCGGTGGAAATTTCTCACTGGCCCGTTGGATTCGATTGAAAAAGTCGTTGTGGAGGGGTTTAGGACCCAAATGGGCAAAAGACACATTGCAACTGAATCTGGACCCGATCTCCTAGAAATTACTCACGGAGAGAACTTTATTTTAGTCGATCCTCGCCTCAATTTGAGACTGTTCCACAAAGTCCAAACCGACGATGACTTACAAGTTGTTTACAAAAGCGCTCTGCGGCTTATCAAAGAGTCATTCTAAAAATTAACGAGTTATGAACAGAACCTGTGGACAACTTAATGCGGATTGTTTTTATGGGAAAAAGAAATGATTTGACGCATTAAAAAAGTCAACTATGCTGAAAATACAGATAGTTAGACAAACAAGATACACTTATCCCCTAACAAGAAACTTCAGAACCGTTACGACTCTGTTCAGAGGCTTATCCACAGGCTGTGGATAATTTGCTGAGACGGGTCCACATCGACTCTAGGAATTAATGCACTCCAACAAAAATTTTCAACGAACTCAAACTAAAAACCTGCTTACTGCGGCAAACAGAGGTTCTATTTTTTGGGGGTTTTAATGTCAATGCAAAATTTTCAAAAAAATTAGTTGTTTGTATTCTCAATATCCATAGGCATTTTCAGCGATTCAGATCCATTAAAAAGATCCCATTGATCTCGATCTAAATTCAACGCATTGCTTCTGTTTCTTTTTCCTTGCTGAGATTGGGTTTCAAGAACATGCAAAATTTCTTTAGCGCGAGTTAAGACTTTCGAGGGGAGATTGGCCAATTTAGCCACCTCAATTCCATAACTTTGATTACAAATTCCCGGGCTGAGTTGATAGAGAAAAATAATTTCGTTCTTAAATTTCTCAACTCGAACATTTGCATTTTTGAGTTGCGGGTGGGCTTTTTCAAGTGCGGTAATTTCATGAAAATGGGTAGCAAATAAAGTTTTGGCTTTTACTTCCGTGTGAAAATGCTCAACCAGTGACCACGCCAACGAAAGACCATCATAGGTACTGGTTCCTCTCCCGATTTCATCGATAAGAATCAAGCTTCTTGGAGAAGCCATTTCTAAAATACGGGCTGTTTCTGTCATTTCCACCATGAAAGTTGAGCGACCACTACTCAGATCATCAGAACTGCCGATACGGGTGAAAATAGCATCTACCCTAGGGATATCTGCGGATTTGGCAGGAACAAAGCAACCGATGTGGGCCATGAGAACGATCAGGGCTACTTGACGCATGATCGTCGATTTTCCCGCCATATTCGGCCCAGTGATGATTAGCGTGCGACAATCTTCCTCTGAAAAAAATACGGAGTTGGGAACAAAAGTTCCCGCAGGAAGCAGACTTTCAATCACGGGGTGCTTCCCTTCCACAATTCGTAGAGACCAATCGGAAGAAACCTTGGGTTGGGTATAGCCCCGTTTAGCTGAAACGGTAGCGAAACTTAAAATGACATCCAACTCGCCTAAAACTCGAGCATTTTGAAGCAGAGGTTTTGAATTTTGGGCCACCTCTTTGCGCAACTGAAGAAAAAGAGACTCTTCGAGACTTTTTAAGCGGGTTTCGCTAGAAAGAACTCGCTCTTCGAAATTTTTGAGTTCTTCCGTAATAAATCTTTCCCCGTTGGCAATGGTTTGCTTACGAATATATTCTTCGGGTGCTTTGTGTAAGTGAGACTTGGTAATTTCTATCGTGTAACCAAAAACTTTACTGTATTTGATTTTTAGCGAAGAAATCCCGGTACGTTCTTTTTCTCTCACCTCAATTTTAGCGATGGTTCCCTTAGCATCTTGAGAAAGCTCTCTGAGTTCTGAAACTTCTTTGTGGTAGGTACTTTTAAAAATACCCCCTTCCCGAAGCGTGGCAGGTGGAAAATCTTCAAGGGCATTTTCAAGTTCTTTGGTAAGATCCTGCAATGGGTCCAACCGTTTGATAAATTTTCTAAAAAGTGGAGCCTTGGCCTCTTTTAAGCATTTTTGAATTTCAGGAATTTGTTTAAGAACTGCTTTAATGCCCACGAGATCTCTGGGCATAGCAAGTCCTAGAGCGGCCTTAGTAGTGAGTCTTTCGAGATCCCTAATAGTGGAAAGTTGGGAAACAAGCGTCTCTTGAATTCCAGGGGAACTTAAAAGCGCTCGAACGGCGTTTTGCCTTTCTTCAATCACATTCAATTCAGTGGAGGGCCGAGTGAGCCATTCTTTTAAAGTTCTGCGTCCCATGGGAGTCTGGCAGTGATTTAAAGACTTAAATAAAGAAGGGGATTCTTCGTCGGCTAGCCCTCTCAGCACTTCTAAAGAACGCAAAGTGGTCGTATCTAATGCCATCGAAGTATCATCGAAAAGAGAAGTGGGAGCTTCGAGAAAGTGAAGCTTTTCGATTTTCTGAGTTTCTTGAAGGTATTTTTTTAAAGCCAAAAAACTTATTGATGATTCCGATTTTGTGGAATCAAAATAATCATTTCGATAGGTAAGGGTTATGAGCGGAAAATATTTGATGCTCTCGGCGAAGGGTGGAAATTCAAGGAATTTCTGAGACAGAAGGAGTTCCTTTGGAGCGTATTTATAAAGGAGGTCTGTGAGTTGTGAAGAATTTTCAATGGTCCCTAGTTTGAGTTGCCCACTGAGGAGATCAAGAAGTGCCACTTCAATCGTTTGTGAATCGGTTACACCTAGAGCCATCAGATAGTTATAACTATCCTCCGAGATGAGTTCAGGATCTCCAACTAAGGCCGGAGTCACAACTCGAACGACTTCTCTCTTTACGATTCCCTTGGTAGTTTTAGGATCTTCAACTTGCTCGCAAATGGCAACTTTGAATCCTTTGGCGAGAAGTTTTTGTAAATAACTTGAAACTGCATGGTAGGGAATGCCACACATAGGAATAGGATTAGCGGCGCTTTTGTCACGTGAGGTGAGCTGAACTTCAAGTACGGGAGCCGCTTGAACTGCATCCTCAAAGAACATTTCGTAGAAATCGCCCAACCGATAGAACACAATTGCGTCGCTGTACTGTTTTTTGAGTTCTAAATATTGCGCCAGCATGGGGGTGACCGTGTTCGGGGTCTTTTGGCTATCGAGAGTTAGGTTCGATGAGTGATGTTCTGAGCTTTTCATGGGATGAAAAACAAGTACCAAACCCCTCCTACCTAGACAAATAAAAAATAACGAAAGGCTTACTAGTGCCCGATTCATGGCGTATTCTAAGTGTGTTCCCGCGGGGATTTGATGGATCAAAAATATGAACTAAAGAAAACAACAACTTTTCAGGTAGTTGTTACTGTCTAAGTTATAAACAGTCTGCGATTTAAGGGTTCTTTGGGCCCATGTCCAAACTTCAGCCAATATAACAATTCGAAGTTGTTAGCTTTTATGAATGGATGATGAAGCTGTTTGAGTTTTAAGCAAATTGGGATTTCACTTTAGCCTCAAACGACCACCATACTTTTGGTATTCACATTGCTCATTAGTTCAGTAGGGGGCAACATGGGGTTGGCTGAAAGTTCAGTACAATATTTGAAGAAATGGACATCCTTAGCATGGGTTCTCATTTCTATTTCAGGCGGAGTTATGGGGCATGAGGGCAATCACCCAGAACCTAAGCAAAAGATGCCTGAAAAATCTAAAGCCAGTTCTTCATTACTGAAACAGTTTGGAGAGCAAAACCAATCCAAAAAAACCGAAAATTTAAAGTCAGAAATGGTTGATAACAGTAAAACGATTTCTGAAGAAGGAACCCAAACCGAACTAGAGTCTTCAAATGATTTGGTAACTAATAATTCTAAAAGTTTACCAACTCCACCCGTTCCTTCGATTATTGTTCCGGCTTTGGGCGATGATTCATCAGGTTCAAATTTATCCTCGGGGTCGACTTTCTCTTCTTCTTCTAGTTCTGGACCTTCAATCTCTCCTCCAGAAGGGGAGCCTGAGGAGGCTAATGAAAAAGCTAAAAAAGAACTTACAGATCTAGTCGATCGGGCTAATAAAAATGTTGAAACCTCGGTAGCCTCAACTCCGGAAGAAGCTAAAAATGGAGCTTTTAACCCGGATGATGGAATTACAAGTTTAAGTAGCATCACTTACCATACGAACAACGATGCGATTTGTTTAAAATCTCGTGGGAACGGTAAACCCGACGGAGCCGTGTGCGAACAATGGCTTGATAAAGAAATTTCAGACCACGGTACTGCTGGAGATTCTTCTCCTCTTGAGCGGAAATTCTATGAGTTATGGGAAAAAGCAAAAGATAATATTTCTCAAGGAGCTTATCGTATTTGGGATATTGCTTTAAAAGCTAAAGAAAACCTACTGGATTCTCATGGTAGATTGAATATGGTTGGCCTTTCAAAATTTGAATTGAACAAAGAAGCTAAAGAGGTGGCTGCAGAGTTGGGAACCAAATCTGCAGAACAGGCATTAAGAAACTCTTTAGGCAATCAAGCGCCCAAGGATGGCGAGGTAGTAGCTCCACCACCCGAAGCACTGCGAGCTCTTGCAGTGAATATCTCGCGTGGCATTGTAAATCATGCAACTTCCAAATGGGCTCAGATACAAATTGCGAAAGAAGGGGTTGAAATTCTGACCAACGTCGAAAGAGACGCTCAAAAATATAAATCCGAAGTCGAAAAAGGGGATAACATTAGAGCCTCTGGGGAAGAGAGACTCCTCAATCAAGCGCCTTTGGATCCCGAGACTGTGGGAATAAGTCTCGATGAAAGAGCGGCTCGAGCACAAGCTTTAAAACAGACTGATACCCGATTAGTGAACCCTTCTTTTGAGGGGGATAAAGTCGTAAGCGGTGGTTTAAATCGTGAGCGAATCGATGAATTTGCTTACCGTGCTACAGTCGAACAAATGGCTAATCCTTTTAAAAATACTTCCGAGATAGAGCGATCCGACCAAATTCAGATTTCTGAACGGCAAATAGCTTCTGAAATTGCTGTCGGTTCAGATTCTGAAGAGGAACAGGAACAAAAGGTAACTTTAAAATCGATGACACCCAAAGCTCAAATTGAAGCCTACAATCGACAATTAGAAATCGCTGCTAGAAATATGGAGGCCATTGCAGCTGAATCTTCATCGTTTGTGAATACGGGAAGTAAAATTAGAGCGAACAAACTTAAAGAAGGCGAAACCGTTTTGACGATCAATGATTTAACTCCGGCACAAAAACAGGAAATCAACAGTGGTTCAACGCCTTTAGCTCAAAACCCCAGTGCTAAAGTAGAAATTCCAAGAGCGGCTTCGCAACTTAGCATTACTCGATATTAACGCTAACCCTCAGTAGAAATCATTTTTTCATCCCATTTTTCAGAAAAGAAGACAGATTTGGGACCACTAAAAAAGAGGTTTCCATTTTTTAAGGCTAACACCCAATCGCATTCTTTTTCGACGAAATTCAAATCGTGGGTGCTAATGAGAATTTCCATCGGGCGAGTTGATTTAGCATGCATCAGAGATTTCCAAAACCCACGAGAGGCTTGAATATCTAGGTGATTCGTAGGTTCGTCCAACACGATTAAAGGGGCCTTTCGAAGCATTGCAAATGCCAAGAAAATTCGTTGGCGTTCACCTGAGCTGATCGCATTCAGAGTTTTATTGAGCAAATGAATTAAATTTAAAGAATTCAAAAGAATAGAACAATCTGTGGATTCAATCGAGGGAAGTTTCCCAAACAAATGGGACTGTGGAAGAAAAGCCAATTCTAAAAAGTGTTTTACTTTAAGATTGGAAGGATAGACGGGCTCTTGAGGAACAAAAGCAATTAATCCGGAAAGATCTCTTTCAGAAAGTGATTGAATCGAATGTGAGAAACATTTTAAGGACCCATCGATGAGAACGCTTTCTCCGATTAAACTTTTAATGAGCGTGGTCTTCCCAGAGCCATTTAAACCGACTAGAGCTGTAACGGATTGAAATGGGATTTTAAAATAAATGGGTTGCTGTGAGATAGGTGCGGCCTTGTGATATCCCAGGATCAATCCTTCCGCTTCAAGAAAATAATTTGTGTTTATTTTTTCCATAAAAGGTAAAGAAAAAGGGGACCTCCCAAAAGAGTGGTGACAATTCCAATGGGAAATTCCAATGGCGGTAATAAAGCTCGGGATAAAGAGTCTGAAAGGCAGAGAAACAAGGCGCCGATGAGAAAAGATAACCCGAGAAGGTATCGCGAGGATGGGGGCTGAACCCAGAGCCTAATTGCATGAGGTACTACCAACCCAATAAAACCAATCGCGCCAGAGATTGAAGTAATGACGGTAAGTAGCAATGAGGTTAACACAAGTAAAAAGGTTCTCATTCTTGAAGGCGAAAAACCTAGCGTTCTTGCCATAGAATCCCCCAAACTTAATCCATCTAAATATCTCCCCAATATCCAAAGGGTGAAGCAGAGTGGGAGCACAAGACTGATGAAAACCATTGATTGATTTAGGTTGAGCCAGGGAATGTTTCCAAACAGCCACCGAAGAGATCCCCCACCATTGGATTGATTATGATAGGAAAGGAGAATGAAAAGTGCCGATGAAAAAACAAAGTTAACTCCCATACCAAAGAGAACAATCCGCTCCATGTTTTTTATGGTCTTCCAGTAGTAACAGAGAATCAGAATCGTGATGACACTCAAGGCGAATAAAAAGCCCATCCCAAAAGCCTGCGGAGTTAAAGCGGCCCATCCCAACAGCGTTTCTGAAATAACGATACCCAAGGTCACAGCGGAGGAAACTCCGAGCAAATAGGGTTCAGCCAAGGGGTTGTGAAAAAGAATTTGGTAGGTGGCTCCTAGCATGGCTAAAGCCCCACCGATCCCAAAGACTAAAATGAGTCGCGGAATTCTTAGTGACCACAATAGGTGGTGGTCTATGGAATAGGGGTCATTGAAATTCCAAAGAGCCCTTATTGAGAGGCGCTCTCCGCCGCAAAATAGCAGTAGAACCAAAACAAAAATAAATCCTAGTCCTAAGGCTGATGAGAGAAATTTATTCTTCATGGAAGTTCACCCAGAATTTTAGGCAATTCCCTAAGCGCTGTAAAAGTCGCTCGCCCAAAATAATCGGAATGTAACGGAATCACTTTGACTCTTCTGTTTTTCCACCATTGGGTGACAAATTTTTGAGCTTGGGTCAATTGAGAATCATTGTCTGTTAAAACAAACAAAAATTCGGGTGGGTTTTTGATAAACCACTCAATCGATACTTGAGGGTACGGATTTCTAATTTCTTGGCTTAATAGATTTTTTCCTCCGAAATGTGAAATGAGATCGGAGAGAAATGATGAATGACCTACTAGGGTGAGCGGTGAAAACCACGCCGTAACTAAAAAAGTGAAGGGTTTTTGATATTGTGTTTTAATTTTCCAAAAATCTTTTTTTTCTTGATTCAAGAATACAGAGCTCTCTTGGTAAAAAATGTTCTTAGATAATTCCTGGGATTTTTCGAAGAGATCATCAACCGAATGAATGGAGAAGGACTTATAATTTATTTTTAAATGGTTTAACTGATGAACCATTTGAGCTGGGGTCGAAGAGGCATCAATAAGAACTAGGTCAGGAGCGAAGCTTAGTATTTTCTCGAGGTTAGGCAAAAAGAAAGTGCCAACACGTGGAAGATATTTTGCGGGTTCAGGATAGTTGCTGAAGTCACTTACTGCAATAAGGTGACTTGCGAATCCTAACTGGAAAACTAACTCCGTCATCGTCGGACTGGTAGTGATCACTCGGCTGGGCGCTTGGTTTTGTGCCTTCAAAACCGGAGCTAGCAGCAACCAGAGACCCAAGAAAAATGTTGAAAAAAAATGCATCGCGGAACTACACTCCGAAACCAACTTGAAACCTTTTAGTTACACTATATACCGAAGTCATTTCAACAACTTATAATTGTGTCAAAAAAATAACCAAGTCTAATCGACGTTAAAACCGATAAGTTAGCAGTAAGATTCGGAAAATGTTAGAATAATGTTGTAGGGTGGGGTTTTCGCAACTAGCGATAGGCAACACTGGCTTCCTCTCGATTTACCATCAATCAGCGGCGTACTTTGCAGACATAACTTTCTCTGAAGTTTTTAGGGAGGAATTATGGAACGAGTTAAACCGGCCACGGTTACCGATTTGATGGATTATTTCACTCTGGAGCTCAAGTCTGTGATGGAGCTTCATAGGCTTTCAGCCCGAGAAGGGTCAATCCTTTATTTGGCCTCTTTACTTTCAAAAAATATAGAAACCGAGCGTTTTTTTGGTGTTGGAGCTGATGGAAAGCCGTCTGATACTCTATTGACCGAATTGTACATTCAATATCTTCAGGCCCGCGAGGAAGAAAAACGAATCATTCTACAAAGATTGGGTGACCTTTGCTTAATGATCAGTGGATATTTTGCAGAAAGTATTCGTAAAAAAATTGTGGATATAGGGTTCTATTTTGGAATGGGGGGATCTGCTTACTATGCGCTTTCCAGCATGGTCCAAGAGAGGGAGTCCAAGCAAACGTTCGATGAGCTTTCGACTAAGTTCCAGTGTTTTTCAAATGTGCTGGGAGAGATGAGTGAAAGAAGCGGATTACAATCTAATAAAGATGTTTTGAAACTTTACGAACGATGGATTGAAACCGGTAGTGATCGCCTTAAAAATCTTTTGGATGAAAAGGGAATTAAGACTCCTTTTAAGATCAATATGAAGGTGAGCCAATAGTGAGGTCGGAATGCTCGCAGTTCAGCAAATCGACAGAGCTTTGAAACGTCTTTACAACATTGAATCCTCCCATTGCGCTGAGGATTTCTTGATTTTTCATAAACCTATTATTTCCCTTAAAAATGCAGGTTCTAAAGACTTAAGTGGGGCGCTCTTTATTCGAGGTGCGGATTCTCTGCTGGATGATCCAGAGAGCTCCCTAGACCTTGGGATCTATCTAAGCTCTAGTGTACGGGAAACCTTGCATAATTTTCACCTCTGGGTTTCTCCCTGGTCGGTTGAGCAATTGAATGCCTTTTGTGTGGCCTGCGAGGAAGTTAGCCATTTTCATTACCTTCTTTATAACGTGAACAAAAGTCGACCTATCAGCCAGTTCGAACTCGAGTTACAGGGTGAAGTAGACAAGTTCGTACTGTCGTTATTCAGTCACTTTGACGTTTCGTCGAGACCCCAGGAAAAATTTGAATTTTTGATGAGCCAGTTATTTGAGCAGTTTCGTCTCATTTCTTCCCTTGAAGAATCTCAAAGGCGGCGTTACCTGGAAGCAAACTGTTTTGCTAGAAGGTTTGTGCAAAAACTAAAAAAATATTTTTCTGAAACTCACGATTTTTCAAAAATTATTCACCAAACTCGAAGGTTCTACCAGTCGGATTTAGCGACTAAAATGAGTTCTCTTCTCTAAGTCATTCCGAGGCTTTGAGTTTTTCTATTAAACCTGTGGTGGAGTATCCAGCTATTAAAGAGACGCAAATGACCTTGCCGCCCCCACTCTCTACTACATGTCGTTCAGGCAGGTCTTCTATTTTGTAATCCCCCCCTTTCACATGGATATGGGGCTGGATTAATTTCAGAAGCGTTTCCGGAGTGTTCTCATTGAAAATCGTAACGAAAGATACCGATTCTAAGCCTGAAAGTTGCAAGGCCCGGATTCTTTCGGGATTGAGGGGGCGTGATTTGCCTTTGAGCTTTTGGACAGAGAGATCTGAGTTGATCCCCACAATTAAAACGTCTCCCATTTGTCGAGCTTCATGCAAGTAAGAGATGTGACCCAGATGAAGCAAATCGAAACAACCATTAGTGGTGATGATTTTCTTTCCCTGGCTTTTTAACTGTAGAGCCAGCTGAGCAATCTTCTCAAAGGGAATGATCTTACTTTCTAAAACTCTAGCTGCCATTAGTTTGAATCGTATACATTGGTTCCCGAAAGAACATCAAGGATATTTCGACCGTTCTTGTGAACTATCAAGAAGAGAGAGGGAACAATAGGGGCTGAAAATAGGAAGGTCCAAAAAATCCTCATGGCCTTCCTCATGGTATAGTTTTCTTCAAGTTTGTCTCCGTAAGAAACTCCAATCGACCAAACCCACATACCGAAAGTCCGTTTTGAAATCAAAAGGCAAAATCCTAAATAACCAAACCAAGCTGCTGCAAATTCTAAAACAGCCATTCTCTGAAATTTAGCTTGTCCGAAGTCTGCCAGAATTTGGATAGAAAACCCGGAGCTAAAATCATTCATTAAATTTGAGGTTAAAACGATCATGGCGGTCCAAATAAGAAGAACAAAAACGTGATCGATCACGCCAGCTAAAAGTCGTTTGAAGACTGAGGGGCGTGGAAGTGGAGGAGGTTGTGTGTTTGGGTATTTTTCAGAAGCCGAAGCCACTTCCAGTTTGGGAGGTTGAGGGGGAGCTTCAAAAAATTGGGGCTGGCCAGGCAAAGAGGGGGGATCCATGACTTCGGCTAACCGATTTTCAGAAACACGCACCTCCGATTTCAGGGGAGGAGGTGTTTTTTGTTCTTGGATAGGCTCAATAACGTCTTGCAAAATTTGTGCTTCCAAGGTGTGAACTGGTGATGCTTCTGATTTTAGGGGAAGCTTAGAGGAAGTCAGTTTCTCGTGCTTATCCTGATCTAACTTTATCTTTGGAGTAACACTTTTAGGGCTTTCAAGACCCAACCCTTCCGTTAATGGAATAAAAGCTCGTCGATAAGCAGTGCCTTGGTCCACCAATTCCTCAGTGAGAAACTCTTGCAACTCACTGAGATCTTGAATCTGGGCTGTGGGCGGAGGAACGTGTTTTGTCTTCCCTTTTTTTGCACGGTGGTGAATTTGTGGTTCCAATTTGCCCTCCCTCTATTGCCATCTTAAACCTGAAATTAGTCTAGCCCGCTTCTTCAGTGACATCAAGCCTTCGGCAAAGTTCCTGAACTTCTTTTAGTTGTGACCGCCAGTCAGTGTTTTCCACTGAAAAAACGAATTTCTGATCAGGAGTCAGTGAATATCGCTGTGGGTTAGACTGAATGAGTTTAACCAGCTTTTCAGGGCTGGCCGGGGTGGTTGGGGCAAATTGCAGAGAAGTCCGTTTGGGACCACAGCTCATTCGTAAAACATGAAGTTGTTTCAAGTACAGTTTGATCACCATCAACCCGATTAAGTTGGTCACTTCTTCGGGGAGAGTTCCTAAGCGATCCCTGATTTCGGTTTCCATATTGGCAATGGCATCTTCAGATTCTGCACTGGAAAGCTTGCGATACAATGAAACCCTTTCCCCAACGTCAGGCAAGTAGTCGTTGGGAAAATATGCGGCTACTTTGAGAGTGATCTCGGGCTCAATTTCTACCTTTTTCTTCTGTCCTCTAAGTTCATGAATGCTTTCTTCAAGCAGCTCAAAATAGAGGTCGACTCCGATTGCATTGATGTGCCCCGACTGCTCCTTACCTAAAAGTTCACCAGCGCCCCGAATTTCAAGATCGTGACTTGCAATATTAAATCCACTACCCAAATCGGAATATCTTTGGATGACTTGGAGCCGTTCCTTGGCATCTCCAGTCAATTGGGTTTCAGAAGGGGCTAGTAAGTAGCAATAAGCTCGTTGAGCGGATCGTCCTACGCGTCCTCGAAGTTGATACAACTGTGCCAATCCAAAATAATTAGCTTTATCTATGATGATCGTATTGGCTTTTGGAATATCGAGTCCGGACTCGATGATGGCAGTGGTGAGTAGGATCTGGAAATTTCCTTGATAAAACCCGAGCATTTTCTTTTCAAGCTCATCGGCATCCATTTGTCCATGGACCACGGCGATCTTCATCTTTGGAAAAAGAGTAAGAAGTCTCTTCTCAAGTTCGTAAAGAGATTCGATACGATTATGGACGAAAAATACCTGACCTTCTCTTAAAAGCTCATTTTGGATGGCTTCTGTGATCACTTGGTCCGAATCCCGACAGACAAAAGTTCTCACACTCAATCGATCCGGAGGGGGAGTGGCTATCACCGAAATTTCTTTAATCCCCATCATCGCCATGTTCAAGGTTCTTGGAATGGGAGTTGCCGTCATAGAAAGAACATGGATTGAACCCGCAAGTTGTTTAAGACGTTCTTTGTGAATCACACCGAATCGATGTTCCTCGTCGATAATGAGAAGTGCAAGATCTTTAAACTGAATATCAGGGGAGATTAAGCGGTGAGTGCCAACCAAAACATCCACTTTTCCTTCTTTTAAATCGCTGAGGATTTTTTTAGTTTCAGCCGCAGTTCGAAATCGAGAAATCATTTCGATGCGAGTTGGCGTGTTTTTAAATCGTGACTTGAAGCTTTCAAAGTGTTGAAAGGCTAGAACTGTAGTGGGCACTAAAACGGCAACTTGTTTCCCATCTAAAACTGCTCGGTAAGCAGCTCTCATGGCAACTTCGGTTTTTCCGTAGCCCACGTCTCCACAAACCAATCGATCCATGGGATGTTTTTGACTAAGATCGTGCATAACATCTTCGATAGCACGCATTTGATCCGGAGTTTCGTCAAAAGGAAACTCCATTTCGAATTGCAAGTAATCAGGTCCTAGGGGGGAAAAAGCAGGAGCTGAGAGAAGTTTTCTTTTGGCTTGGATATCTAAAAGCTGAGCCGCCAGTTCTGCAATGGCCTTCTCCGCTTTTTTCTTAGTTTTGGCCCAAGCCTCTCCCCCCAACTTATCAACAACAACGTGGGCTCCTTCCCCACCTACGTATTTTTGTACGATATTGAGTCGATAAACGGGAATATAAAGTTTGTCCCCATCTCGGTATTCCAAAAGAACATAATCATTAGGAACCCCAACGAAATCCATGGATTTGAGGCCTAGATATCTGCCCACGCCGAAATCCTTATGAACCACATAGTCATTAATTTTTAAATCTCTGAATGCAGAGATCAGTTTGCTCTGTTCAGCTTGAGTGACTTTACCACCCGAGCGGGCAACCCGTTTCTTAACGCCAAAAATTTCTTCTTCACTGATGAAAATGGTTTTTAACGAAGGGTATATTCGACTTTGAAGGAGAAAACCTTGCCAAACATGAAGCCTATTAAAATCACAGCTTGGCATTATGCTCCAGGGAGTTTCAGACTCCGGATGCAATTGAATGTGAAATCCATGCGGAGAAAAAAGCATTTGGATTCTATCAGCATGGACTTGAGTGTGAGAGACAATGTGGATTCTGTAGCCCTCATCCATCCAGCCGCGAAATTTCTTGGTGAAGGCATCTAATGAAGGGTGGGAGCTTCCTTTTTGGTGGGCCGCAGTTCTTTCTTGGCTAAGTGAGACTTCAAGTGAACTCAAATAAAACTCTTTATTCGATTCACTCTCTTGGAACGGCTCAAAGAAATAATGGTCGTGGCCCACCATGGCTTTCTCAATTTCCGCAGGAGCAAGAAATAACTCCTCAGACTTACTGATGGGGAGAAGATTCTTTTCAAATAATTCATAGTTCTTTAATAGTTTTGGAAACTCGTCTTCATTCGCTACTTCAATTAAACTTTTCTTGCCCTCCCAAATGAAAAGAGTTTTGTTCGAAAAATATTCGAAAATCGAACTTGAACCTTCACAGAGAACTGGGAAAAGAAACATGTTTTCTTGTGAGAGAGTTCCCATTTTTAGATTGTCTAGGATTTCATCTCGTTTGAATTTGGGGACGCCAAGAGAATCTAAGCGCTCTTTGACAGCTCCGGACACTTTGTTGAGCATCTCTCCATGAGGAACCAAAGATAAATTGACCGGAACCACAAAGGCCTTATCGATTTGGCTTAACGATCTTTGTGAAGAGGGATCAAAGAAACGTAATTCTTCAATCAGATCACCAAAAAACTCAATACGGAAGGGATGAGAATACAAAGGGGAAAAAATATCGATGACACCTCCTCGAACGGAAAAGGTTCCTGGGTCAAAGGCAGTGGGTTGTCTTTGGTAGCCAGCTTCGATTAAATTTAAAACTAGAGTGTCTCGATTCACTTCCTGATTAGGTTGAAAAGTATGCACTGCGCTTAAAAATCGCTCAGGCAGTAATCCTTTTTGTAAAACGGCTCGAATCGTTGTGACGAAAACCCGCTTTTTACAATCATTGATAGCATGAAAAAGAGCGATGTTTCTCTCTGAGAGCACTTCTAGGTTGGGCAATAAACTTCGGTGAAAATCGAATTCAAGTGGGGGAATAAAATGGATTCGTTCGGAAACAGCCTTTCCTCCCAGAAAAACAAAATGATCGATCGCATTTCTAGCTGCGGCACTCGATGAGAAAACCGCCATGATAGGCTCTTCAGTAGATTGATGACATTTTAAGAGAACAAGACCTTGAGAGATCGAGTCTAATCCAACAAAGCTAGACCCTAGAGCGGGAGAGGGGGCTTGTTGAGCTAACCAGTTTTCCCATGGGGTTTTGGAACTAGAACTGATATCGGAAAATTCTACCATTCTTCTTTTAATTCTCGACTCATGAGGGATTCCAGCGCTTTACTTGGGGTGTTGGCCTCGTAAAGGATCTTATAAACTTGCTCAGTGATAGGAAGTTCGATTCCTGCTCTTTGTGATAATTCATAGGCCGACTTTGCTGTATACACTCCTTCGGCTACTCCCCCGAGCTCTTTTTGAATGGTCTCTAAGGGTTTGCCCTCTCCCAATAAAACACCTACTTTTCGGTTTCGACTCAAGGGTCCCGTGCAAGTGAGAATTAAATCCCCCGTCCCTGCTAAGCCTAAAAAGGTGAAAGCATCTGCATGGAATTTTTTGGCGATTCTCATGATTTCAGCGATTCCTCGATTGATGAGAGCCGCTTGAGCGTTATACCCTAACTGAAGTCCACTCACCATTCCAGAGGCTATCGCCACTACATTTTTTAAAGCGCCCGCAAATTCAACTCCGGTCACATCTCTCGAAGTATAAGAACGAAAATAGGGGGTCGCAAGAGCTTGTTGAATTTTCACTGCATCTTCTAGGTCAGCACTTGCGAGAGTCACCGCGGTTGGAAGTCTTTTGGCTACTTCAAGAGCGAAACTGGGTCCCGACAAAATGGAATAGATCGATTTAGGAGAAATTTCCGAAAAAATTTCACTCACTCTTCGATTAGATCCGACCTCGATTCCTTTTGAGGTATTAATCACTAGTTTATTTTGAATGAGAGGAGCTAAAGGTTGAAACACGGATCTAATTTGTTGAGTGGGTATCGCGCAGACTATCCAAGAGGCTTCTTCTACGGTTCGTTCAAGATCCGAGGAGGCCTTAAGTTTAGGGTTTAAGGAAATACCTTTTAAATATTTGGGATTTGTGTGTTGAGAGTTTAACGTCTGAACTGTTTCAGAGTCTCTTCCCCATAAAGTGACCTCGTGTCCGGCATCGGCAAATACATTAGCTAAACCGGTTCCCCAACTTCCAGCACCCACGACAGCTATTTTTTTTGCGGTTTTCATTGCGATGTATCTTAACTCTAAACTTTAAAAAAATCGTCTTTAAAAGCCGTTCAGTTGAGCTTATGATTTGCTGATGTTTGACTCATTGCATAGTTGGTTAAGTTATTTACTTCGGTGGGGCCATTTAATTGCCGGAATTTCTTGGATTGGAAGTTCGTTCTATTTCATTTGGCTCGATAAAGCTCTCACTCTTCCAGAGAAACCTAAAGAAGGAGTCGAGGGTGAGGTTTGGATGGTTCACAGCGGTGGCTTTTATCAAGTGGAACGCCGTAAGATAGGTCCCGGCTCCATGCCACAAACGCTTCATTGGTTTAAATGGGAAGCTGCTTTTACTTGGATCACAGGGGTTCTTTTAATGGCAGTGGTTTACTATGCGGGTGGGGGAACACTTTTATTTGATGCTGCAAATTCCGATAAAAATGTCTTTCAAGCTATCGCTGTTTCTCTTTTAACTTTGCCGGTTTCTTGGCTCGTCTACGATGGACTATGGAATTCCACTTTAGGAAAAAATACGACCCTGGCCACTCTCATTTCTTTCGGCTTGATGATTGCTCTAGTGTGGGGTCTGTCTAAGTTTTTTGGCGGCAGAGCAGCTTACATGCATGTGGGGGCCGTTTTTGGAACGCTCATGGTAGCCAATGTTTGGATGCGAATTCTGCCTGCACAGCAAAAAATGATCGATGCCACTAAAGAGGGCAGACAACCCGATTTCACGTTGAGTGGAAAAGCTAAACTTCGTTCGGTTCATAATAGCTATCTCACACTTCCCGTTTTATTTTTAATGTTGAGTAATCACTATCCCATGACCTATGGAAGTGAGAACAATGTCATTATTCTTTTGCTGTTATTTGTTTTAGGAGCAGCGGTCCGACATTACAAAATTACTAAAAATAAAGTCGGGTGGTTACCTCCAGTATTGATTCTAGGATCTCTTTTGGGGCTTGCCTACTTAACGGTCGAAAAGAGTACTGAATCCACTGAATCCACTCTGCCAAATGGGGCTGAAAAAAAGATAACTCAAATTGATAGTGTTCAATCAACCGACTCTACTAAAGTTGATACTATCATTAAGTTTACTGGGGATGTTCCTGCACCCAAAAAAGTTTCAGCTACTCCGGAATGTGTGTCGGCCAATGGACGACCGTTATTTAATGAAAACTTACAGGTACAAAACGGAAGACTTCAAAATGTTTTTGTCTGGATTAGCGAGGGTTTAGAGGGAAAAACCTTTCCCATTCCATCAAACGAAGTTGAAATGGACCAAAAAAATTGTGCTTATCAACCTCATGTGGTGGGAGTACAAGCGGGTCAAACTATCACTTTTTTAAATAGTGATAGTTTTCTTCATAATGTTCACTCTATGGCCAAAGAAAATGACAGATTCAATGTGACACTTACGAATCAAGGTCAAAGAGTTAAGAGAAAACTAATGAAACCAGAAATTATGTTGCGATCGAAATGTGATATCCATCCTTGGATGACGGGCTATGTCGGAGTGGTTTCTCATCCTTTTTTCGGGGTTTCTGATACTCAAGGGAAGGTGACTTTAACAAATATTCCCCCAGGTACCTATACGCTTTCCGCTTGGCATGAGACTTTGGGAATTAAAACACAAAAAATCGATTTATCTTCAAAAAAGAAGAATCAATCTTTAGAGTTCTCATTTCCTTAATCTCAGGTTGAACTATGACATCTTTTGCTATCAAAAGTCGGTCGGTGCTTTTACCGGAATCGGGCCAATCCCTAGCTTCGTTACGACCTGCCATTTTAGTGGTTGTGGATGGAAAAATTCATCAAGTGACGACCGAAAAAGAGAGCAAATTTTCGGGTGGAATCATTGATGTGGGTGATCTCGTAGTGATGCCTGGCATTTGTGACACTCACGTTCATATGAATGAACCTGGTCGAACGGAGTGGGAAGGAATTAGGACAGCCACTCAAGCTGCAGCTGCGGGTGGGATCACGACTTTGGTCGATATGCCTCTTAACTCAATTCCTCCAACAACCCATGTTGAAGCTCTGAAACTTAAGAGAAGTTCAGCAGGAAAAACAGCTTATGTCGATTATGGGTTTTGGGGCGGGGTGATCCCTGGCAACCTGAGTGATCTAGAACCTTTGATTTCCCATGGAGTTTTGGGATTTAAAGCGTTTATGATCGACTCAGGTGTTTCCGAGTTTCCGATGGCTTCTCAAGAGGTCATTCGAGAGAGTTTGAAGATCTTGGCAAAACACCAAGTTCCTTTGCTGGTTCATGCAGAATTTGAGAGTCCGGTAAAAGTTAATGATCCTTCAGTGCGTAGTTACAGGCATTATTTAGAATCAAGACCTTCTTATTGGGAAGTTGAAGCGATTCAACAAATCATCCGTGTAGCTCAAGAGACTGGCGCTCGTGTTCATATTGTTCATCTTTCAGCTGCCGAAGCGATTAAGGAAATTCAAGAAGCCAAAAAAAAGGGATTGCCCGTTTCGGTAGAAACCTGTCCCCATTACTTGACTTTAAAGGCGGAGGAAATTTCTGAGGGTGAAACGCATTTTAAATGTGCTCCCCCCATTCGAAACGAGAAGAATCAAAATTTGTTATGGGATGGATTAAAGAACGGGGTGATCGATTTTATTGTCTCTGATCATTCTCCCTGTACCCCACAATTAAAAAATTTGGAAAGCGGAAATTTTGATACGGCTTGGGGGGGAATCGCAGGTCTTCAATTCAGCTTACCTGTGATTTGGACTGAGATGAAGAGCCGTGGTTTTTCTTTGGGGCATCTTTCTCTGTGGATGTCTCAATTGACGACAGAGTTTCTCATGATTGAGGGTAAAACTGGAAGAATTGAAGAAGGCTGCGATGCCGATCTTGTCGTGTGGGATCCTAATGAAACTTTTACTTTGAAGGAGTCACAAATTCTTCATCGTCACAAAGTGACTCCCTATCTAGGGAAGAAACTCTCTGGAGTCGTTAAAATGACTTTTGTTCGTGGACAAAAAGTTTATGATGAGGGACAGCTGAAGGGACCTGTGGGACTAGAGGTTAAAAGAAAATAAATACGAGGAAAAATTATGGAAACGCCATCGAATATACAGAATCCGTTTCAGCATTTAGTAGATTTGGCTTCTGAGAGATTGGGGGGGAAAGCCATTTTCGCTAATGACGATTTTTTTGCATCCAAGAATGGACTGGTAAAAGCGGAAGAACCCATTTTTATTCCGGGCAAATATACGGCCAATGGAAAGTGGATGGATGGGTGGGAGTCTCGTAGAAGACGAACTCCCGGCCATGATTGGTGCTTATTAAAACTAGGGGTCGCGGGAACTATATCGGGTTTGGATGTGAATACCCGGTATTTTACAGGGAACTATCCTGAACATTTCTCGTTGGAGGCTACTCACTGTTCAAAAAATATCACGGCTGCCAATTTGAGTAAGGTAAAGTTAGATTGGGTAGAGTTAGTCCCCAGAACAGCGCTAAAAGGAGATACTCATAATTTCTTTCCTGTCAAAAATGACAAATCCTGGACCCATCTGCGCTTGAATATTTTTCCAGATGGAGGGGTCGCACGACTTCGCGTCTATGGAAATGTAACGGCGGATTGGGAAACATTAAAAAAATCTAAAGTGCCCAAAGATTTAGCTTTAGTAACTCACGGAGCCCAAGTGATCACATGTAATGACAATCACTACGGTCGAATGGAAAACCTCATTCTTCCGGGACGAGCCATTAACATGGGAGACGGCTGGGAAACCAAACGCAAACGAGTCCCAGGATACGATTGGATTGTGGTTAAGCTTGGAACTACAGGTAAAATCAAAAAAATTGAAGTGGACACCCATTTCTTTAAAGGAAATTTCCCGGACACTTGTTCCATCGAAGGTTGTCGGTATCCCAAACGAGATTTAACGGCTTCAGACTTTATGGCGGGAAAAAATTTAAAGTGGGTTGAAATTTTGCCCAAAACAAAACTTAAAGCTCACTTTAGCCATTTTTTCGATAAGGCCCTCACCGAAGTGGCAAAGAAAGAGAGTTTCGACTACTTGCGATTAAATATTTTTCCTGATGGGGGCGTAAGCCGTCTCAGAGTTTATGGATTTCCCGAATGAATACTTTGACTCTGTCCCAATTCAACTCACTTCCCATGAAGGATGCCCAGGAGGTTTTAACTCATTGTTGTGGTTCTCATCAGTGGGTTCAAAAAATGGAAAAGCTTCGTCCTTTTTCTGATCTTTCCGCTGTCTTTTCTTCATCTAGCGAAATTTGGAATGGGTTAACTCAAGAAGACTGGAAAGAGGCTTTTAGCCACCATCCAAAAATAGGGGATTTAGATTCTTTAAAAAAGAAATTTGCCTCGACCCGCGTTTGGGCCGAGCAGGAACAACGTGGAAGTGAAAAAGCTTCCATTGCGGTATTACAAGCGCTTGCCTTGGGAAACCAAAACTACGAGAATCGATTTGGTTATATTTTTATCGTTTGTGCTACGGGCAAATCGGCAGAGCAAATGTTGAACCTGTTAGAGGCTCGATTAAGAAATGATCCCGCACAAGAAATTAAATTAGCGGCTGCGGAGCAGGAAAAGATAACACTTATTCGATTGGAGAAATTGATTCATGAATAAACGGAGTCCGATTACTACCCATATTTTAGATATCAGTCTTGGAAAGCCAGCGGCTGATGTTTCGTGCAAGCTTGAGAGGCAAACCACAAAATCGGATTGGGAAAAATTGGGAGAAGGGATGACTAACGCCGATGGACGACAGGAGAACCTATTTTCTGGCCCGCTCACGAGCGGAGTTTATCGACTGGAGTTTTTCACTAAGCCGTATTTTGAAAGAAAACAAACGAAAAGCTTTTATTCTTCAGTCACTGTGACTTTTGAAGTCACTGCGACCGAAGAACACTATCATGTTCCCTTACTTTTAAGCCCATTTGGATACTCAACCTATCGAGGAAGTTGACACTATGAAAACTACATTCACTCAAAGCTCTATTTCTACGATCACTCAGGAACTTCATTTAGCGAATCAACAGTTTCTTCACCAATACCCTGGGGGAACTCATGATCGCCAACCTGTTCATACCGTTTATGGAGGAGCTCAGATCTTTTCCAGCGATACGGCAAAAAAAATGAGTGGGGTAGCTTTGAAAAATTTGAAGGAGTATGCTCCAGATGCCAAAACGTTAATGCTAGCCTTGGGAGAAGAAAAAGCCGAACTCGAATTATGGTCTAAGATTTACTCCCGAATTGAAAAGAAATTAGTTGAAGAAGCAGTCGAAGATTTTCGAATCGATTACGAGGATGGTTACGGCACCCGGCCGGATGCTGAGGAAGATGGTCATGCTGAAACCGGAGCTTTAGAGGTCGCTAAAGGAATCGAACAAAATTCTTTGCCTCCTTTCTTGGGAATTCGGATTAAGCCTTTCTCAGAAGAGTGCCACAAACGCAGCATTCGCACCCTAGATATTTTTCTAACGACTTTACTCAATCGAACCGGAGGAAAATTACCCCCAAACTTCGTCGTCACTATTCCAAAAGTGACTCATCCTGAACAAATTTCTGCTTTGGTTGGTTTGCTTGAGATTTTAGAAAAGAATCACCGGTTGTCGGTGGGGACCTTGAAGTTTGAATTCATGGTGGAGACCCCTCAGTCGATTTTGGGTTCACAGGGGAATTCTCCGCTACGAAGTTTTGTGGAGGCAGGAAAGGGTAGATGTGTGGGCGCCCACTTTGGAACGTACGACTACACTGCTGGTTGTGGAATCACAGCTCACTATCAAACCATGATTAACCCAGTTTGTGATTTTGCAAAACACGTGATGCAAGTTTCACTTATGGGATTACCGGTTCTTCTTTCTGATGGAGCTACTAATGTGATGCCTGTAGGTCCCCATCGAGTTATGGAGGGCAAGCCTTTGAGTGGGACTCAAATCCAGGAAAATAAAGCAGTGGTTCATCGAGCCTGGAAATTAAGTTACGATCACATTCGTCATTCCCTAGCGACGGGTTTCTATCAAGGGTGGGATCTTCATCCAGCCCAACTTCCCATTCGTTACGCTGCAACCTATGCCTTTTTCCTTGAAGCACTTCATTCAGCTTCCGATCGCCTTAAGGGATTTGTGGAAAAAGCTGCCAAAGCGACTTTGTTAGGGGATGTTTTTGATGATGCTGCTACTGGTCAAGGGCTGCTCAATTTCTTTTTAAGAGCTTTGAGCTGTGGGGCGATCACTCAAGATGAAGCATTAAAAACGGGTCTCACTATTGAAGAGATCCAAAGTCGATCCTTTATGAAGATATTAGAGCGCCGGCGGTAAGAAATGATTTGTCCTAATTGTCAGAGTTCTACGTTCACTAACGTAAAAATGGGCTTAATCAGTTGTGGGGGATGTCGTTTAATACTTAATGGAGAATATACCCAACCAGAGTCGGTCAAAAATATTCATGAAGAATGGTTTAGCCCAAGTGGTAGCCAGGGAGTCGATTTTTGGCAAAGATCTTTCGACCAATTTAATCATAAGCGGACTTATGCACGAATTGTTAAACAGGGGTGTACCAAGGGTAAGCTGCTTGAAGTAGGAGTCGGCAACGGTTCCTTGTTGAAATTTATGAAAGATCAAGGCTTTGAGGTTGAAGGAGTTGACCTTTTAGAGTCTATTGCAGAAACAGTAAACAGGTTGCATCAAGTGAAAGTCTTCGGAGGTGGATTGGAGTCTATTCCAAAAGATCGGAAGTATGACCTGATTGTGGCTCATCATGTTCTCGAGCATACGTTAAACCCATTGGAATTTTTAACTTTTCTAAAGGGTTTACTAAAAGATACCGGGCTTCTGTTTCTGGCGGTTCCGAACATTGATTCTTGGGGAGCTTTTTTGCCGGGATGGGTGAGTTATCAACCCTATCACCTTCTGTATTTCAACCGAGCTACTCTTGCACAGACCTTACAAAAATCTGGATTAAAAACCCGAGAGCTTTATTCCCATGAGTCATTTTCGGGTTGGTTAATTGCTTTGATTCAAACTCCCAAAAGGTTGTTTAGAAAATCGCTACTGGCCAAACCTTCCCCAAGTAAGGGGTTAATGAAACGTAACGTCATCGTAGTGAATCTCTATCGTTTAATCATGGTTGTCAGCGGAATGGTAACCTTTCCCTTACGGTGGGTTCAATCAAGATTAGGAAAAGGAGATGAACTGATTGCCGTCATTGAAAAGGCATGATGACTCAACTTTTCAGCCACTTACTTTCTTGACAATTAACTTGTTCACCAATAGTTTTTGCGTCGACAATTTATAATTTCAACTACTTATGTGACTTTTTCGTTGGTCAAACCGATGAAAAACAGCAATGAGAAACTCGCAGAATTAACTGTCACAGCAAATAAAGGGTATTACCGCCGTGGAGACAGGATACATCACAGCTTTTTGGTTCATCATCATATCCGCAATGACTGTGCCTTTAATGCTCGGCGTTGGATATCTTCTTAGACCCAAGGGTAAAGATACCCGCAGAAAAATGACCTCTTATGAATGTGGTGAAGAACCCGTAGGGTCTGCATGGATTAAATTCAATATCAGGTTTTATATTGTCGCTATCGTTTTCATTATTTTTGACGTGGAGATGGCGGCCATTTTTCCGGCAGCTACCGTGTTTAAAGAGTCCATTACTAATGGTTCTGTGGCTTTAGTTTTCAGTGAAATTTTTCTTTTCGTGGCCCTACTGTTGATTGGTCTTATTTACTGTTGGGTTCGCGGAGACTTGGAGTGGGTAAAAGGCGTAACTAAGTTCGCCCCCAATAAATAATGGTTCAATCAGCTCAATTTGCACATTCTTTAGAAGGTTGGTTTGGATTTCTTCCTCTTTGGGGTTGGGCGGCCATCTCAGCTTTCATAGTAATCTACTTTTTAGCCCTCCCTTTCGGTGGGTTAGCTACTTACATTGAAAGAAAAATTGCGGCCGACATGCAAGATAGAATTGGTCCTAACCGGGTAGGTCCTATTGGGTTATTTCAGTTCGCTGCCGATGCCATCAAGATGTTGTCTAAAGAGGATTTCATTCCCAAAGGTGGAGACCGATTCCTTTTTAACCTAGCTCCTTTGTTTGTGGTGGTGGGGTCATGTACGGCTTTTGCTGTTCTTCCTTTAAGCAAATATTTGATCGGTGCCGATGTAAATATCGGTGTGATCTTTATTTTAGCTGTAACTACTTTAATTGCTCCTGGCCTTTTGTTGGGGTCCTGGGCCTCTGAAAACAAGTGGTCGCTTTTAGGGGGATTGAGAGCTGCTTCTCAGATTGTCAGCTATGAAATTCCTGTAGCCCTTTCTATTCTTCCCGTGGTCCTTATTTCAGGAAGTTTACAAATCGGGACTATCGTTGAACAACAAGGCTGGACAGTTTTTGGTGAAAATCCTGCGACCTACCACTTTTGGAATGCCTTTCATAATCCGTTTACTTTTTTCTCGATGTTTTTACTCTTCGTAGGCGGGCTAGCCGAAACTAATCGTATTCCCTTCGACTTACCAGAAGCGGAATCCGAACTGGTCTCTGGGTTTAACACAGAGTTTTCAGGAATGCGTTTTGGTTTGTATGCATTGGGAGAATTCTGCGATGTTTTTGTCATGTCCGCGATGGTGACAGCCTTGTTCCTGGGTGGATGGCACATTCCCTTTTTAGATATTGAGAAATTAGGTTTTGCTTTACCTACGGGTTTGGTCGCTTTCATTCAATTCCACGTCTTTATGATTAAGACACTTTTGGTGGTTTTTGTGGTGATGTGGTTGAGATGGACGCTTCCTCGGTTGCGAGTCGATCAATTGATGGGAATGTGTTGGAAAGGGCTCTTGCCGCTTGCATTCTTTAATGTGTTGGGAACTGCGCTTTGGATGTGGGCATTTAAAGGTCAGTCCCTCATGCAGCTATTGATGGGGCATGGGTGATTTATGAATAAGGTTTTACTTCTGGCTCAAATACTAACTGTTGCTTCGGCGATCGTCGTTGGGTTTCATCCCAACATCCTTTATGCCTCGGTCTTTTTGCTCTTCACTTTCTGTGGGGTGGCAGTCATGTTTTTATACGCTGGGGCCGATTTCCTGGCGGGTGCCCAAGTTATTATTTATGTGGGTGGCGTTACCATTCTGATTCTGTTCGCTATCATGTTAACTCAGTGGCTTTATAAAATTAAGTTGGCTGACATTCGTAACAAAATGGTATTGCCAGGTGTTTTGGCGACTATCATTGGGGCTTTCTTGTACCGAGCGCTTCATCAGATGGTACTTTCTCTTCCTCCTCAGACTCCAGAAGCATTAGAAAAATTTTCGACAACTCCTAAAACAGCTTTAATTGGACAAGCTCTTTTAGGCAGTTATTTACTTCCTTTTGAGGCTATTACCATTCTCCTGTTAGGAGCTATGGTGGGAGCTGTTTGGTTAGCGAGGCCCGAATGAACCAGCTCATTCAATTTAGTTCGAGTTTACAAGGTTACTTAGCAGTAGGGGCTATCCTTTTTGCTCTGGGAATCTTTTGTGTGATGACCCGTAAAAATGCCATTGGGATTTTGTTGGGAATTGAACTGATTTTAAATGCAGCGGGGATTAACTTTGTTGCATTCAGTAAATTTAGAACTGGCTTGATCGACGGACAGATCGTCGCCCTTTTCATTATGCTGATTGCAGCAGCTGAAGCGGCGGTGGCTCTTGCCGTTATTTTACGTTTTTATCGGCTCAAGCAAACAATCGATGCCGATGAAGCAAGCATCATGAGGAACTAAGATGGCACAACAAGCTTTACTTATCGCCCTGTTTCCCTTGGTAGCGTTTGTCATCCAAGCGCTTTTTGGAAAGAAACTTCCACGCCACGGAGATTTTGTTTCTGTACTTGCTATTTTCGGTTCTTTTGCAGTCGCTACGCCCATTTTTTTGAAGTTGGTAACTGAGGGGCATGTTTTTGATACGTTTCAAGTTTCCTGGATGGCTCTTCCCGGAGTTGAAGGGGCGGGGAAACTTAATAGTGCAGTGAATTTGGTGGTAGGGGTTCTTATTAACAATCTGACCGCTATCATGTTGTTCATGGTGACTCTTTGTGCTTCCTTGATTCACCTTTTTTCTACGGGATACATGCATGGCGAAGAAAGATATCATCTCTTTTTTGCATACATCTCGTTGTTCTCAGCGGGAATGTTAGGATTAGTGCTCTCTGATAATCTTCTAACCTTCTTTATGTGTTGGGAGTTGATGGGGCTGTGTTCTTATTTGCTCATCGGTTTTTATTACAAGAAGCCTTCCGCTATTAACGCCAGTATTAAAGCTTTCATGACCACTAGGGTAGGCGACACTATGTTCTTCCTAGGAATCGCAGGTCTCTACTACATTTTTGGAACGAGTAACTTCATGGCGATCTACAAAGCCATTGAAACCGGAGTTGCGCACGATCTTACGATTGCGGGTTTTCCGGCTCTAGCCTTTATCGGATTTATGGTGATGATGGGAACCGTAGGGAAGTCAGCTCAATTCCCTCTTCATGTGTGGTTGCCGGATGCTATGGAAGGTCCCACTCCTGTATCAGCCCTTATCCATGCTGCGACCATGGTGGCTGCCGGGGTATTTCTTTTAATTCGAATGTTCCCTTTGTTGGAAGCTTCTCATGTGGTGTTACCTGTGGTGGCCTATGTCGGGGCGATTACGGCGTTCCTTGCTGCTTGTATAGCGATTGTTCAAGTGGACATTAAAAAGGTTTTGGCCTACTCCACCATCAGTCAGTTGGGCTACATGGTGATGGGAGTGGGTGTTGGCGCTTTTGCACCAGGCTTTATGCATTTGGTGACTCACGCTTGCTTCAAAGCTTGTCTGTTTTTGTGCTCGGGTTCGGTGATTCACTCAGTCCATACTCAGGACATGAGAGAGATGGGCGGATTGAAATCTAAAATGCCTATCACTTTGCCACGATGTTTATTGCAACCTTGGCGATTAGTGGGGTTCCAGGATTTTCTGGCTTTGTCAGTAAGGATCGAATTTTGGGTGGTGCTTTAGCCTATAGTATGGAACATCATGGGCACTATCTCATTCCTCTGCTTGGATTTGCGACAGCAGGCATTACTGCTTTTTACATGTTTCGCATGATCTACATGACTTTCTTTGGTCATGCTCGCGACGAACACAAACACCATCATGCTCATGAACAGCCTTTGACCATGACCCTTCCGCTGATGATATTGGCAGGTTTGTCCTTTGCCATTGTTTTTGCAGGACCTACTGGAATTGAATCGATCGATCATGTCATGCCAGTGAAATGGTTCGATCACGCTTTGGAAGGTGCTCAAAAAGAAATGGGAATCGCCGAACACTTATCGCCCGAAGCGGAAGCTATTCATCATCATGCTCATGGGTTAGCTCTGATGATTTCTTTAGCAGTGGCCGGATTGGGGATTTTCATTTCATCGATCACTTATCTAAAGCATTTGATTAAAGCCGATGCGATCAAAAAATGGGTGGGTCCGGTTTATACTCTTTTGTGGAATAAGTACTACTTTGATGAGTTGTATCTTGGAATTCTCATTCAAAAGGGTCTACTCAACTTTAATCGTATGCTGGCTACTTTCGATGACAAATTTGTCGATAGAGTTTTGGTGGACGGATGGCGAGACGCCACTATGGTAGTTAAGAGTTTCGTTGGAAAGTTTGATGATATCGTTGTTGACCGAATCATGGTGGATGGAACTGCTGATGTGACTGCAGGCGGGGGTTGGATCGTTCGTCAGTTTCAGACCGGAAAAGTTCAGCAGTATTTAGTTTTGACTGTGATGTTTATTATTGTGGCTTTGTTTTATGCAAATTTGGGCTTGAAGTAGAGTCCAAGGTTTTTTGAAAGGGAGAGTATGTTTCCGATTCTATCCGTAATGACCTATATCCCCTTGTTGGGCATGGTAGCTGTGTTGGCTACACCTCGTAATAATCCAAATCTGGTGAGATGGATTTCAGTGGTGGCCACAGCCATTCCTCTTGCCTTGGGTGTTTACCTTTATATGCATTTCGACAGATCGACGGCGAGCATGCAGTTCGTTGAGCAGTTTGATTGGATCAAGCCGTTCAACATTCAATATTTTATGGGAATCGATGGATTGAGTGTTCCCATGGTACTTTTGACGGTTCTTTTATCCTTCCTGTGCGTGATTGCCTCTTGGGGAATTGAAGATGGGGTTAAAGGGTACTATGCGATGTTTTTGTTCCTAGAAACGGGAATGATGGGGGTTTTCTGTGCTTTGGATTTCTTCCTTTTCTTCCTTTTTTGGGAAATCATGCTACTTCCGATGTACTTCCTCATTGGAATTTGGGGAGGTAAAGAGAAGGTTTACGCCGCAATTAAATTCTTCCTTTATACGCTGTTTGGTTCCGTTCTCATGTTGTTGGTGATGGTGGGAATGTATTATTACTCCGAACCTCACACTTTCAATCTATTACAGTTAGCTCAAAGCCATCAATTTGTAGGAAAGACCATTGCGCTTTTCGGCCATCAGTTGCCGCTAGATAAACTTTTCTGGATTGGCCTTTTCATCGGATTTGCTATCAAAGTTCCAGTTTGGCCTTTTCATACTTGGTTGCCTTGGGCGCACGTGGAAGCTCCCACTGCGGTATCCGTCATTCTGGCGGGTGTCCTTTTGAAAATGGGAACTTATGGAATCTTAAGAATGAACTATCCTATCCTTCCCGAAGCTACGATGTGGGCTTCAAACTTCATGATGGATCTTGGAGTCATTAACATTCTTTATGGAGCTTTCTGTGCGATGGCTCAAAAGGATCTTAAGAAGTTGGTGGCTTATTCTTCCGTCTCTCACATGGGATATGTGATTGTAGGAATGGCAAGCTTCACGACTGCCGGGGTTAATGGTGCTGTTCTTCAGATGTTCAATCACGGAACTTCCACTGCGATGTTGTTTTTGCTAGTAGGCGTTGTTTATGATCGAGTTCACCACCGTTGGATAGTGAAACCAGATGGATCTAAAGGGTTTGGTGGAATTGCGTCAGTAGTTCCTGTCTATACCGGCATTATGGCCATTGGTCTTTTTGCCTCTTTGGGTTTGCCGGGATTAAGCGGTTTTATCAGTGAAGCCTTAGTGTTCTTAGGCGCTTTTTCTAATCCCAAATTCCAAACTTATGTTGTGATTGGATCACTGGGTATTCTCTTAGGAGCTGCTTATTTGTTGTGGATGTTCATGAGAGTTTTTCTCGGACCTCTCAATGAAGAACACAAAGAACTTGAAGATATCAATGGAAGAGAGATTTTCACTTTGGCTCCATTGTGTGTTCTGGTGATCGTTTTAGGAGTTTATCCCATGCCGGTTTTAAATCTCATGGGTTCTACTATTGCAAAGCTATTAACGTTATTCTCTTAATTTAAGAGGTGTTTGTGTCGGCTGAAACGTTACATAATATTAAGTTGTTTGCGCCTGAAGTCTGCCTGACTTTATTTTTGTGCTTACTTTTTATCGTGGATGGTTTGATACCTAAATCAAGAACAAATAAAGTCCCAATGATGGTGACGATAATAGCCTGTATTGCAGCGGTTCTTTTGACTTGCAAAGTGGGAACAACTTCAGAGGCTTATTTTGGCGGCATGCTAGTGAATGATGGCCTGACCAAGTTCTTTCGATACTTCTTCTTTTTCACCGCTGCGGTTAGTAGCTATGTGGCCTTCGGTTCTTCGGAAATCGAAAATCGAAGTCGCATGGAATTTTCTTTGCTGTTGATTTGCACGACCATTGGTATGGGAATTATGGCAGGAGCTACCCATCTTTTGGTTCTCTATATGGGAATTGAGATGGTGAGTATCATCTCTTTCGTGATGGCCGGATTTAAGAGGGATAATTTGAGGTCGAATGAAGCCTCTTTTAAATATTTGGTCTTTGGGGGTGTGGCCTCTGGACTGATGATTTACGGTTTTAGCCTGTTATACGGATTGACGGGTTCGTTAAATTATCCACAAATCACAGCTTATCTCAGTTCAACTCAGGGAAACTTGGGATTGGTTTTTTGGTTGTCCTTGGTCCTCATTTATGGGGGACTAGCCTATAAGATCTCTGCGTTTCCAATGCATTTTTGGGCTCCGGATGTTTACGAAGGAGCGCCCACTCCAGTAGCAACGTTTTTTAGTGTGGGGCCTAAGGCTGCCGGTTTTGCGGCCTTTTTGAGAATGGTATTGACCGTATTTGCTGCCAAAACTGCAGAGGGAAACTGGCAAATGCTTCCCGGAATTTCTTTAACTTCAGCCATTGCCGTGATTTCAGCTTTAACAATGGTTGTGGGTAATTTGTCCGCGATTGGTCAAACCAATGTGAAACGAATTTTAGCGTATTCGAGCATCGCTCATGTGGGATACATGCTGATGGGATTGGTGACGCTGGATCGTTCCGGCCTGACTGCCATCATCTTTTATTTGATTGCCTATTGTGCCATGAACATCGGAGCCTTTTGGGTAGTTGGAGTTGTTTCAAATTTACGGGGCAGAGAAGATTTGGACGCTTTTAGAGGGATGGGATGGTCGATGCCCGTTTTAGGAACCTGCATGGGAGTCTTTATTTTTTCTCTCACCGGAATCCCCATGTTTTCCGGATTCATTGGAAAGTTTTTGATTTTTGGTTCGGTGATTAAATCGGGCGGCTTTTTGTGGTTGGCGCTGCTGGGGGTTCTCAATAGCGTAGTTTCCTTGTACTACTACATTAAAATCTTGAAATCGATGTGGTTAGACAAACCGGAAATTGCTGAATCTTTGACGTTGTCACCCTATCATGCTTTCGGACTTGTAGGGCTTGCAATTCCTACAGTGGTTTTGGGTTTGTATTTTACCCCTATTCTCGAATTTGCAGAAAGAACACTTTCAAACATCCTATAAGTTGAATTGACTAAGAAAGGAGGAAACGCATGGAAGCATTTTTACCTGTCGGATTCCTTCTGATTTTTGCTGTTTTGTTGTGCATAGGTTTGTTTACGGTCAAAAGATTGCTCGGGCCCAGAAATCCATTAGCATCAAAATTGAGTGTTTACGAATGTGGGGTGGCTACCCCTGAGGGTTCGGCTCGGGCCCCCTTTAAAACCAGTTTTTATTTGATCGCAGTTTTATTTCTCCTATTTGACGTTGAAGCGGCCTTCTTTTTTCCTTGGGCATTGGTTTACAAAGAATCTTTGGTCCAGGGACCCGGATTGCTTATTGCCATGTTGGTTTACATGGGGCTTTTAGTTCTTGGTCTGGTTTACATTTTTAGAAAGGACTGCCTCAAGCTGAATTGATATGGAATGGACAGATATCATTATAACTGCAATCAAGACGGCAGTGATTTACTTAGGAATGGTCCAAGTTGTTCCTATCATGCTCATTGTGGAAAGACGTGGCGCTGCCTTGATGCAAGATCGCCCTGGACCTAATCGAGTGGGGCCTTTTGGATTATTTCAGCCAGTTGCCGATGTGATTAAAATGATGATGAAGGAAGTGACTATTCCTCGTCAGGTCAACAAGGCCCTCTATTTGTTGGGACCTTTTCTGGTCCTTTTTCCAGCCTCTTTAGTGGTAGCTGCTTTACCCTTTGGTGATTTTTTTACTGTGTTCGAGAAAAACTATCCACTTCAGGTTGCCAATATCGACGTCGGAGTTCTTTACATTCTTGCTATTGGGTCCTTGGGAATCTACGGCATTTTATTTGGTGGATGGGCTTCGAATAACAAATTCTCGTTAATGGGGGCGATGCGGTCCTCTTCTCAAATTATCAGTTATGAAATCCCATTGGGACTTGCCGCTTGCAGCGCAGTTCTTTGGTACGGACATTTTAATTTAAGAGAGATGGTTTACACACAAGAGGGGACTTTGATGGGAGTGCTTCCTAACTGGGGAATATTTTATCAGCCCTTGGGATTTTTACTGTTTTTCATTTCTGCTTTTGCTGAAACCAATCGACTCCCTTTTGATTTGCCCGAGACAGAAGCCGAACTCGTGGCAGGGTTTCACACTGAATATGGGCCGATGGATTTTGGAACTTTCTTCATGGCGGAATACATGAACATGGCAACGATGTCGGGTTTGATGGTAGCTATGTATTTTGGAGGGTGGCATTTGCCGTGGATTTCAGATGCGACTTTGCTGCAATGGTTAGGTTCTAGAAATCTTCTTGCGGCGCTACAGGTTTTATCCGTAGTAGTAAAAATATCCTTTTTCATGTTGGTGTTTGTGTGGGTTCGGTGGACTTTACCCAGATTTCGATTCGATCAACTCATGCGACTGGCATGGCGGAATTTAATTCCGCTGGGTTTGATTAATCTCGTGATCACCGCTGTCATAATGTATTTTCGAGGGGCTGCATGAGAGAGATTTTATTTGTTGCTTTTAGTCTCTTTACTATTGGAGCAGCCAGTGGCGTTTTCTTAGCACGAAACCCGGTCTACAGCGCCTTCAGTCTGATTCTATCTTTTTTTGGTCTGTCGGGGCTTTATCTGCTTTGGGGATCGACCTTTATGGCGATGATTCAAATCTTAATTTATACCGGGGCCATTGTGGTTCTCTTCGTTTTTGTGGTGATGTTACTGAATCTTCAGGTCAATCGAGAGAATCCTTCGAATCTTCTTACCTTGGGAATCTCTGCGGGAGCGGTTTGGTTTTTTTCATTGATACTTCTTCGAGTTTTAACTCGCGCCATTCCCAATAAGATCCCTGAAATTCCAACGGATCAATTAAGAACCATTTCTAAATTGTTGTTTACTAGGTACCTCTGGCCATTCGAAGTCCTCTCTCTGTTTTTATTGGTCATGATAATTGCTATTTTTGCCATCACGAGAACTCAGGAAATTCCTCACGGGGGAGAACAGCGATGAATTTTCCGACTTCGCTTACTTATTGGTCTCATTTCGTTGCGGTCGCTATGTTTGCACTGGGGCTTCTCGGATTTCTCCTGAGAAAAAATACTATCGTGGTTCTCATGTGCATCGAATTGATGTTAAACGCTGTCAATTTGCTACTGATTGAAACATCGATGCGAACCAATACTCCCGATGGAATTATTCTCGTTGTTTTTGTGGTCACTGTAGCAGCTGCAGAAGTCGCAGTGGGGTTGGGAATTGTATTGAATCTTTACAGGCTGAAGGGTTCAGTGAATTTAGATCATTTTAAGAGTTTGCAAGGATAGTTATGCTCTCTGCGCCTCATATTTTACTTAGTATGATTTTGTTACCCCTCCTGGGTAGCTTTTTAAATGGCGTGGTTATCCGGCCAGCTTTTCCCAAAAGAGCCGGCGTGATCGCAACCTTTTTTGCAGTCTGTTCGTTTGCGTGCGCATTATTTTTGTTTTTCCATTTGAACCACGATATCACGGCCGTTCATTGGGCCACCGAATGGTTTAACTCAGGGGAGTTTAAGCAATTTTGGGGATTCAAATTTGATGCCCTTACAGCCGTGATGGCACTCGTGGTTACCGGAATCGGTTCCTTAATTCATCTTTACTCCATTGGGTATATGTCCGAGGAAAGAGGTCCGAGTCGGTACTTTGCTTATTTAAATTTGTTTCTTTTCAACATGCTTGTTCTCATCACTTCGGACAATCTCTTAGGACTGTTTGTCGGTTGGGAGGGCGTTGGTCTTTGTTCTTATCTGCTTATTGGATATTGGTATGAGGATTTAGATAAAGCAAAAGCCGGGATGAAAGCATTTTTAGTCAATCGGATTGGAGATGCCGGATTTTTAATTGGGATTTTTTACTGTTATCAAATTTTTCATACTCTTCGGTTTGATGAAATAGCCCAATTACTTGCTACTTCGAGCCAATTTGATCTTCACTTTTTAAACATTGCTTCATTTTTCTTGTTTGTGGGCGCCACTGGAAAATCGGCTCAAATTCCACTCTATGTATGGTTGCCAGACGCGATGGCGGGTCCGACTCCCGTGAGTGCACTTATTCATGCGGCGACGATGGTCACTGCAGGGGTGTATTTGATTTGTCGGATGAATTTCCTGTACATGCTGACAGCAGATACTAATGCAATGATTGCTTGGGTGGGGGTTGCGACCGCTCTTTTTGCAGCACTGATTGCGACCGCTCAGAGAGATATAAAAAAAGTTTTGGCCTATTCTACTGTGAGTCAGTTGGGTCTAATGTTTTTAGCTGTAGGATCTCGAGCTTATTTTGCGGCTGTTTTTCATCTCATGACGCATGCTTTTTTTAAAGCCCTTCTCTTTCTGGGAGCGGGCAGCGTGATTCACGGTTTGCATGGAGAGCAGAATATTTGTCATATGGGGGGGCTTCGTAAGAAAATGCCCGGAACTTTCCTTACTTGTTTAATTGCAACTGCGGCAATTTGCGGAATCCCCCCACTGTCCGGTTTTTTTAGTAAAGACACTATTCTTTTTAGTACGTTAGCTTCTGGAAACACTCAGAGTTTGACATTGTGGTTATTGGGTTTAGTGGCTTCTACTTTGACTGCCTTTTATATGGCACGAATGTTTATTTTGGTCTTTTTGGGAGAATATCGAGGAGAGGCTCATCCTCACGAAAGTCCTTGGGTAATGATGTTTCCCTTAGTCCTGTTAGCGATAGGCAGTGCTTTGAGTGGATTATTGGGTGTTCCTCATGGGCTTCATTGGATTCCAAATTACATGCAACATTATTTAGCTAAAGTTCTTGTCGAGTTCCCAGAACAACCCACAGTGGTTTCTGAACATGCGGCCATGATAGTTGCGACCGGTTTGGCGGTTGTCGGTATTGCCACCGCTGGGTTCTTTTACGGGAAGCTCACTCGAGCTGCCTCAGCTCAGAAGGTATTTCGCCCAATGCAGCTGATCTTTATGAACAAATTTTGGATTGATGAACTTTACGCAATTATTTTTGTTGGGCCCTTCAAAATACTGTCCAGATTTTTTGCGCGGGTTGTAGATCCTACTATCATCGATGGTTTAGCTTTATTTCCCGCTCGGATTTCCTCGGGATTGGGTATTTTGCTCAACATAATTCAATCGGGTCTTGTTCAGTTTTATTTAATGATCTTGGTGTTGGGGGGTTTGTGGGTTTTGTGGCACTCCCTGAAAGGGTGGGTAATTTAACATGACCGACTCCTTATTGGCTTATCTCGTGTTTGTTCCTCTAGTCGGGGTTCTTTTATGCATTCCTTTATCTCGTCAACTCGCCAGATGGGTTGCTCTCGTGACATCGTTGGTAGGAGTGGGTCTAGCTTTTATTCTTTACGAGAAGTTTGACGCTTCCGCTTCATCCCAATTGCAAATGGTTTGGTCACTTCCCTGGATTGAGAGTTACGGCATCAAGTTGAGTTTAGCTGTTGATGGATTAAGTTTTCCATTGGTACTTTTGATTAAAGTAATGATGCCCATAGCCCTATTAGCCAGTTGGGGCGAGGATAGAAAACTTAGAGCCTTTGTCAGTTCTTCCCTAGTGCTCGACTCGGCGATGACCGGAACATTTTTAGCGACCGATATTTTCCTGTTTTACGTTTTTTGGGAATTGATGTTAATTCCGATGATTCTTTTGATCGGCGTTTGGGGAAGTCAGAATCGAATTTATGCGGCGTTAAAATTTTTCATGTTTACGTTTGCAGGCAGTGTTTTAATGTTGGTGTCCATTCTTTGGATCTTTACGACTTATCACCAACAATTTGGAGTTTTTTCCGGTGAAATCGCCCAATTTTATCGACTCAATTTTTCGACGGTTCCGGTAGTTTGGGGGCTTTCAGTTCAGGACTTGATTTTTTGGGGAATGACGGTGGCATTTTTAATTAAGGTGCCTTTGTTTCCTCTTCACACCTGGTTGCCAGATGCCCATGTACAAGCTCCCACAGGAGGGAGTGTTCTTTTGGCTGCGGTACTTTTAAAGATGGGCACCTACGGCTTAATGAGATTTTCTATTCCTTTGGCTCCGGAAGCTTTTATTAAAGCGATTCCCGTTCTTTCAACTCTGAGTCTTATTGGAATTGTCTATGGGGCTTGGGTGGCTTTTCAACAAACAGATATCAAGAAATTGGTCGCCTATTCTTCGGTAAGTCATTTAGGGTTTGTGGTTCTTGGACTATGCACTTTAAGTCGAGAGGGTCTTACGGGGAGTGTTTTGCAAGTGATCAATCACGGAGTGTCGAGTGGTGCGCTTTTTCTTTTAGTTGGAATTCTTTACGAACGTCGGCACAGTCGGCAGTTTGAAGATTTTGGAGGCCTGGCCTCTGTGATGCCAAGATATGCCTTCTTTTTGGTGTTTGTGGCCTGTTCTAGTATGGCGGTGCCCGGACTGAATGGATTTGTGGGCGAATTTTTAATTCTTCTGGGGGCCTTTAAAGCCAATCCTCTTTGGGCTGGCATTGCAGTGACAGCGGCTTTGTTCGGGGCTCTGTACTTGCTCGTGATGTTAAAACAAGTTTTGTTTGGGCCAGTTACATCTGGGGAAAATAAAAACTTAAAAGATTTAAGCTTAAGAGATTGGGCGAGTTTAGTTCCTATTACAATTATGATTTTAGCTTTAGGTGTTCGGCCTAATTTTCTACTTAGAAAAATTGATCCCGCGTTAGATAGTTTTTGGAAAGTTTCATTAAAAAAGTCGTCTATCGATGCTGCTATCTTCGGGAAGCGAGATAAAAAAGTATGAACCTTGTTGTCGATTACTTTTTGGTGCCTTTATTACCGGTGGTGGCGTTTATTTTCACAGGTCTTATCATTATTGGACTACAATGCTTCAACAAGCCATCGCTTAGGCCCTTGATCAAGTGGGTTGGGTTAATGGGTCCAGCAGCTGCCATTGCAGCGACTTGGTATTTGTTCAAATCTTCTCCTTTGGCCTACACGAGTGCTCAACCTGGGAATTATGAAGCTTGGTTAAATGAGTTTATACAATCGTATCAGCTAGACTCTACGACTATGCTTTGGTATTGGGCGATTGGGGTGTTTTCTTTTCTTTCGTTCCTATTTATTGAGGTCTACTTCAAAGATTTTGCAGAGCTTCCTGAAATTTTAATTTTACTTCAGTTTGTGTCAGCTTCGATGATGTTACTGATTTCAGCTAACAGCCTGTTGATGGTTTTTATGGCTCTTGAACTGATGTCTCTCCCCACTTACGTTCTTGTTGGCATTGAAAAAGAAAAGACTCATGGAGCTGAAGCTTCGCTGAAATACTTTTTATTTGGATCTTTTGCCACCGTACTTTTACTTTTTTCAATTGCCCTAATTTATGCTTACACCGGGAGTTTGCATTTTTCACAGATCTCAAACTTCTTGCTAGCGCCCATTGGGGGTGGCAATGCAGCGGGACTCATGGTTTTAGCAGCTTCGGCTTTGTTCATTATTTCGGTGGGTTTTAAACTGGGTATGGCTCCATTTCATATGTGGCTTCCTGATGCTTATGAAGGAGCTTCAACTCCCATCACTGGATTCATGGGAAGTGCGATCAAATTGGCTGGTTTTGGTATGGCCCTGCGTCTCTGGTGGGGCATGTTGTCTCCGATATCGACCCATTGGGTTTCCATTTTAGGTAGCTTAGCAGTTCTTACTATGTTTGTCGGAAACCTGGGGGCATTAAAGCAGAGAAATCTAAAACGGCTTTTTGCCTATTCGAGCGTTTCTCACGCAGGTTACTTAGTGCTTGGGTTAATTTCTGTGTCCAAAACAGGAACTCAAATCAACTCACAGAATCTTTTCTACTACTTGGTGATTTACGGTTTTATGTTTATTGGAGTGTTTGGGATTTTAAGTGTGATTGAGAAGAGCGCTGGAAGTTCTGATATTTCAAGTATTGAGGGAATCGGATTTTCTCACCCCATTTTGGGATTGTGTTTGACGGTTTTGGTTTTGTCAGCAGCAGGGATTCCCCCCACAGCCGGATTTTTGGGAAAATATTTACTCTTTTCTGATGCGATTCGCAGTGGTCATAGCTTCTTGGTTGTGTTGGCAGTTTTGAGCAGTGTAGTGGGAGTTTTTTATTACTTAAGGGTTTTGGTCGCAATCTATATGACAGAGCCTTCTCAACGAACCTCCCTGGTTATAAAGGATCGTGCAGTGTTTTTTGCTGTTTTAACTTGTGCTCTTTGCATGATTATTTTTGCGATTTTTCCGAATAAACTTGGGATTTAATTCCAATCTAAAAACGATAACCGAGAGAAAGAGAACCGGTAGGAACTAACTCGGTAAAATCTAATTGCAAAGCCACATTCATCGGTAGTTCAATTTCTGTTCCAACAAACAAATGAGGCGAAAAAACTGTTTCCTGTGGGTCTAGCGGGGAAACCGACTTTGAAACTGTACCAGAAGCTAGTACGAGTCCCAATCCCACATAGGGTTTTATCCTGACGTAGTCGCGGCTTACTACGAGCCCTATTTCAAAATCTTTTCCCTTAAAGGCATCTTTAAACCCACTGAGTTGAGTATAACTTAAAAAAAGGGCCCCGCTCGCAATGGAGTCTCTTTCATGGAGAAAGGTCCATTTTCCCAAAAGCCCAACGGATGCCATGGTTTGTAATAAACTTTGAGTTGAGAGAGTCATTGAAGTTTCGAGATCCATTCCCAAACCCTTGGTAATGATTATTCTGGGTGACGGTATGATCATGGGTAAGCTGGCTGAGCCGTCTCCCATTTCATTTAAGTTGCCTGAGTGGATTAAGGTAGTTTCAAGAGAAATTTTAAGTCCGGGAAATGAAGGGTAGGGTTCTGCTGAGCGAAGTACCTTAATCACATTCCCTAAAGCAAGAGTTTTGATCAAAGGGTTCAGATCATCCGGAGAAATTCCAGTGGGTAGTTGAACTCCTAGAACAGTTTTTGTGAAAATAAAGATCAGGAGCAAGTAGTTTTGAAAAATGGGTTTCACGAAGGCTGTTGAGTGAGGGATTTCATTGGATTGTTTTGCTTAAGAGAGACGTTTCTGCGAACCCACTTTTTAAGGTTTCTTATTTTTAGATAAATAGGGGCTAACCACTTTAATTTCCAACTTTGATATTTGTTGGGGCTTGGAAAATAGAATATTTCTAAAGGGGAAAATTCAACTTGATATTCCCCTGTCCTAATTTCGTTTTCTGCTTTATCTAACAGAGATTGCCATAGTTCTCGACTGGTCATTCAGTTTTCCTCAAGCGTCATCATTTCTGTCAAAGAAGTAGCGTTTCACTTTTTGGTGTAGCTCAGGCTTATGACTACGCCATTGATAAATTTTTTGGGAGTTGAGTTTTAAATCTTTGGCTGGACAGAATTCATGTTCGACCAATATTTGATCCCTTTCGTAATATTTACGATTAGCCAGGGTTCCGTGAGGGAGATGCTCGACTTGGCCAGAGGTGTAACCAATGTCACCATTGACCTCCATTGCCGAGTCCCAAGCCCAGAGTAAGAACTCTTTCTTCAAGTAGGGGTTAAGGCGTCCGATCATTTCATGGTCCCACCAATGCAGCCAACTTAGAAGTTGATAAGTGTCGCTAGTTCCAAGAACATGTTTGTCGAAAAAGCCATTTTTAAGAACATTTCTTTGAGCTGCCCAGGCCACGCCCACTCGAGGCCAGGGTTGGGGCCAGGGATCTTTGATCGATTGAGTTTCTTTAAACTTGCCAAAGCTGACACCATGATTGACCGGTTCAGTGACATTTCCTCTTTCAAAAACATTCTCGAATGGTTGAACAACCTTGTGAGTTTCCAGTTTTTTTTCTGTCTCGCTAAACCAATTTTCATTGCAGAAAATAATATCAGCATCCAACCAAGCTACCTTATCGATGTGAGCTGGTAGAGATTCTAAAGCAATATTTAGAAGACGCTCCTTCTGCCACATCAGATTTTTATCGGTACCTCTTATGTGAATTGCATCTTCGATGAAAAAAGGTTGGTGATTGAACGCCAATTCAACAGTGACGATAGGATGCTTGAGATTTTTTCGAAATTGAACGTAGTTATCCCTAAGCCTCTGAGAGTTAGCAGGATTAAAGACACATGTGATGAGTGCGAGCATGATTATTGTAGACTAATAAGAGGGTGCCTAGAACTATTACTTTAGTCAAAACTTTTTCAAAAAACTTTTAAGGGGTCGAAGGCTTGGGCAAAATGAGGACCGAGGGTTCGGGTTTGAGTCCATAAACAATAATGCTTCGAATCAGAGATAGGGTGGTTTTGTAAATGTAAATTGGGGTGCTTCTAATGAGACGAGAGGGGCGATTCACAAGTCTGGATTTGATCGGAATAAAAGTCACTTTGCAATTTAAGAAGTAGGCTTGGACAAGAGTTTCTAGGGTGTAGGAATGGTTGTCTCTCAAATTGATAGAGCGCGCAAATTGGCTTTTGAGAGCTCTAAATCCACTAGTAGGATCAGGACTATGAGCCCCCATCAATAAACTGACGATCCAATCCGCACAAAAATAAAGTAGACGTTTCCCTCTGGTAAGAAAGGGGAGTTTTGAGGAAAGCCGGTCTCCCACCACAAGATCTGCGTCGTCTTCGAGAATAGGGCGAATGAGTTTTCGGATGTCAGTTGCTTCGTACTGATTATCCGCATCGGTGTTGACGATAATGTCAGCTCCTAAAGAGAGGCATTTTTGAATTCCGGCTTCAAAAGCTCTTGCAAGGCCCATATGTTTAGGGAGATGTAAAATGTGGTCTACACCCATGGTGCGAGCTATTTCAACGGTTCGGTCGGTGCTACCGTCGTCGATAATCAAAAGTTCCACAGAGTCGATGCCTTCAAACTTTTTAGGGATCAGTTGAAGGGTTTTTGCAATATTAAGCTCTTCGTTCCAACAGGGGATTTGAATGATTAGCTTTTTCATGAAGTCATCTAAGATTGTCGACATAATAGTCGAATCAAGACATAAAAGTATAGGGAGAAAGTTTCTAAAAAATAATCGGTTTAATTGGCGGTTTTTGTTGCGGCGCCCCAGCAGTAAAATAATTTAGTTAAGTAGATTCCTGGAAGTGTATACCAATAGCGGAGATTGTTTTTCCTGCGGAAGATATTAAGAGTAGCAATCAGTGCGATGAGGGGTGATAAAGAGATTAAAGATATTGAAGAGTAGATCCAGGAGGGATGTTTGTATTCTTCGGTGAATTTTTTTCTTACCCGAACATTGTTTTTCCCAGATTGAAACCAATGATTAAATACCTTCTTTAAGTTAGTTCGGTGAGCAATGTGTTTAATTGATACTCTTGGGTAAAAATAGAGCTCGTAACCTTTCTGTGACATTCTAAGCGTCCAATCGCTATCTTCTCCGCCAGATTTCGAAAAAGACTCATCGAAGCCTCCTACATCTTTAAATACACTTTGGTGAACGCTGAGATTGCATGAGGCAAGGCGATGTTTTTTACTGTGGATCTCATGAATGGAAAATTCATGAAACATCGAAAGGTTGTCTGAAAAACTCCAAAAATTTGATTTTGGAAACTCAACGCCTCCCCCGACGATCTTTTTGTTTTGTGATTGATAAAAACGATGCTCCGAGATCCAGTTTTGATTTGGAATACAATCAGAATCAGTAAAAAGAAAAATATAATTTTTAGCAGTTTGCATTCCAATATTCCGGGCCATTGCAGCTGAGACTCTAGTTGGAGTAAAAACAAAACGAACATCAGGAAAAAGTGGGATCATATTTTTAGAAAAAGCACCTACAACAATGATTTCATCGCGATCAAGAAGCTGCGGACTTAAAACAGATAGAGTGTCCTCTAAAGTAGACTCTCCCAAAGTTGGAATGATAACTGATATAGAATCTAGCATTGTGTTGCTAATTAGGCCCTTGTATTTATGAAGAAGATTAAGTTAGTCTGAGTCTTTCGACAAGGGATATGGCTTTAAAATCTAACAAAATCAGAATTGGGCTGGTGGGTCCGTCTTGGCCTTTTCGGGGTGGAATTGCTAAGTTCACAACGGAGCTTGCCATTCGTTTGGAAGCAAAAGGTCATTTAGGTTCTTTTATTTCACCCCATCGACAATACCCCCGGTTCTTATACCCTGGAAAAACGGATAGAGATGATAGTGCCTGCAAGAAACTTTCTTTAAATCGATCGATGTATTCCTACTTTGAACCTTGGACTTGGGGAAAAGTGATTACGGAGATTGAAAAAAGTAACATAGATTGTGTTGTGGTCCCTCACTGGAGTTTGGCTTCAGCCGCATTTTTAAAATATCTTATTTCTAACTCATCTAAGCCAGTGATTCCGATAGTCCATAATTTTGGGGATCATGACTCCTTGATTCGTCTTCCTAGAGTATCGGAATGGGTTCTAGAAGAAGGATCTGCATTTTTGCATCACAACCCGGAATATTCTAATCTTCCTTTTTTTAAAGAACGTTCCACAAGTGTGATGTGCAAGTTACTTCCTGTCACTCCAGTGAAAAAGTGTTCTTCTTTCATGTCTAAAAAAAAATTTGGAATACCTGATGGGCTGACCTCTTTTTTATTTTTTGGATTGATTCGACCCTACAAGGGGTTGGACACATTATTGGATGCGATTGAGCAATTGCCTGATAAAACACCCGTTGCCTTTTTGATAGGTGGAGAACCTTGGCGAGACAAAAAGAGAATCGAGAAAAGACTCAATAAGTTATCAAAAAAATTTTGGATTCATTCCAAACTAGAATGGATAGCAGAGCAGGAGTCTTCCCAATGGTTTTCAGCCGCGGATGCCGTCGTATGCCCCTATGTCAGGGCAACCGGATCGGGAGTTCTCTCTCAGGCTTTAGCTTTTGAAAAACCGGTGTTGACTACCGATACTGGGAGTTTAGCGCATGTGGTTACGCATGGTAAAAATGGGCTATTGAGTCAGCCTAAATCTTCAATCGAGCTATGTCGAAACATCCAACTCTTTTTAGAGCCTTCCGTCCGGAAAACACTTCAGTCAGGTAGCAGAAATCAGAAGAAACATTCCTGGGATGACTATGTTTCGGGCGTGATCCATCTCGCCAAAAACTCGACTAATCGCGTTGGCAGAGAAACTCAATGGATACAGTAAAATTTAGTTCGATTCCTCTTTTGATACGGCCTTAATGCGATAGCTCTGGGCCGAGTATTCATCTGACTAAAGTTTCTAGTAAAAACTGACGAAAACATTAAAGAATTTCATTTTCTTCAATTGCTTTATTTATTGCTCGTTAAATCAAATGGACCCACTTAATGGATATCAGCAAATAACTCGAACTCAAGATTCGACTTTGATCCATTCGAAAACTAACTGGTTAGATTTTGAATGGAGAGAGATCTGGAGATTTAGGGATCTAGTTATTCATTTTGTCGTTAAAGAGTTTGTCATGGACTATCGTCAGACTTTATTGGGTCCTATTTGGTACATTTTACAACCTCTTATTTTAGGTTTTATCTTCAAATCATTTCTTGGGGGTAACCAACTTGGAGAGAGTTCTGTTAATAGTTCACCGATGTTGTTTTATCTAAGCGGTTTGGTCATTTGGGGATACTTTTCAGCGGGTTGCATAAAATGTTCTTCTTCTTTGGTGGGAGGAGTTGGCATTTTTAATAGAGTTTACTTCCCCCGCTTGATTATGCCGATATCAGCGATTGCATCCAAGAGTTTAGTTTTTGTGACACAATTGGGTGTTTTCCTGGCTATTTATTTTTATCAAGGCGTCAGTTCAGGAAATGTATTTTTATCACAAAATCATCTTATCCAATGTGTGATCGTCATTCCGTTTTGTTTCCTTATTACAGCGATTTTTGGTTTGGGGTTTGGCCTTATTTTTGCCTCTCTCACAGTAAAATACAGAGATTTACAGCATCTTTTACCCTTTGTGATTCAAGTCATGTTTTTTACAACCCCTGTTTTTTATTCAGCAGACTTCATTACCAAAAAACACCCAATGTTAATGATACTTAACCCATTGGTCGCAACTATCGAGAATTTTCGGGCTGTTGTTTTGGAAGGTTCTACTTTGAATCAATGGACTTTATTTCCTGCTCTGGGGGTTTCTTTTTTATTTTTAGTCGTTGGAATAACTTTTTTTAAGGCTATTGAAAGCACTTTTATTGATGTGGTTTAAACTATGAAACCTGTGATTTCAGCCCACCATATTTCAAAGAAGTACCGATTGGGAATGATCGGGAGAACCTCGATTCGTGAAAGCTGGCAGCGAATAGCTCAAGAAGTTAAATCCAATGGATTTAAAGGTTTCTGTAGAGAGTGGTTATATCCTGATGAGAAGAAGGATACTGTTTGGGCTCTGAAAGATATCTCATTTTCTGTTCAGCCTGGAGAAATTTTAGGTATTGTAGGAAGAAATGGCAGTGGGAAAACAACGCTTTTAAGGATTTTGTCAAAAATCACGAAACCTACCGAAGGCTTTGCTGTTATTCATGGCAGGGCTTCATCTTTGTTGGGTGTGGGGACGGGGTTTAACACGGAACTTTCAGGTAGAGAAAATGTTTTTCTTAATGGGACTATTTTGGGAATGAGGCACAAAGAGGTACAGAAGAGATTTGATGAAATAGTAGAGTTTTCTGAAGTAGAGAAGTTTATAGACACTCCGGTGAAACACTATTCCTCAGGAATGATGGTAAGGTTGGCTTTTTCGGTCGCTGTTCATTTAGACCAGCCTATCCTATTTATTGATGAAGTCTTGGCAGTGGGAGATGCTGCATTTCAGAGTAAAAGCATTGCTAAAATGAAATCGATCGTTCAGAGCGGTAAGACGATACTTTTTGTGAGTCATGGGGAAACGGCTATTACTTCACTTTGTCACCGCTGCTTGTATCTAAAACAAGGCCACTTGATAGCTTCTGGAACCCCATCTGAAATTCTTTCGATGTATAGAACAGACCTTAACCTCCCCGTTGCGGCTTAGAATTCACACTACAACAATGCGAAGAGTCAATTAATCGTATTTATTCTATTTTTAATACTCTTGCTGGAGCGGTGACTGAGGATTGCCAAGTCGTATAATCTCTAGCAGACTCCAATCCATGTCGAGTACGAATCTTTTTGATCAATCCAGAGGCCCCTCTCCCAAAGAACTCTCGGAGCAATTTTTCAACTATTTGAAAAATGAAAAGAGCTCCAGTGAATATACTTTACTCAACTATGAAATTGATCTTCGGCATTGGTTCAAATTCATCTTTGATTCGTCTCCTGGTAAGTTTTCACTGGAAACATTCACCGATTTTAAATTATTGAGAAGCTATCTCGCTGAGCAAGGACAGAAATATTCAAAGGCTACGGTTTGTCGTCGGTTGTCGGTCATTAAGGGGTTCTTGAAATTTCTTCATCGTGAGGGCTACATTGAGAAGAATGTCGCTAAATTGATAGCTCAACCCAAAATGGCAGAGAAGTTACCTAAAGTGTTAAAGCCGGAAGAGGTCATTCGACTCATCGAGGGGACTCCAGGCTCTAACTTGAGAGAGAAGCGAATACGAGCAGTCATAGAATTGCTTTATTCTACAGGTATTCGTGTTTCGGAATTGGCAGGGATCACCTACGAAAAGATTGATTTCAAGTCCTCGGTGGTTACCGTTTTGGGAAAAGGTAATAAAGAGAGGGTAGTTCCCATTGGACGTCACTGCATGGTGGCGATAAGAGATTATGTGGACTCCATTCCTGCTCATCAAAAGGAGGGTCCTAAAACTCCACTTTTTATGAATCAAGAGGGTGGGCCTATTTCCGTTCGTAGCATTCAAAGAAATATTAGAGAATTTGCAGTTCAGACTTTGGGGCCAGTGGGTCTTGAGGTTACCCCTCATACTTTAAGGCACTCGTGTGCGACTCATCTATTGTCTCGAGGGGCGGGACTAAGAGAAATTCAAGAGTTGTTAGGGCATGATTCTTTAGTGACAACACAAAAATATACTCAAGTGGATACTGAACGGCTGAAGGCATCTTATCGTAAGTCTCACCCTAAGGAACTTGAGAAGAGAAAAAGAGAGAAAGAGATTTAACATTGGAAACAGTGCGTACATTTAGAGACATTGAAGTTAAATTGGTAGGAGCTATTGAAAAGCCCTATGAAGTAGCTGTGGCTTCAGCTCGTACTTGCTATTCAGGCAAAGGAATTGTTTACCCGAACGATGTTTCTTCTAATGAGAAATTGGTTAGCCTTCGGGACAAAATCGCTTCTTCTACTATGGATGCTGGCCATTTGACCACTCGGCAGCACGCTCACTTTGTTTTTGCCATTTCGGGAGTTTCTCGACAGTTTATTTGGAGTTTTTTGCACAGCCATCCCTTCTACAATTCGGAGCAAGTAAGTCAGCGGTATGTGAAAGTGAAACCTGGCAATTTTTTAACTCCTCCTTTGGAAGGACGAGCTTTAGAAATTTATCAGCAGACAATTGCCGATCAAACAAAAGATTATGAAAATCTCATCCAAATTTTAAAATCTCCGATCTCAGAGGAATATTACGATCGGTTTAAGTCTCGAAGAAAATATGCGGAAAAATGGGATGGTTCCGTTGATAAACGATGTTACGAAGTTGCAAGATATGTATTAGGTGTAGGAACTACTGCTTATCTTTACCATACTGTGAGCGCTTTAACGCTTCTTCGATATGCCAAGCTTTGTGATTTGTTTGAAACGCCCGACGAGCAAAAATGGGTTGTTCGTCAAATGTTGGAATGTGTGAAAGCTGTAGATCCACTCTTTGAAAAAGAAATTCCGGATCCTTTACCCATCGAAAAAACGGTTGAGTTTGAGTTACTCACTCAGTTTAAAAATCGTTCCAAGAACTCGAGAGAGGCGTTTATTCGTGAGTTTGATGCTCAGCTGGAGGGTAAAACCTCGAAGCTCATCAATTACACGGCCGGTGCGGAGGAACTTTTGGCTAAAGCTCTTCGAACCTCTTTAGGGCAACTGAAATCAGAAATGACGGATGAAAGAGCCTTAGAGTTACTTTTAGATCCGAAGCATAATGGCATTTTAGCGGATACTCTGAATTCTGGGACGGTGGAAAAGCTGAGTCAGTTGTTCCACCATGTTCACTTTACATTTCAAAAGAAAATCAGCCACACAGCGGATTCTCAAGACCAGAGGCATCGAGCTGTGTTGGCCAGCCGACCTGTGTTGCTATGTCACTACCACGGAAAACCGGATTACATTACCCCCTATGGAATTGAACATTGTCCCGAGGCTTTGGATCTTTATACTCAGAGCATGGATAGAACTTTTGATCGAGTGAACCAGCTTCTCGATTTGGGGGTAAAAGAAGAGTATGCCTATTATCTTCTTCCCAATGCTTTGAGCATCCGCATGGTTTCAACGGGAGATTTACAAGGCTATCAACACAAATGGAAAATGCGTTCTTGTTATAATGCTCAGGAAGAAATTTTTCGGGCTACAATCGATGAAATTACTCAAGTCAGAGAGCTCTTTCCTAGAATAGCTCAGCACTTAAAGGCCCCTTGTTATCTTAGGCAGAGGGCTGGAATTACTCCTTATTGCCCTGAGGGTGACCGGTATTGTGGACTTCCTGTTTGGAAATACGAGATTGATCAATATCAAAGAAAAAGCATATAAATATTTGAAATTATTCATTTAAAAAATGCTTTTGGGCTTTAAATTAACAGCGCCAAAAACTCTAAAGAGATGTAGATTTCAACTGCTGCTTTAGAGTATCTTGCCCCCATGCTTCAGCCCATTTCCCTATTTAAAGAGCGCTATGGAGATTTACGATACTTCTTTGCTCCCATGGCTGGCATTTCCGACACGGTTTTTAGATTGTTAATGCGGGAACTTGGGGCTCAATGTGTCATCTCAGAATTATTGTCAGCTGAAGGGCTCATACGAGGGGGCCAAAGAACGCGCGACATGATGCAATTTGATGAGAGAGAGCGCCCAATAGGAATCCAAATTTTTGGACATCAGATAAAATCTTTGGCTGAAGCGGCCAAAATCGTAGAGGCCCAGGGTGCAGATTTTGTGGATATCAACTTTGGTTGCCCGGTAAAAAAAGTAGTTTGCGATGGGGGGGGGGCTGCTTGGTTGAAAGATCCAGTGAAGCTGGGAGAGCTCTTATCGACAGTAAAAAAAGATTTAAGAATACCTCTTACGATTAAAGTAAGAACGGGATGGGATGAAAGCTCGAGGAACGTAAAAGAAGTGGTTCATGTGGCAGCCGAAAGCGGTGTGGCTTGGGTTGCGATCCATGGAAGGACTCGGGCTCAAGGGTACTCGGGTTATGCCGATTGGGAGTTGATTCGAGAAGTCGCTATTCATAGTAAAATCCCGGTCATTGGTAATGGAGATATTCTCACAGCTGAAATGGCTCAAAGGAGAATTGATGAGGGGTATGCTCACGCCGTTATGATTGGCCGAGGGGCTCTAAAAAACCCTTGGATCTTCCGAGAGATTTTAGGTGAAAAATTAGAGGCCAAGAATTTTATTGCCTTAATCAATCGTCATTTCGATTTAGCGATTGAAAAAAAGGATCGGCATCGAGCCTTTTTGTCACTTAAGAAGTTTTTGGCTTGGTATGCGGCTGGATTTCCCAATTCGGGTAAGTTTAGATTTGAGTTGTTTCAGCTTGAAGACATCGATGCTCTTAGGCAACATGCTTTAAGTTATTTTGAAACGCTTTCTGTGGCTACTAAACTGGATGACGGGCAACCCTTTTTAATGGGGGGACATGGTTAGAGTGAATGGGTATCGAAATTTTTTAGAGGAAATAGGTTTTTCTCAATCAGCTAAATTCATTTGGGGTTTAGGATTAATTTTATTTCTGTCGGTTGCAGTTTTAAATCCAGGGGTGATTGCACTTGATGATTACTCCTGTATCATTTCGCAAATAGTCCCAGCTCAAAAAACATCTTTTTCAAATACTATTTCACAATTAGGAATAAGAAATCCCCTAGCCGTTACGGGACTTTTGAGCTTGACGAAATTATTTTATGAATTAGGGGTTCAAGACCCGATACAACAAATTCGTTTAGTGCTACTCATAGTTGGGGGTTTTAATTTTTTTGTTTTTTCTTACTTCGGTGCCCAATTTTTTAAAGGCAGTCATATTAAGTGGGGTAGGGAGTTGGCTTTGGGAATAGTGAGTTTCTACTTCATGAATCCCTTAATTTACACAAGGCCTATGATTGAAACTCTTTCGGCCCCTTTTTTATTCTTGGCTTGCTTTAATAGCTTTCGATATTGGGAGACGCGCAATAGGTTTTGTTTGGTTCGTGCCCTTGTTTTTTTGACAATCTCTTCCATGCTGAGATTCCAAACGGGTGTTTGTATCGGAGCTATTTTAATTCTGTTACTTCTTAAGAAGGACATTAAGGGGGGAATGTTAGTTTTGGTTTCTACACTTCTCCTATTTGTTCTTAGTGGTTTGTTTGAGAGTGTGCTTACCGGACGATTTCACGGATCCTTGAAGGATTATGTCAGTTACAATCTCAATCATTCTTCGAGTTATGGAACGACCCCTTTTTACACTTTTTTTCTGCTTCTATTTGCCTTAACCCTCCCACCGACTTTAGTGGCTCATTATCAGAAGTTTGAGTGGAAGAAAAAGTATTTCAAACTGATTCCTGTTTTACTTTTTGTCGGAGTGTTTGTGCTGGCTCACTCGGTGGTTCCTCATAAAGAAGAGCGATTCATGATCCCCATTCTTCCCTTATTCCTCATTGGGTTGGTTCCTTTGATATCTTTTGTGTTTTTTGAACAGGCCCACCCTTGGAGAAGAGTTTGGTTTTTATCGGCAAATACTATTTTGCTGCTCTTAACCTCTTTCAACACGCCTCAAAGTAACACGATTAATCTGGTGAGGTATTTAGGGGGTAAGGCACAGATTAAAAAAGTTTGGTCGATTAAAGAGACTCTGGTTCTTTACCCGACTGCCTATATTTTAAATCCTCCAACCACACAAGTGGTTGAGCCCAATCAGTTGGAATCGATGGCGAGTTTAGATTGTGATAGTGTCTTAGTGGTGAGAGAAGACTATGAAAGAGATCTTGCCCAACTTTTTAAACCGTATCGCAGAGTCGAAAGGTTTAATCCAGGCCCCTTGGAACAAGCGTTAGTAAAGTTAAATCCCCGTCAAAATTTGAGACGAGGATCTATATCGCTTTATGCAAGTCCTAGTTGTTCTTTTTAATTTATCAATTACGAAGTTTTTCTGAGACGGTCAAAATCGTTTTACAAAAGATAGGCAAATCATCAGGCTTTCTCGATGTGATCAAATTGTCATCCACAACGACGTCCTTATCGAGCCACAAAGCACCGGCATTGATCATGTCATCTTTAATAGCTGAGACGCTCGTCACTTGTTTGCCTTTGAGAATGTTGGCGCTGATAAGAACCCATCCTCCATGACAAATCGTTGCCACAATTTTGCCTGTTCGATACATTTCGGAAACCAATTCTAAAGCAACTTGGCTTCTTCTAATAAAATCGGGGGCCCATCCTCCTGGAACTATCGCTACATCAAAGTCTTTAGCTTTCACTTCGTCGATATGAGTGTCTACGGTAATTGGATAACCAAATTTTCCTTCGTAAGTTTTTTTGGAGTCGATTCCTGCTGTCACGACTGCCCAACCAGCTTCTCGTAACCTCAAGATGGGATACCAAACCTCTAAATCCTGGTATTGGTCAGCGATTAAGATGACGGCGCGTTTCATGATAGGCTCCCTGTTGCATTATTTACCCTTATAAGGTTACATGCGTTTTATGAGTAATCAAGTCATTCATAAAACGGTAGTTGTGGGGCCGCTTCAATGTAACTGTTCTATTTTAATCTGTCCTAAAACGCTCGAAGCGGTGGTGATTGATCCGGGAGATGAACCCGAAAAGATCATCAGAAATCTGGATTCGGGTGTGAAAGTGAAATACCTGCTTCATACCCACCCTCATTTTGAACATATTGGCGGAACTGAAGGTGTAAAGCTTGTGACTCAGGGGACGATTTGTTTGCACCAAGCCGATGAAATGATCTACAAAAACTTACCCATGCAGGGCCGAATGTTCGGAATGACCTTCAATGAAGCTCCGCCAGTGGAAAAATTCATTGAGGACAACGAAGAGCTTGTTTTCGGAGAGCATAAAATTGAAGTGATTCACACCCCGGGGCATAGTCCCGGAAGTGTTTGCTTAAAATTAAAAGGTAAAGAAGAAAAGGTTTTTTCGGGGGACACCTTGTTTCGTCAAAGTGTTGGACGATCTGATCTTTGGGGCGGTGACCACTCGTTATTGATACGTTCGATTAAAAGTCGACTTATGGTTTTGGATGAAGAAATGAGAGTCTACCCGGGCCATGGTCCAGCCACTAGAATTGGGGAAGAGAAAAGAAAAAACCCTTTTCTTTGATTCGAATTTTAGTCTTGAACTGATTTTAAAAGTTTAGCTGCTGTTTTTGAGAAGGCAATTTGTTTAGATTTTTTATCCGTCTTAAGGTGAGTGATGGGCACCGTTAATTTAGCGGCAGAAATAGGCTGTTTTTCGTGTTGAAGTCTCTTTAGGGCTTGAGCAATCCAGCCATTAGGTCGTATTTCAATACTGCCAGCTAAGCTAGCCGTTGTGATTAAAACAGGTGGATTCTTGCGAGTGGGTGTGGGGTTATCTTTTTGATTGGGCTGTTCTTGGTTAGTGGTAGCTAAGACTCTGACATCAGGTTGCCAGCTTTTCTCTTCGACAGAGCCATTAATTTGAATGTTTTCCTCAATTTCTCGTGTGAAAGGAATCCCTCGATTCAGGTAGGAAATTTTTTGGTTAACTGCCAAAAAATATTTAAAGCGTGGTTTAAATCCTCTCGCATTATAAAAGGACCAATAAGGTATTGCACTTTTGGGCGAGCTGTTTTTTAGGTCCCTTAAAATCCAGGCAGCATAGAGGAAAGCTTTTTCAGGATTATTCAAGTCCTTAAGTTTAATGTCTGAGAAGTGTTTTTTAAGTTTCCGATTTTTGACCCAAATTTTTCTAATTTGAACAATCCCAAACTCTCCAGCTTTTCCTTCTGGAAGATTCTCTCGAAAGGAGGTTTCCTGAGCGGCAATGGCAATTAAAAGGTTGGGGGGAATGTCAAAGCGCTTAGAGGCCTTAAAAATCCCGACTGCATATTCCACCCGTTTGGAATCTGGTAACGCAGGTTTGGCTAAAGAGATGTTTTTAGAAATCTTTAGTACTTCAGCCATTTCTTCAGGCGAGAGATCGAGTGGAAAAGCTGGATTTAATCCCCCTAAAAAGAGAGTTAAAACCAGAAAACCACTGACTAAGTTTTTGACAAAATTCACCATAAGTAATTTGGCCTGTAGAGATGCAACTCAAGGGCCGAAAGCGGGATCTACAAACTCTCGAGATCACTGGGGTTTTGATTTCCGCTAAACAGGGTATTTGTCAAAAAAACAGACAGTTGCTGTGCGGGTTTTCAGGGGGGGCGTTCTCCACGGAATTTATGTAAGTGGTTGATGGCGCATAGTGATCTAATGGAAACAGCACCTGTTGGACCAAAACGGGTTTAGCTTGCGTTATAAGGCCTCTAAATTCTAAAGAACATATCGAAAGCTACGGAGCAAACAATTCCTAAAAAGCAATGGGTTGCACATGTTGAGTCTGTGCATTAGCAGTTTGTCGGTTCAATGTTGCAATTCTAGATTCTTGTGTACGACAAACTGTACCCGTTTTGGTCAAAAGCGGTATTCATTTTTGCTTAGCGTCTCATAAATTTTCCGAAGATCCCAGGCGGGGCCTTCTTTTATTTCTAGAACTGAGGGACATCATCGACAGATTTAGCCTAAGAGTATCGTGGACGTTGTGGACCGTTAGAGCCCGAACATTCGGATTGCATTCTCAGTCGTAATTTTAGCAACATGGTCCACTGAGGTTCCACGAGCGGCGGCGATAACACTTGCAGTGTGAGGCAAAAAAGAAGGTTCATTCTTTTTGCCTCGATGAGGAACTGGAGCCAAAAATGGGCAATCGGTTTCAATGAGAAGTCTATCTTCTGGAACTAATTTTGCGGTAGCTCTGAGCGCCTCTGCATTCTTAAAAGTAATAATCCCAGAAAAAGAGATGCTAAAACCTAAACCTACCGATTCCAACGCTTCTTCGGTGGTCCCAGTAAAACAGTGCATCACTCCTGCCCGTGGGGGAACCCCGATTTTTTTTAAGGATTTAAAAAGTTCATTGAAAGCTTCTCGGCAGTGAATGACCAGAGGCAAATTCCATTCGTGGGCCAGTTTGACCTGGGTTTCGAACTGAGCCACTTGAGCTTCTTTGGCGGCAAAGTCGTAAAAAAAATCCAAACCCGTTTCTCCGATAGCTACACACTTATTTTTGTGCTTTGAGGCCTCATAGAACGCACGCAATTTTGATTCGCAGTTTGGCACTTTTTCGGCATCGTGGGGATGAAGCCCCAAAGTAAAGTAGATGTTCGGTGATTTCGCAGCAAAGCTTTCGTTAACACTCCAACTTTCTTCATGAGTGGCCACGGTGATCATTTTTGTGATTCCTTGAGCCTGCGCGCGAGCAAGGATTTCATCCATTGGGGCGTGTTCCAGCATCCCTAAGTGAGCATGAGTGTCTATGAAATTGAGATTGGGCGAATTCATTCTTTGGGTATTTCCAGACGAGGGAAGAGAGGAGAACTCTTAGTGACAGTCACTGCTTTGGGCCCGGCACCCCAAGTGAGCTGAGTCTTGAGAGGCGCTGGATGAGACAAATCCCATTCAGTTCCCAAAAATTTCATGGCTGTTTTGGCGCTGGATGGAATGAAAGGGGTCAAAAATAATGTAGCAATACGCAAGCTCTCGTGACAGTGAATGAGAACCTGCTCTAGTTTTTGCTTGTCCTTTGGGTCGGTGGATTTGGCTAAAGTCCACGGGGCATTGTTTTCAACATATCGATTCACACCGGAAACCAGTTTCCAAATGTTTTCTAGAGCTCTTTGGAACCCAAAAGTTTCCATTTCTTTTTGTGCCAAGGGCACCGCTTCGAGCGCCACAGTTTTAAGCTCCGAAGATTCTTTAAGGTAGCTGTCCACGTCAATAGCGTTAGATCCCATATACTTGGGAATCATGTTGGTGACACGATTGATACAATTTCCAAAGTCATTGGCCAGATCGGCATTGATTCTTTGGTACATAATTTCTTTGGTGTACTCGCCATCTTGTCCAAAGACAAACTCACGAAACAAAAAGAATCTCATGGCATCCACTCCAACCTCTTTCGATAAGGCGATGGGGTCGATAGCATTCCCAAGCGACTTACTGATTTTTCTGTTGGAGTCTGTGAGCCATCCATGCGCAATGATTTGTTTAGGAAGTGGTAGGCCTAGAGCCATGAGGAATGTGGGCCAATAAACAGCATGAAATCTTAAAATATCTTTTCCTACGACATGGATGGCTTCGGGCCAAAATTGTTCATACTTGGGATTTTTGTCTAAGGGGCCCAGTGCGGAAATATAGTTAGTCAGAGCATCAAACCACACATACACTTTATGGTTCTTGGTGGCTTTGGGGTCGGCCGGCATTGGAATCCCCCAATCGATTGTAGTACGACTGATACTGATATCTTTAACGTCGCCTTTGAGGAAACCTAAAACCTCATTTTTTCTACTTTCAGGAAGAATAAAATCGGGGTGTGTTTCGATATGCTTCAACAAAGGAGCTACATATTTTGACATTTTGAAAAAATAGCTTTCCTCTCGTAGCTTCTCGACAGGTCGATGGCAGTCGGGGCATTTCCCTTCAGTCGCTTGAGTCTCGGTGCAGTAAGCTTCACAAGGAATACAGTAAAGTCCCTCATAGGATCCTAAGTAAACATCTCCGGAGTCCATGAGTTTTTTGATAAAATGTTGAACTACTTTTTTGTGGCGCTCCTCGGTGGTCCGAATAAAGTCACTGTACTCGATTCCGTATACTTTCCAGGCCTCTAAGTATCTTTGAACGACTCGGTCGGCTAAACCCTGAGGCGTTTCTCCTGTTTCCTTAGCTTTTTTCTGAATCTTTTGTCCGTGCTCATCAGTTCCTGTCAGAAACCATACTTCTTGTCCTAACATTCGGTGATAGTGAGCCATGATGTCTGCTGCGACCGTAGTGTAGAGATGTCCTATGTGGGGAGCATCGGTGACATAGTAAATGGGAGTGGTAATGTAATAACGAGAACTCAAAGTGAAACTCCTGAGAAATGTTGTCTGAGTAAACTTTCCAGCATTAAACCGTAATTGGCATTAGAACGCAATTGACCTTCGAGCGCGATAACTGATTCAAATTTGAGTGTGAGTTCATGAGAGGTAAGAGATTTAAACATTGGGGGTTGAGAGTTTCTCACCTCGATAGCGAGCAAACTTCGATAAATTTCAGATTGTAAGAACTGTAGAAATTTCAGTGCATCTTCTTTTTCATTCAAGTGAGAGTGAATTTGAGAAAAGTTTTTAGTTTTTGAAACTTCGATGAAAAGATCCCGATATTTTTTTTCAGTCTCTAAAGAGAGTTTGGGGCCATCATTCTCAGGGCGAAAAGTAAACTCAATGCATCTCGACAAAACGGTGGGTAAAATGGAGCCTGCTTGAGTGGTCGTTAAAATAAAAAAACGGCCCTCACCGGGTTCTTCTAATGTTTTCAAAAAAGCATTGGCAGCGGAGGAATTCATTCGGTGAGCTTCTTCTATAATACAAATTTTATGGGGCCCTTCGATGGGAGAAACTCGCATTTGGCCGATCATTTCTCTGACCACCTCAATTTTTAAACCCTCTTCAGTTTCATCTTTAAAAAGGTAGACGTCAGGATGGATCTCTTTTTCTATGCGTTTGCAATGGCTACATTCCCGGCAAAAAGCCGTTTCAGTTTTGTTGGAACAAAAGAGAAATTTAGCCATCCCTTTTGCCACTTCAAGTTTGATCTCTTTCTCAGGCCCTACAAAAAGAAGAGCAGGATGAATTCGTTGCGATTTGAGATACCGCCAAAGGCGCTCTTGAATCGAGAGGCATCCAACGCCCCCTAAAACGCCTATTGTTTTATTTTTTTCCAAAACGAGTTTTCCTTCGATTGACAGATTCGGCGAGTGACCAAATCTTGGATTTCAAGTCTAACCTCTTCTTCAGAGCGGTGAGCATTCACCACTTGGATACGTTTAGGATATTTTTGACTTAAAAGCAAAAAACCCTTCCTAACTTTTTGATGGAAAGTCGCTTTTTCTCGTTCCATCCGATCCAGAGTGCGTTGACGCATCCTGGCAAAAGCAGCACTCACTGGCAAATCAAGAACGATGGCAATATCGGGATAAAGTCCTTGAGTGGCATATTGGTTAAGTTGAATCGTGCTTTTTAAACCCAATTTACGACATAGGCCTTGGTAAACATTAGAAGAGTCTGCGTAGCGGTCGGTGATAACGACTTTACCTGCTTTTAGCGCGGGAACAATCAATTCTTCAACATGTTGGGCTCGATCAGCGAGGTAAAGCAAAAGTTCAGCCCGATGGGAGAGGGCAGTATGCTTGGGATCTAGAAGAAGCTCCCGAATTTTTTGGCCTATCTTTGTCCCTCCGGGTTCTAGAGTCAGCTCTACGGGAATTTTATGGGATTTAAAGAACTCCACCAAATGGCGAATTTGGGTTGATTTTCCGGCCCCTTCGCCCCCTTCAAAGCTGATAAAAAAGCCTTTGTGTTTTAAACGGGCATCTTTTGATTTCATGATGACGACAGAATAGACAACTTTACCCTAAACAGTTAAGTATATTTTTAGGTTTCTGTGCTCGGCTGGTGGCATTGGTAGACACGCAGGTCTCAGAAGCCTGTGGGTAAAACCGTGGGAGTTCGAGTCTCCCGCCGAGCAGATCAAAGGGTAAGTACCCATAGGGTACTTACCCTTTGATCTATTAGCTCTTGCCCAATTGGGCGAGGCGAAACCCCAAGCTTTCCTAACCGTTGGAATTCAAGCCGCTGTGCTCAAGCTCCGAACCTACGCCAACTTGTTCGAAAGTAACAATAATCGACTTTGAGGCCGGAGTCTGACTTCCTTCCGCAAATTTTTCGATGGGGACTAAAACATTAGTTTCGGGAAAATAAGAAGCTACACAACCCCTGGGAATTTCAAAAGCAACGACACGGAAGTTTTTGGCCCGTCTCATGACTCCCCTGTGGTGACTGATGATATCTACTACGTCTCCTTCTTTAAAATTTTGAAGGGACATGTCCTCAATGTTCATCATGACTATCCGACGTCCTTGCTTAATGCCACGGTATCGATCATCCATTCCGTAAATGGTCGTATTAAATTGGTCGTGAGTACGAAGGGTCATCAAGATAAATTCATGGGGCGCTAAATTGTATTTGGGAATTGAATGGCAGGTGAATTGGGCTTTGCCACTGGGTGTTCTGAATTCAAGGCGATCTCGTACGGCATGAGGTAGTGTGAACCCACCTGGATTTCTCACACGGGTATTGAAATTTTCAAACCCAGGAATAACACGAGAAATCCGGTCGCGGATAGTATCGTAATTCTCAATGTAGCCATCCCAATCCAACCCTAAAGTGGCTTTCGCCAATCCAGCTACGATGGCTGTCTCACTCAATAAAAATTGCGAAGCGGGATTTAGATTGCCCTGGGAGAGGTGAACGACACCCATCGAATTCTCAACCGTAACAAATTGAGGTCCCTTTTTTTGCAGATCTTTTTCAGTGCGTCCCAAACAGGGCAAAATCAGAGCTTCTTCTCCTGTGATCAAATGAGAACGGTTCAATTTAGTAGAAACCTGTACGGTCAGTTTACAGTTTTTTAGAGCGCTTGCAGTGTAGGCAGTATCGGGCGTTGCCGACAGGAAATTCCCTCCCATAGCGAAGAAAACTTTTACTTTTCCATGATACATTGCTTCGATTACTTCAACCGTGTCGTATCCAGGTGATGTGGGGGGATTGAAATGAAATTCCTTTCCGAGACTTTCAAGAAGTGCGGGAGAAGGACGTTCCCAAATTCCCATGGTTCGATCCCCTTGAACGTTGCTATGTCCCCGTACCGGACAAGCTCCGGCCCCTGGGCGCCCTAAGTGTCCTCCCAGCAGTAATAGGTTGACGATTTCCTCGATATTCGCAACTGCGTTTTCATGTTGAGTGAGACCCATTGCCCAGCAACAAATGACGGCTTTAGCAGAACCTATGATTTTGGCCACTTCTCGAATTTTCGATTCAGAAATTCCAGAGCCTTCAACAATCGTCTGCCAGGTTTCCTTTTGAATGCTTTTGAGATAAGCATCGAAACCCTCGGTGTAGCGATCAATAAACTCTCGATCGACACGTAAGTCGGAACTTTCAAGAATGACTTTTTGAATACCCTTAAGAAGTGCTACATCGCCATTGATCTTAACTGGAACATGATAAGTGGCAATCGGAGTTCCACGACCGATAATACCCTGCACTTCTTGCGGGTGCTTAAAGCGCTTTAAACCTGGCTCGGCTAGTGGGTTGATACTGATAATTTGGGCTCCCCTTCGGGCCGCAGATTGTAATGACGTTAACATGCGTGGGTGATTGGTTCCAGGATTTTGCCCTATAACGACGATACAGTCTGATTCTTCAAAATCTTGAAGTGAAACACTTCCCTTGCCAGAACCTATAGTGCGCGTCAGAGCAAAGCCGCTGGACTCATGGCACATGTTGGAACAATCGGGCAAATTATTAGTTCCGTAGAGCCGCACAAATAGTTGATAGAGAAATGCGGCTTCATTGCTGGTGCGGCCCGAGGTATAAAAGGCTGCTTCATTGGGTGATTCCAAACTTTTGAGTTGGTGGGCGATTTTTTCAAATGCTTCTTCCCAGGAGATTGGAGCATAGTGATTCTGGTCTTTGGCAAGAAACATGGGTTGAGTCAAACGCCCCTGCTGACTGAGCCAGTAGTCTGATTGTTGTGATAAATCTTGAACGGACCATTTCGCAAAAAATTCGGGGGTCACGCGCAGACGGGTGGCCTCTTCAGCAATGGCTTTAGCTCCATTTTCGCAAAATTCGACCATGGACCTTCGGTCGTCGGGATCCGGCCAGGCACATCCGGGGCAGTCAAACCCGGTTTTTTGATTCACCGAAAGCAAAGTATTGAGGGTTCGTCCAACTCCCATTTGGCCGACAGAAATTTTTAATGCAGATTCAACTGCGGGAATGCCACCGGCGGAGGGGGTAGGGGACCCAATCGTTAGGTTAGCATCTAACACCTCTGGACTTAGAAACCTAACATCGCGGTGATTACTCAAGGGGTTCCTCCACATGAAGTATTTGGATTGGGATAGGCATCGGATTCATCTTCCCATAAAGGACTCGAGCGTGGCTTGATGCACTTCAAATCTTTTTCTACGAGTATTTTAAGAACTCCAGTTGGCTCGGGTTGTTCGCCATAAAGGCTCAGTTCTTCGGAGGCTGCCCAGTTTCTTACCATCTCGCGTGGAGCACTAATTAGAATGCCTTCACCGTTAAAAGTGGCGCAGATTGTGGGGGCGCTATCGCTCGATTCAATCGCATAATAAAAAGTCCGTGATCCGATGGAAGTTTGCTCGACGACTTGATTTCTTTCTAAAAGGTGACCCAATTCCTGCTTTTGAAGTCGTACACGAATTGAGTTTCCTCGAATGCGTATTTTCATTTTCAAGATCCTATAATCCGCCACTCACCGTGGTAAATATTAAAACGGTTTTCTCGAACAAAACCCAGAAGAGTCACGCCAAATTTACGAGCTAAATCTACAGCGAGGCTCGATGGTGCCCCCACAGCTGCAACAAAAGGAATGCCTGCAACAACTGCTTTTTGAATCAGCTCAAAACTAGCACGACCGCTTAGAAAAAGAAGCGAATCTTTCAGCGGAGTTTGACCCTTAATAAACTTAGAACCAATTAATTTATCTAAAGCATTATGCCGTCCGACATCCTCTCGTAGTTCGATCAGTTCCCCTTGAAAATTGAAAAGGGCAGAGGCGTGTAATCCCCCTGTTTGTTCAAATACCGATTGATGTTCCCTCATTTTAGGGGCTAACGTTTCGATGATGGGACTGGCTATTTTAAAACGGTTTCGATCAATAGGCCGAATGCCTTGAACCTCCAGGGCATCAAGAGATGCTTTTCCGCAAACACCACAGCTTGAAGTTGCATAGAAATGGCGTTCAAGTTTGGGCCATAGAATTTCAGTTTTCTCATGAAGACGTACTTTAATAATGTTTTGTCCCTGGTGTGAACCGGCCAAAGGACCACATCCTGAAACTGACAAAATATTTTCGGGATGGCGTAAAATGCCTTCGGTAAATAAAAAACCCACAGCTAATTCTTCGTCATTTCCTGGGGTTCGCATGGTAATAGAAATACTTTTTTCTTTTCTGGTTCCATCTTGGGAGTATTCGAGGCGAATTTCCAGAGGTTCCTCAAGCGCTAGAAAATCTGTAAGTCTTTCAAGTTTTGAATGACTCATTCGAAGCGTTTGAGTTGGGGAGCTTTGAGGGTTCACAGTTCACCTAAATAATAAAAAGTCTCATGGATACTAACAAACAGGTGTTCTGCAGGCAAGGTAAGCCAAAAGCACCTATTTCAAACCAAAAGTTGCAGAGTTTCAGAATTCCTAATAGCGTTTGGAATGATGATTCAATGTAATCCAATTCTCTATGGTCTTGTTCTGGTAGGGGGAAACAGTTCTCGTATGAGGGAAGACAAGTCCTTGATTGATTATCGAGGTAAGCCTCATGGTGAGTTTTGTCATGATCTCATTAAGCCCTTTTGTGAAGAGGTATTTTATTCTTTGCGCCCCGAAAGCCATTCAAGATGGAAAAAGTTCCCTCATCTCGTGGATAAAATCAGTGATGTTGGACCTGTGGCTGGAATTTTAGCTGGAATGGACCATCGGCCGGAGGGCGCGTGGTTAGTGCTGGCCTGCGATTTTCCTAGAATAGACGAAGCCACATTGAGGTTTCTTGTCGAAAGCAGAAACCCCGAAATGCAAGCGACTGCTTTTGTGAGCGGTGATTCAAGAAAACCCGAGCCCTTATGTTGCATTTACGAGCCCACTATTAAAAAGAAACTTCAAGAGGTTGTTCTTAATGGGAACGCCTCTCCGCAACAGGCGTTACTTTGTTCGCGAGTGCATTTGATTGAAGGGAATGCAATCGATAGTCTTTTTAATGCCAACTTGCCGCAAGAACGAATCACTTCAAGTTTTGTAATCAGAAATGGGCATGGCTCAAACTAAAATAAATCGGTGTTGAGCTGCTCTCAAGCTCCATTCGATTAACGTTATCCGTTTATCAAGAAGTTCGCTTTAGCTTTTGATTTCTGTCCACAAACGGATCATTGAAGACAATCCATTATCATCGAGGAGATGCAAAAAACTCATTTGTTTGAGTTGCTGGTCAGAGGGATAAAGCAAAACATCTTTCTGAACTCCCAAAGGTAATCTGGCTTTTGCTGAACGGTTGGGGGTGGCCAAGCGGTTGGCTTGAACCAAAGACAAAGCATTATCTGGGTCTAAGAAGTAATTGATGAATTGATGAGCCAACTGCGTTTTTTGACTGCCTGCCGGAACAGCAAAATTATCGGTCCAAACGGAGTTACCCTTTTTCGGAAGAAAATACTTGATATGAGGATAATCAACTGCGATTTGAATTCCATGGGTAGAAAATGCGTGGGCTATAGTAACATCTCCACGCATCAAAAGTGTCTGGGGTTCCGAAGAAAAAAGAGCAATCTGCCCCTTAGCTTTTGAAATTTGTTGGGCCACCTGTTCTAGAGTTTGGGGATCTTCAGAATTGGGATCCTTGCCTTGCCAATATAAAACTGCCGAAAACACCTCTCGCATATCATCTAACAATGACGTGTGTCGCGGATCTGGAGAGTTAAAAAGCAGATCCCAAGTGATTTCTCCGGTCGGTATCTTAACCTTTTCGGTGTTGACTAAAATTCCCGTAGTCCCTCGCACGAAGGGTACGGTAAATTTCAAGCCAGGATCATAAGAGAGATGAAAATAATAGTCTTCAATATGGTTCAAATGAGTAAGAAGCTTTTTGTCCAAAGGTTGGAGCAAGTTTAAGCGAGTCATCTGCTCAATCATGTAGTCAGAGGGTTGAATAATATCAAATCCTCTAGCCCCAGCTTTTATTTTTGCTAAAAGTTCTTCGTTGCTGGAAATATACGAGAGTTCAACTTTAATGCCGGTCTTTTTAGTGAAGTCGGCCAAAGTAGAATCGGGAAAATACCCACTCCAAGTAACGACCCTAAGTACCTTTGAAGAGTCTTCTTGATTTCTAAAGTAAATGACCGTCGATAGGGCCAAAACAATAAAACCAACTAGAAGCAAAACCCTTTTCATTGACTAATCCTGCACAGTGAAATTTTTGAACTGCCAAGGATCCTCTAGATCGAGATCTTGAGAAAACTCTCTACCGAAAAAGTTTTTTATATTTTTCAAAGGAGTCCAGTCCGAGCGTGTGGAAATGTATTTTCCTAAATAAGGCTTGGCAATCTTCAACACAAAGTCATGTGGAAGATCATCTGGAACCAATACCCCTTGATTAGGATTTTCAATCATCCAGAGAATGGCAGCAACCACTGAGATAGCCACTTGCATGGTGGTAGCATTTTGGTGAGGAACCAATCGGCGAGATTCCTCGATGCTAAGAGCCGATCCAACCCACCAAGAATGGTAAGGATGTCCCATAATGAGAGCTCCTAGGATATCTTCGCCGGAGGTAATTTCATCATTCATAATACGAATTCGAGACTGGAGTTGATAGTTGTTCCCGCGAAGTTCGTTCAGGGACGCTATAGCAACATCAGTGGGGCAGTAGGCATAATGAACAGTGGGACGATAAATAGCTTTATTATTTTCCCAAACTGTCAATTTATCAGAAATGGTGAAGGCTTCCCCATGACGGACCACCATGCCGTGAATATCATAATTGGGAACCCAAGACCGCACCCAAGTATTCATCCCCATTTTGGCTAGGCAAATTTGATTTTTAGGTCCTTCCGGATGTTGAACTGCGAGAGGGGGCAAAGTTTTTTCGTGAGTTCCCCACCCCATTTCAGCCGTAGTGGTTCCTTCTTCTCTGAAACCTTCCACACTCCAGGTGTTTACAAACTCATCAACCTCTTTTGGAGACTTTGAGATTTGAGTATCTCTTTCACTACAATGGATCACTTTTACCCCGAGATCCATCGCGAGTTGATTGAATTTTTTTTCATCGATCCACGTTTTAAGTATAGATGAGAGCTCTCGATCGACCTTTTTTTCATCGATAAGGCTATTGGCAATATCGATCAAGCCCTGCTTAGTAAAATGAGAGATAAGTCCCGGATTTGCTCCATGCTCTAAAACGGCGGTGGGACCAGGGGTTTTCCACTCCGAAGTCATTTGCCTCACGTTCATATGGCGCCAATATAGTGTTTTTTTAGTGGGGTGAGCCGTTTCAGCATCTTTATAGGGATCCCAAACTTCAACTGAGGTATTGAGGTACATCACACCCTGTTGGTGACACCAATTAAGGATTTCACAGCAGTCAATGTTCCAAGCGAGATCGATGAGAATGTCGCCTTCACTCAGGTGTTGCGAAAGTAATGAGTGGAGATTTTCTTCAGTCACCTTGTTTTTAATAAACGTTACCCCTTGCTCAATCCATGGCTTAAGAAGAGGTTCGGCGTCCGCAAAATCCAAAACAGTAATTTTGTTATGAGGAATATCTAGGTGCTTGAGTAAAATAGGCAAAGTACATTGAGCCACAGACCCATACCCTAGGAAAAGAACACGTTTTTCAAAGCTAGTCATAGCTATCCCCCTTTGATTTATTCCCTTTTTAAAAAAAAGACCCTTCGAAATATCAGTTTGCCAGGATGGCTACTAGAAAAGAGTGGTGAAACTGTAGACGGAAGTTAACGAATGAACTTCATTTCTGCCCATTTGAGGAAAAAGAAGACGATTCTTTGGGACTGATGAATCCGAAGAGAAGAATTGCAAGGCTACCTAGGGTGACTCCGGATTGAGAAATTACCTGAAGGCTTTCGGGAACTCCTTTAAGAAGTTCGGGTGCAAAAACCGGAACCATCCCAATCGCAAGGCTTACGCCGACAGCTAGGCCGTCAAAAGTGCCTCTTAATTTTACGCGCGATAGAGTGGTAATCCCGCTGGTCATGACCATTCCAAACATGGCGACGCCACAACCGCCCAAAACTGGCGCTGGAATCGCTGCGACCATTGCAGCTGCCTTAGGAAAAAGTCCGAGAGCTATTAGAATGACACCCGCTGCTGCAACGACAAATCGGGACTTCACTCCCGTAAGAGAAACCAAGCCAACATTTTGCGCGTAAGCTGTGTAGGGGAATGAATTAAAAATTCCACCCAGCAGGGTAGAAATGCCGTCAGCTCGAAGTCCTCTAGCAAGATCGTTTTCTGATACGGGTTTCTCTACGACTTCACCGATAGCGATAAAGTCGCCAGTGGTCTCGATCATAATCACAATCATCACAAGACTCATCGATAGGAATGCCGGCCAATGAAATCTAGGGACACCAAATGCGAAGGGAAGGGTGAGTCCCAACCAATCGGACTTTGCGACTTCTGAAAAAGAAATAAGACCCAAGGGAATAGACACCAGAGTTCCCGCAATAAGGCCTAAAAGTACAGATACTGTTTTCCAGTGCCCTTTTAAGAAACGTTGAAATAGAACGACAGTCAGAAGCACAAACAACGCGAGAAAAGCATTCGATGAGGCCCAGCGAAGGGCAACTGGCATGAGTGTGAGGCCGATGAGGCAGATAACTGTGCCCACAACTCGATCGGGAAAGAAGCGAACGATCTTGCCAAACCAGGTGCTTATAACGGCGGTGAGTAGGCCCGCTAAGATGATGGCTCCATAAACAGCGGGCATTCCTTCTGTCTTTCCCACGAGAATGATGGGGGCTACAGCGACAAAAGAAACTCCCTGAATAATAGGTAAGCGTATTCCGCAGTTCTTACCAAGACCCAAAGTTTGAATGAGTGTCGCCACTCCGCAGGTAAATAGATCTGCATTAATAAGTTGAATCAGCTCATGATCTGTCAGCCCAATTTCACGGGCGACAAAAAGAGGCACTGCTACGGCTCCCACATACATTGCGAGCACATGTTGAAGACCGTAAATAAACAAAGCACCGATAGGGAGCTTTTCATCGACAGGATGTGATCTCATTTTTCGAACTCCACGAATTTCAACCGAACTTGTAAAGTAATAGATTAACTTTATTTAAGCGGGCTTTAAAAAGTAACTGAACTCCTAATCACAAAAAACGGTGACCGTTCCCGTACACTCCCACCAATCGGTATAAAATTTTTGGCATTGAATTTTGCTATATTCGAAGTGGAATTTGCCTTCTGCAATTTTGCAAAGACCTTCCCATTCCTTGACGTCTTTCTGTAAATAGTAATGAACTTTTCCCGCTGCTTCTTGGTCACTAAAGCCAGAGGAGGTGTTAGAAAGTTCCTGTTGCCAGGGAAGCTCAATTGGGTCTGCCAGAGCAATCGCACTCAGAAAAAAAAGACTGACTATTAATTTGACCATGGAGTTTCTCCTTAATTAACGGGGTAGATTACAGTGTAAACTAGCCTGGGGTCTTCGTCTACCGAGAGAGTTTGGGTGCAAAATTTCCGTGACCGCTACC
>OMIX01000082.1 GCA_900299195.1 Deltaproteobacteria bacterium
ATTTGTTATGCTAGGATTTTTCCTAAGGCAACTTAAGTGAAACTTAAGACAAAAAGAAAAAAAAGAACCTCAAGAAAAAAGGGCTCCGCCAAAGGGGAGGCTCTATTAAATCAAGTTGTCAAACTGACAGGACTGCCTTCGAAAGAGTTAAAACAAGAACTGAAAGAGATTTTAGAAAAAAAGAACATTACCGTATCCCACCTCAATTTAGGACAACTGAGAGATGCTGCCGCTAGTTATGTGCGAGAAATCATGTTTCACTTGATGGACAAATATCACCTCAAAAAAAACGACTCGATGCATTAGTCTTTTTTGCGTTCGGCCCTCCCATTTTTTAAATTTTCATAGGTTCGTTTCGTTGAAAGGGATGGGTATAATATGTTACCTTCGATGGTTTAGAATTTATGAAAGGAAAGCGGTAATGCAATTTAAGCTTAACTGGTTATTGCCTTTAAAATGGTTACTAGTACTTAGTTTGCTCAGCTCGTGTGCCTCGGTACCCAAGTCGGCGCCTTCACCTAGCTCGGAAGCTTCTCATTCCGGGGAAAAATCTGAACAACTAGCTCAAAGTGTCATCCCCTTTCAAAAAGAAGCCAAGTTTCGGTCAGCAAGCGACATAGAAAACCTTACGATTGATGACGTCATCCGCTTAGAAGAACCTAACACGCAGAACCTCTATGATAATAGCCGATATGACTTTCCCATCACTGTAAACTCTAGGGTGGAGGGTTGGATCGATTATTTTACGGGAAAAGGCCGAGGCCACATGGAAAGATATCTCTCTCGGTCAAGTCGTTATATGCCTGTAATGAAGCAGATCTTTAAAAAATCTGGACTTCCTGAAGACCTAGTTTATTTAGCTTTGATTGAAAGTGGTTTCAATTTACGAGCTAAATCGAGAGCCAAAGCCGTAGGCCCTTGGCAATTTATGAAAGCCACTGGCAAAAGGTATGGACTTCGAGTGGATGCTTGGGTTGACGAACGTCGAGACCCCATCCGAAGCACGGAAGCTGCAGCTAATTACTTAAAAGACCTCTATCTCATGTTTGAATCTTGGTATTTGGCAGCTAGCGCATACAACGCTGGAGAATATAAAGTTTTAAGAGCTATTGAAGAGACTAAAACAAATAACTATTGGCGGATCTGTGAAACTAAAATGCTCAGACGAGAGACCAAAGATTATGTTCCTAAGCTCATTGCCGCCGCCATTATTGCTAAAAATCCTTCTAAATACGGTTTTTCCGAGGTCGAGTACTTAGAGCCTCTTCAATATGATACGGTTTCTATTTCAACCCCAGCGAAATTAAAGTCTATCGCTAAAATGGTTCATGCTTCTGAAGATGATATTTTAGAACTCAATCCCGCTTTCGCTCGAAATACAACGCCTCCTGCGGGGGGACCGTACGAGGTCAGACTGCCACCAGGAACCAAAGTCTTATTTGAAAGAACTCTAGCCTCGAATAAATCAGCTATAGAAGCAGACGACATGCCCTCACAAATTATCGTTCAAGAGGGAGACACTTTAAAATCTCTAGCTCAAAAATATCGAGTTAGCATCAAATCGTTAGCTAACGTGAATAATCTATCTACAAAAGAAGCCATCTCTGCGGGCAGTGCTTTAATTTTACCTAAAGGTGCCGCTATTCGCTCGGCCCAAAAACCTTCGTCGGTGGTGTCGAATACTCGGTCCCCTTCATCTTCAAGTTCCTCAAACGGCGATTACGTGACTCACACAGTGCAAAAGGGAGAATCACTTTGGTCGATTTCGGAACAGTATAATGTCACCATCCAGAGCATCTTCAAGTGGAACAACCTTAAAAAATCTCAAATCATACCGGGAAAACGGCTAAAAATTAAGATGGCCAAAGTCAATGAGTCCAGTCAGGTGAACTCTAAACGGTCTGATCCCAAAAAATCCTAGTATCAATGGCAGCCCCGCATGCAGCAAAACTATCTTAGAGTTTCTTAGCTTTTAAAAAACTCCAATCGTAAAATTGAACTTAATCGCCTCGCGATCACGGCCAAGCCCTTGAGAAATATCAATAACAGCGGGCCCAACAGGAGTTTTGTAACGCAAGCCTACTCCGACGCCATCATGCCTCAACCCAGTTAACCAAAAGTTTCCAGCAACCCTTGAAAAGATCTGACCAGAATCGATAAAAACAGCCGCACTCAGATCTCCTAAAATAGCACTTCTTAGTTCTGCTCTTAAATTATAAAACCCCGCGCTAACGGAATCGGGTTGGGGATTGAAAATTCTAGGAGAAAACCCTCTGATAGACCCCTGACCTCCCAGGGACAAATCAGTTAGCAATCTCGCTTTAGGAATCGAATACGTGTGGTCCAAGGAATCTGCAAAAGCCCCACCTGCAAAGAGAGCAAGTCCGAAGGGTTCAGGTAACGGAACGTAGAAAGAATTTCTTAACATGAGCATATAAAATCGGACAGACTGACTTGCTAATAGTGTGGGATGGGCTAATTCCCCATCGAGGGTATGAAAACTTCCTGAAGTCGGGTTGAAAGAATCGTCCCGAAGGTCAATCTGAATACCCGGTCCAGTCGAGCCAATGTCAACAACCTCAGTGGCAGGCGGAAATCCTGGTTGATAATTAGGGCTATTAGGATTAGTGGGATTTCCTAGATCATCCGGGGCAAAAAGAACCAGTGTTTTAGTTGTAGCGCGCTCATATCGATGAAAGCGATAGATCAACTTTACAGCGTTGGAGATTTTTTTCTCAACCCGTTCTTCAATTCTCGCTCTAGTCTGCAGGTTCGATATTTTTCCTCCACTGCTCGTTCCTACTTCGTAATTATCAAGACTAGCCTGGCTAAAAAACACAGCAGGTATCTTGAACAAATAGGGGGCACGATATCCTAAAATGGCTGAGTATTCCCAAAACGGAACCCTCTCGAATTTTTGGGTTAACGGCAGGCCTACTTCGGTGCGAACCGAAGCAGTTTGATTTAATCCAAAGACGTTATTGTAAGACATCCCCAGGAACCCCCTCAATCGAAAGCGAGGGTCCTCAAACACAGCGCCCAGACCTAATTCACCGTTGCCTGCTTTACTCTCAACTACAGCGATTTTGACATTTTTCTTAGAATTATCCTTAGGATCCACAGTTCCAATGACTTCAACCTTTGAGAACAGGCCCGTCAATAATAACTCGTCTTCAGATTGCCTTATTTTTTCTAAATCATATTTATCTCCAACCTGGAGTTTAAACTCTCTCTCAATCACATCATTTTTTGTAACCCGATTTCCATCAATCGAGATTTGCCCCACAAAATATTGTGACCCCTCCTCAATCGAAAACCTGATAATAGCCTTGCTAGGGTCCTCACCAAAAACAATCTCTTCTGATTTAGCAAACTTGACGTCAGTGTAGCCCTGTCGATGATAAAACCTTTCAATATCAATTTTAGTTCTTTCAATAACAGAACGACTGACGGGATCCCCGATTTTAATTTCAACAAGGGGCTCAATATCTTTCCTTCGAACTTCGGAGACACCTAGAATGTCAATTCGACTCACGCGAGTCTGACTCCCTAGCTCCACATTGAAGAAAAGCTCCGCCCCCTTCTTATCTTCAGAAAAACTGACACGTGGAGCCGGCAAGGAAACCCGGAGATACCCCTTCTCCTCCAAGTCCTTAATCATTCTTTGACAGGTAGCTTGAATTCCAAGTTCCCAAAACACTCCTCTTCGAAGAACACCTTCAGCATTTTGATAAAACAATCTCTCAAAGGCGCTGGCTCCGTACTCGCTCGCACCAGTCACCGCAATATTATCAATGATAACCTTGGAACCCTCATCGATTTGGAATCGAATGCGCCTGATTTTTTCGTTTTTGTTTTTATCTAGAACTGAATGAACTTTGCAAAAGTGGTATCCCACTTCTCGGTATTTCTCTTGAATGAGCTGCTCAATAAAACGGATCGGATCCGATTGAGCCAGAACATCAGGAGTAATCCAGCCTCGAATGGTATTATCATCGAATAACTGATTGCCCACAAAAACAAACTGAAACTTACTTCCAACTTTAAGAACAAAATCAATTTCTACTAATGTTTTGTTTTCATTAAAATTAAGGTTTGTTTCATCAACTTTTGAATCAGAAAACTGATTGCTCTTAAGATACTGGTTCAGGCTATTGATCGAACTCTCTAATGCAATCCTCGTAAACGGATCACCTATTTTCAAAGTAATAGCTCTACGAAACTCGCTCGCTAAATCTTTGTCTACATTACTTATTTTTATACGACTGACTTTGGTTGGAATCCCTTCATTAACCAAGAGCTTTAACTCCACCCCTTCACCCTGTGGCCCTCGTTGAGCTACAGAATCGACCTCGACAAAAAAATAGCCTCGGGACTCATAAGCATTGCGGATAGCCTGTTTAACTTTGCTCACGGCTCTGGGTTCAAGGACTTTTCCTACCTCAATATCCATTAATGCGCCTCGAATTTCATCCACAATATCGGGGCGAATTGAGGAAAGATCTAATCGGTTAATTTTTTGTGTCAGGGTAATGTCAACTTGGAGTTCTAAGCCTTTCTGAGTACTCCTTTGTTTTATGAAGATCATTTGAACTTTACCGCTCTCAGCGAAATTTTTAATGGCCTGGTCAATTTTTTTTAAATCCACAACCTCTCCCACCTCAAGCCCCAACGCTTTAAGAATGGGTTTAGACTCCTGACCCGAGACTCCTGGTGTAATAATATTCTCAATGCGTTCGGAAAGAGATTCGGCAGATACTGGCAGTGAAAGAAGGAAGCCCCCAAGAATGAATGCAGAGGTTTTCGAGAATAAAAGGTTACTCAAACTGGAAGCGATAGCGAAAATCCAATCCGTAGGATTTGATGGAGTCATTTTGGGTTGACCCCCGGAATTTGTCCACCGCACTTGCGTTAACTGTAAAATTTTCATCCAGCAATTGTTCAATCTTAAATTCTTTCAAGGCGTTTTGGTCTAAAGTACTAGAATAGGATACTTTTGTTCTGTTGGTAATGTCTTTTTGTATTTTAACGGCAGGAACAGAGTTATCTAGAGGGTTGGTGAGATTGCCTCCAGAGGCTCCTCCACTGCCAGTGGACGTATTACCTCCACTAGCTACAGGGGCCGTATTGTTCCTTTGCATGTTTACTTTTATATTTACCCCGAATTCGTTCTGTAATTTTGTTTGAAGAGGACTTTTTCCAACTAAAGTACTCCCAAAATCTAAATAGTTGTCATCCTGGCCACGGGTCGTCACCCCAAGAACCAACAAAGCGATGAGATCAGGTTCCGACAAAGCAGGGACGGAATTAAGTCGAATTTTATAATCCTGCGGGGTTCCATAAGCGCTCAACGTCACTTCATATTCGATTGGAACCTGCGCTCTTTGTTCTTTGACAAAACTCTTTGCTGAAACGTTGAATCTGGGCGCAATTCTGTTTTTATCTTCAAACTTCACATTTCCACTGACAAGGTTAAACTTGGTTTCCTTGAAAAACACAATTCCCTTTGAAGCATCAGCGGTTCCAGTTAGCCCCGGGCTAATGTTATTTCCGGATAATAAAAAATCCCCCTTCCACTCGGCTTGCATTACTTCGGTGTCTACAACGAATTTTTTTTCTGAATGACAGTTCAGGTCAAATTTTAAAGTGGGCTCCTCAGAAACTGCAGAGGTAGGCCCCACGTTAAAGTCAGATAACCTCCCTTCATCCAAATTGCATTTTCCAGAAAGAGTATAGGGCACATTTTTTCCAGTAAGTTCTAAATCTCCGCTCACTTTCAGAGCCAAATAGTTCTGTTGCCGAAAGCCAATACCACGAGCCGCAAGTTTTAATTCTGGCGAGAATCTTGAGAATCTGTCAAAAAGGACTCCACCCTTGATTTGTAAATTTCCCCCTCCGTGGGTCGACTCAAAACGTTCGATAGTTATTTTTTCTTGCGTTAGCCCAAGCTGGGCCCTAACGTTTCTAAAGTCTTCAGCAAGATTTTGTATCCGAAAGGTACCATCCTCGATTCCAACATTCCCAAGCATTTCAAACTTAGGAAGAGTGCCACTCAAACGAATCCCCGCCGTTACCTTACCCGTTCCATATTCCAGTCCAGGAATAAACGGCTGAATGTATAAAAGATCCAATTTTGCATCTAATGCCCCTCGAACAGGACCGTTAGGACTAAATTCGAAAAAACCTGACATCACACTGTCTTGTCCACTCAATTCAAAAGGAGAAACCTTTACAGCTCCCTGATCTATGACAAATGAGATCTGTTTTTGATTCCTCACAGGAGCTGTTTTAAGATCTAATTTAAGTTCTGCCAAAGTTCCAGAACCATTGATACCATTCCACTTTTTGAAATCCCCAGAAAGCTGGACATCCCCGGTCGCTACAATGGCTCCGAACGATGGCAAATCCTTGGCTGACCACATAGATAACAGCGGAGTGATATTGCAGTTTTGCAAATTAAGCAAAAGATCAGAATTGGCTTTTTTGTCTGTTCGAAAAGTAACCCATCGTCCTTTTAATGAACCGTCAAATAGACTACCAATAAATTCGGATTTCTCAGGACTCTCTCGCAAAGAAATATTTGAGTCTCCCAAACTCTGATTTCTAAAAAAGGTCTTAATAACTTTAAGCTCGCCCTGCCCAGTCGGTTTTTCAATATCTCCTTCCAACGTAATTTGCCCAACCACTTCACCCGAAATCGAGGAACCTTGAAACTGATTTAGGTCTTCTAATTTAAGACCATAACTTTGAATTTGTAATTTAGAGGAATGGCCTCGAAAGAACCCATTAAATCCTAAGGCCCCCCTAGGTTTAGTTAAAGTAGCGCGAGAAATCTGAACAAACTCAGGACGGTAAACTAAAGAAAAAGATCCTCCTAGCCAGTTTTCTTTGTACCACTGAATCCCTCTCACATTTCCACGAGCTGTTACCTGAATTCCTTTGGAATCATGCCCGCCTTCCAAAATCACATTTGCGGATAGTTCACCCCCTTGCGGCGGGGTGAACTCTAAAGCATTTTTTTTAAAAAACTGAAATACTTGGTCCACCGAGGCTCTTTTGGCTGAAATATTAAATTTATATCGCGTATCTTTAGGTTTAAAATCGACGAATCCCTCGCTTTTAATCATTTCTAGAGAGGGTAGCTCTAGCGACTCAAAGGAAAGAAGATCATTCTGATAAACCACTTTCCCCTTTACCGAACCTAAAGTCACATCTGCGATTTCCCCATTTTTCAAATCAAACTGTCCCACCACCGTTGGCTCGCCTTCATCCACGGAAACTTGAGCTTTAAGATCCGTCGCGCCCCCAAAAGGCAAGTCCTGGATTTTCCCTAGTTTGGTAAGACTAAGCCCCGTCCCATCAACATTGATTTGCAATGGAATGCTTTTATTCCATTTTCCCTCAGCAACCAGCGTGCCATCTAGTATTTTAGTTTGAGTTTTAAAACTTCCTTGCCCCTCTTGATAACTAAATTTCCCAACAGTTTTGCTCGATTCAATCGATATCACGGTGTTAGTAGGCGAGATGGGTTCATTGGGATGTGCCAATACAATCATTTTATCGAGCTGGCTGTCTATCTCGCCCTCAACAGCAATTGAGTCCCCAAGATTACCTTTTAGTTTTGCTTGTCCGTTCACCAAGACGTACAAAGGGTTCCTCTTAATCTTAAGACGTTTAAATAACTTATTCAGATCGAGGTCATTAAAAAGCAGTTCGGCTTGAAAAGGACTTTTTTCCTTAAATTCGATTGTGATTTTAGGTGCTTTTATTTTTCCGCTTTCAATCTGAAATAAAAGATCATTAAACTCAGCTTTTTTTCCATCTGCAACAAAAGCAACTTCTCCGGTTCCAAGCTCGTACCCTGCCCAAATCACATTTTGGGAGAAAATCTTTCCCGAACCTACATAACTCCTTCCATTTTTTTCAAGATTTCCCTCAGAGGAAACATGCCCTAAAACTTCACTCGGCAACTGACCTTTCAATTCTTCAATCTGTTTTAAAACTTCTAAATTAGCTTTAATCTCGTAAGAGGCTCTAAAAGAATCAGGTCCTTTCTCAAAATCAATGGGGAGAGCGGTCGCTCCTTTGATATTCAAGGAAAGCCAGTCGCTTTCAAGAGTAATTCTGTTCGCTCTTACACTTTTTTGAGTAATATCGAGATCAAAATCTGCTGCTTTGATGACCTGATGAAACTTTCCTCGGTCTAGAGAAAGATTGGTGAAATTGGAAGAAACCGTGAATTGCTCCTTTGCGCTCTGTTCCACAAAAAGCGTGAAACGGCCGGAATCTACACCCACTCCACTTTCTTTTAAGGTGACTAACACATAAGCATCAACCACCCCTACTTTCTGAACCTCAATGCTGAACTTGGATCCTTTGACTTGCCACTTGGATTTTTGACCCATTAACTTTTCAATTTTTTTATACAAAACATCTGCGTTTTCCAAAATGATTTTGGGTTGGTAAAAGGAGACCTCACTGAGTGAGACTTTTCCAAAAAGCAATTTGAATGGATCAATAGCAATTTTGACCCTTTCAATAGATAACGGTTTGGGAATCTGGATGGGTGAGGAAGAATTCGTACTTAATGAAACTCGATTTAAATAAACTTTGGGTGGGAACAAAGCAATATCGATGTTTTCTATATCCAGCGCAACCCCCGCAGGCGTAGTAATGACTTTAATTTCCCTTAGAATTCGATTTTGTACAAAACTTGAAGAAAAGATGAGACTGGCTAGAAAATAAAATCCACTCACCAACAAAAAAAATTTAAAAAACCTTCGATTCATCTCTTTATTTTTACCATGTGTGGCAAGACGCCCTGATTATTTATTTTGCTTGGGCTTGCTGGACTTCTCCCGTAGAGCATTGATATCCAATCTCAGCCTCGAAAGACTACGGTAATTGGAGTCCATTTTACTTAACTTATCGGCGAAATGATGAGCCTTGTTGATGTCGTTTATATGGATGTAAATTCGAGCCAAATGATACAACGCATCCTTCTGACACTCATCGTTTAACTTGGGCTGCCGCAACAAGTTCTGAAAAATATCAAGACTTGCAAAATAAGCCCCACTTTCGAATTCAATCCGCCCTAGCAAACATTGAGCGTCATGATATTGGCTCTCATGACTTCCTATTTTAGAAATAATGTCTTTAGCTTCAGCTTCGATTCCCATTTCTTTAAAGGCAATCGCCAAGTCAATCAAAGTTTTAGAATCTTGCTGCAATACCTTTAATGCCTTTTCTTTGAACTCACTCACTAATCCACTCACAGATTCAATCCCACTTGGACTCTCTCCTAGCTCAGCCTCTAAACTATCAATTAAGTTTTTCAAAGTGGAGGCATCTTCCTCATCGAGTGATTTTAAAATGGAGTAGCTGCCAACTTCTGAGTCCAACCCTTTTTTCTTGTCACCACGACGATGAACTTCCGCCATGACATATTGTTTAACTTTATCTACTGACCAATCCCCACTCACTAGCTTCTGTAACCCTTTTAAATCCGCACTCTGCCCCTGTTCTGTCATCAGTCGCTTAAGAAACTTCAAAGCGGAATCATTTTGAGTATCTACTTTTAGGGCTGAAAAAACGATTTCGTAACACCTTTCAAATTTTCCCAACCGATACAAGGCTTCCGCCAAAAAGACAAAAATATCAGCGCGAGTTCGTTCGACACTGAGAAGTTTTTCGGCAAACGCCTGTTGGATTTTAGGAAAGGCCTTGGCCTTTTCAGAAACTAACTCCATATAATCTGAAATCCGATTTTGTCGAATGGCTGCAATGGCAAAGCTTTCAATCGCTATGAATGCATCATTCTCCCTTTTCATCTCAAGGAAACAGAGTGCCTTTTGGAGATACAATCTGGTGGAATCAGGCGATAGAGTTAAGACTTTTTCAATTAACATTAAGGCTTCGGCTGGTTTGCCCCGCCTCATCAATACAGAGATCAAACTGGCATACTTACGTGAGGCTTCTTTCGTCTGCCCTCTTACCTCCAGCTCTTTGGCCTCTTGCAAAACCGCCCTAGGACGCACGATTCCCATCTGTCGCTCCTCAGGAAGAACAAAAAGGTTGATTCAAAATCTCGGAAATAATTTATTTATTTATTTTCTCTACGTACTCACCTGACCGAGTGTCGATCTTCAAAATATCATTGAGCTTGATATGGTAGGGGACTATCACATTTAACCCTGTAGAAACCGTGCAGGGTTTTCCTCCACCACTCACCGTATCCCCTTTAATTGCCGGCTCACAATAAGTGACCTTTACCTCAACAAAGTTAGGCAATTCAACAGCTATTGGCCGTCCCTTGTAATAGAGCACTTCGATTTCTAAGTTCTCAATCAGGTAATATTTATTTTCCCCGACTGTTTCTTTATCGAGTGAAGTTTGTTCGAAAGCGTCCAAATCCATGAACTGGTATCCAGCTCCGTCCGAATAGAGATACTGCATCCGCTTTTTCTCTAAAGCAGGCTCTCCTACTTTCTCTCCGGATTTAAAAGTTTTATCTATCGTATTGTTGGTGAGTAGATTTTTAATGCGGGTTCGAATGAATGCATTTCCCTTCCCTGGCTTGACGTGCTGAAACTCAACAATCAGGTAAGGGACACCCTCAACTTCAATGCAAAGACCTTTTTTAAACTCGTTAGTAGATATCATAGTTCCTCTTAAAATTTCGTGTAGTTGTGACCGATTTGGTCGGAAATTTCAACGGTTTTTCCTGGTTTTAACCAAAATAGCATTTAAAACATCTATTTTTTGCTGTCTTCGCAATGAGACATCGTCAACCCCTAATTGGGATCGACATTTCTGGATCTTCTGAGCTAACTCCGCAGTAGGGCGAGTTTTATGAATTTTTTCAAAAATCTTTAAAGATTTTTCGAACTGCCCTTGAGAATAATACAGATCCCCCAAGGTTTGTGTCGTAATCTCGGTGGTGGGCTGAACTTCTTCTGAAAATATTTCAGAAACACTTTCCGTTTTAAAAACCTCTTCTTTTTCATCTTCAAAGCCTAAAATGGCTTCAATTTTAGCTTTTCTCATTTCATTTTCTTCAGAGTCTTCATGTAGTTCTTCTAACTCGTCCGAAAAATCAGACCGTTCTAAAGCGGGAGCTTCAGGGGAAAAAGATTCAAGAGATTGAGCCACATCGGAGGGGCTCTGAACAGAAACAAACTCAAGCTCATCAACCTCTTGTTCCTGAGAAGCTTGTCTCTCAAGACCCCCGGGAGATTCAGAAACGGGTGATGAACTTGAGGGATCAATCGAGGGGGCCCTTTCAGATCCGACAGACAGTTCCCCAACACCATCAAAATCCCCGCGGGCGAATTGCTGTTCCAACTTGTGAATTTTGTCCTGAAGTCCCACGTCCTCGGGAGATAAAACTACGGCCATTTTGTAACACCTGAGAGCCTGATGCATCTCATTTAAACTAAAATAGGAATCTCCCAACAAACGCTGAGCCAAAATATTATCGGGCGAAATACCCACCACGTGGATTAATTCGTCTTTGGCTCTGCTATATTTTTTCTTATCCATAAAACAACGAGCCAACGCCACCCTTCCTCCGGGGAAATCGGGGTGATGCTTGAGACCTTCAATGCAAATATCAATGGCTTCATCGATTCGACCTAGCCTTCTATAGGCTTCTGCCAATGGAGCAAAAACTCGACTGGTCGGGTCCTCTTGATACCTCCTCATGTACTCTCTAAAATGGGGAGGTTGGTGCTCATAAAGCCTACCTAAAGTTTCCCGAATTCGATTCGATGATTGAGGTTGTTTTTCTGGCATGATTCCCCTATCCAGTTTTCAAAGTTAATGCTGCTTGCCAGCCTTAATTTGACACCTTTTGGCGAAAAAAATCAAACCCAAGAGCATTAAAAATCAGCCTTGCATTGCGTCGATCTTTCCTTAAAAAAGAAATCTAATACCACGATAAGAAAAAGTACTAATAGCATCGTCTCAATCCAGGTCGGGCGTACCCATAGAACGACCGAACGGTGTATTTCTTCAAAAGCCAAAGTTTGAGTTTCATTTAATTTCCTCAGCAGAGAATCTAAAAAAAGAAAACATCGGTTTTGAATTCCGGTGGGGAAAAATCCCAAAAGGGGAATTAAATACCCCATTGGAATCAGAAATACACTCCACAGCCAATTCATCAATAACTGACAAATCGGAATGAGATAGGACCAAGTTCCAAAATAAAATCCAATCACAGGTGCTGATAAAACAGGGAGAATGAGCGCTAAAATGAAATACTGTTTTATGACATCTCGAGAAGAAATATTTTCCGATACTTTAGCCAAAAAGTAAGTCCCCCCCACGCTCAACACGAAGGATATCCCCGTCAGCAAAGAGGGATCCCACAACAACAAAAGAGCCGCACTGGTGCTCAAAATTTGAACTGTGGAAGTAAAGCACTTTCTCCACCTTAGAATCAACACTGCTAATGTCATCGCTAAGGTACGAAGAATAGAGGCAGGGAATCCACTCACTACTCCCAATATCACAGCCACCGCTACGGGGAGTCCAGCATCCCAATACTTAAATGTTTTTCTAAAAAAAATAAAATCAACCCAAGGACGAACTCCAATATAGGTCAGCCCTCTTAGAAGCAGAATAAAAATAGCGACATGCTGACCACTCAACGCCACCAGAGGGAGAAGCCCCCCATCACGATACATCTGCACCAAAAGAGGCTCGAGCCCAGTGGTTTCTCCGGTCCAAACTGCCCAAACCATTCCAAACAGACTCGAATAACTTAAAAACTTTTTCCTTAGCCACCCGCGGGCCCGCTCTCCCAAAGAGAATCCGGATAACGAAATGGAATCTGACAAATCAACCTCATTAAATCCTAAATCGATCCAGGCCACCCTATTTTTCTTAAGAAAAAATCTATCCTCAAAATCACTAAAATTTTTCAAAGGGTGATCGCAATGAATTCGACCCACGATCTCAAAGTCACTTTTGATACTCTGTTTTTCAAGCCTCGCCTTAGAGAAGAACATTTTCCCAGGAAACAAAACCCAATTCCCGTCCAGATAGGCTTGTGGTTTTTCAATCTGAAGACTCGAATCAAAACCTGTTTTTAGTTTTCCTCGAATGCGAACTACACCCTCCATTCGTCGATGCAGCTTCAAAGATTCACTTCGGCTGCATACCCCCTCCCATAAATCTAATTTATTCTTCCAATCCCAAACTCTCCAGCTACACAACAACACAAAGAATAAACATGAAACTCTCATCTTTTTTGGAGTTATTACAAAAAGGGGTTACTGAACAGAGGACTCGGATAGCGCACTCTTTTTAGTGAGCGGAGACTGGGTTTTAATAAATCGATGGGAATATCGAAAAATGCTAATTCCTTTGGGAAGTTTCAAAATACCCATCTTCTCTAGCTCTAAGGCCCGACCGGGCGTGAAAGTGGGCTGGGATATTCCAGAGGGCGCCACTTCAAACTTTTCCTGGTGTCGAGTTTGGGAGTTGGATTTCACCGGAATGGGCTCAAGGTCACTTTCCAACACCTTTTCTTGAAGGATTTTCTCGGGGACCTGTCCCAAATCGGTCACCGTCTCAGACTGATCTTCACTGTTAAATTTTGGTGATGACTCCCCTGAAACCTGAGTTGGTTGCTCTGGTAGGTAATAAGTGCCAGAACTGTCCTCTCCCCAACTAGGACTTAATCCTAAACACAACGAACCTATAATCAAAATTTTCCAAATAGGGGGCATTGCTAAAAGGAGGGGTGCAAAAAGAGGTCCACGGAATTTGTGCGTAAAAACTCCGGGCGACCTGTCTATTCCAGTGAAATTGGCTAAGCACTGTACACTCGTAAGAATACATTTACTTTTAATAACTTAGCCTGTTTTTCGCGTTTTTTTTTGAGGGTGTATACTACTTCTTCGACAGGGGTTTCATCCCAAGATTTCATCGGATTGAATTTGAAGGAATCCTTGGGAATTCTAATTAGTTGACGAGATTCGCTGACTGCATTAATAGAGTGCATTAACTTTCGCAAAAAGAGGGCGAGTTTTCGGGTTAAATCCGTTGTTCTCTTAAAAAGAGCGGAAATTTTAGTTGAGAGATAAGAGACCGGTAAGGAGCAAAGAAATGTACGCAGTAATTCGAACAGGTGGGAAACAATATCGAGTAGAGCCAGGCTTTGAGCTTTTAGTGGAAAAGTTAGATGCTGAAGCAGGTAAAACTATCGCTTTAGAAGACGTTCTTTTATACGCTGACGGCAATGAAGTTGCTGTGGGCAAACCTAGAGTTCCAGTGACTGTTCACGCACTCGTTTTAGGGGACGAAAAAGGACCCAAACTGAGAACGATCAAATATCGTCGTCGTCACAACTACAAAAGAACCTACGGACACAGACAAGATTACACAAGACTTCTCATTGAAAAGTTTGAGAGAAAGGGCAACTAATGGCACACAAAAAAGCAGGTGGTAGTTCACGCAACGGTAGAGATAGTCAAGGGCAGCGACTTGGCGTTAAAATTTTTGGTGGCGAACTAGTTGTTCCAGGTAACATTATCGTCAGACAACGTGGCACCAAATTCCATGCAGGATTTAATGTGGGAACCGGCAGAGATTGGACCCTTTACGCATTAATCCCTGGTCGAGTAGCTTTTGAGCGTTACGGAAAAGATCGACAAAAAGTATCGGTCTATCCAGTAGAAGCTCAAGCTAGCGCTTAAGACTCTCTCTCCTAGAATTTAGGAGACAATCAGTGGCACTTATTGATGAAGTTAACATTCGCGTCATCTCCGGCGCTGGAGGGAACGGCTGCGTCAGCTTTAGACGTGAAGCCGGGATTCCCTACGGCGGCCCCAACGGTGGTAATGGGGGCAGAGGTGGCAATGTTTTTATTCAAGCCACTCGAGATAAAACCAGCCTTCTAGATTTCAAATATCAACCCAAATATGAAGCCGAACGAGGCGAACATGGCATGGGGAGTGATTGCAACGGACGAGCGGGAGAGGATCTGACCATTCTGGTTCCGGTGGGGACATTGATCTACGACCTTAATACGGGTGACCTCATTGAAGACTTAACCCTGCATGGCCAAAAAATTAAAGTGGCCGATGGCGGCCGAGGAGGGCGAGGCAACCTCTCTTTTAAATCCTCCACCAACCGAGCCCCCAGAACGGCGACTAAGGGAATTCCAGGCGAAAATAAAGATTTAAAACTGGAACTCCGATTACTGGCCGATGTGGGCCTTATTGGTTTTCCCAACGCTGGAAAATCTTCATTCCTGTCTAGTGTAAGCCGCGCGCGCCCTAAAATTGCAGATTACCCCTTCACTACTTTGGAACCTCATTTAGGGGTGGTTTCCCATAAGGGGCAGGGCTTTGTGATCGCCGATCTTCCAGGGCTTATCGAAGGGGCTTCAGAGGGAATGGGTTTAGGAATAAAATTTCTTAAACATGTGGCCAGAAACAGAGTGCTTCTCCATTTGATTGAAGTCGATCAAGAACCTGCTGCTATTGAAAAAAATATTAAGTCCATTCGAAAAGAACTGGGGAATTTTGATTCGGCACTTCTTAAACGAGAAGAATTGCTAGTTTTCACGAAAACGGATCTTCTTTCCGAATCGGCTCTAAAACGAAAAAAACAGGCCCTAGAAAAAAGAAAGCTTAAGGGTTTTTTTGTGAGTTCAAAGACCGGAGCTGGGATGGAAAAACTTCTGGACGCTTTAGCAGAAAGAGCACCCAAGTGGAGAGAAGATAAAACGTGATTGGAATCTACGGAGGAACATTCGATCCTATTCACTTAGGCCACATTCATCTCATACAGTCGCTCTTACAAACCAAGATGTTTGAAAAAATTGTCTTGATCCCGGCAAAACAAAACCCTCTTAAATCATCCCCATCCAAAATTCCTGAAACCTTTCGGATAAAAATGCTTGAAGCCTCGTTAAGAGAACTGAACGACCCTAGAGTAGAACTCTGGCTGGGAGAACTCAAGCGCCCCGGGGTGAGCTACATGAAAGACACACTTCAAGAGCTCCAAAAAGACTACGGCAGTGATTTAACCCTCATTTTGGGCAATGAGGTTTTTAAAGAGTTCCCGAAATGGAAAGATCCGAATCTCATCTTAAACCTAGCCAATATTCTTATAGTGGAAAGAACCCTTCCGTTCTGTGATCCGCACCCCATTCTTAAAGCCTGTGGAATTCAAGATGGGGAGTTGAATGAGGGGACCCTTTTCTATGCTAACAACTCGCGTTGGATAAAAACTGTAAAAATTAATGCTCTGCCCTACTCTGGAACGGAATTAAGGGAGCAACTAGTTAATGCTTGGAAAACTGGGGGGTTGTCATCCCCGCCGCAGGGAATTCAACGCTCAGTGTGGCTACTTATTAAAGAAAATCAACTGTATGCCGTTAACTAAAGAGTAACTGAATTAGCTACTTTTTGGGGGGGTTATGGCAGGAAATCAAAACAAACCGTCCACACCGGTTCGTAAAGACATCCATACTACACTGAGTGATATTTTAGATTTTGGTTCGGATAAAATGACACTCGTACCGGCCCCAAATTCCAAATCTTCAAATCCCACCCAAGACCGGTTGAAAAAGTTGGTCCAACAGCTTCAAGAACTAAATCGCAGAATAGACCGTCTCACCGAAGGATAAGCCCACTTTTCTCCCCCTCGACTAGGTTTTTCCTAGCGTTTGTGGTAGTTCGTCTTTAATGAAGCCTTCCACAGAAAAAGCTATGGCTCTACTTTCAAGCGGACTGGATTCGGCAGTCTCGATGGCTTGGATTCATTCTGAGGGAAGCAAAATTCAGACAGCCCTCACTTTTGACTATGGGCAAAGAGCCAAAAGCCAAGAGATTCAACATGCCCATTCTATTTGTAACTTTTATGGGATTAGGCACGAGGTAATCACTCTACCTTGGTTTTCGACCTTTGAATCAAAAGGTTTGCTTTCAACCACAGAAAAATTGGCCCAACCCAATTTAGAAACGCTGAACCATCCCGTTGCTTCATTAAAAAGTGCAGCTCAAGTATGGGTTCCCAATCGAAATGGTGTTTTCTTAGAAGTGGCCGCCAGTATCGCTGAAAGCCGAAACATCAATCGTATTATTGTCGGTTTCAACGCCGAAGAGGCAGTTACTTTCCCAGACAACTCAGCCAGCTACTTGAATGCGATTAATAAATCTTTAGCCTTATCCACTGCCAATCAGGTAAAAATTGAGTCCCCCACCCTTCAAATGAATAAAAATGAAATTGTGGCTTTGGGAAACTCATTAATGTTCCCTTTTCACCTGCTTTGGAGTTGTTATGAAGCTAACGACACCATGTGTGGGTCCTGCGAATCCTGCATGCGTCTCAAAAGGGCTCTAATTCAGAATGGAAACTCAATCGATGGACTTTTTATCAACACAACTCTTAACTAATCCCACTCCCTACACGGGTGCCGAATTGAGGCCCCATTGGCTTTATGAAACGACTGGGCAATTGGGAAATCTTTTGGTGGCCTTTCAGGGTCCATGCGATGTCCCTTTAGAGAAAATGGTGGATCTGGAAGATGTGAAAAACAAAGCTCCGATCTATAGTCCCGACATGCTTCACTTTATGGGAGAGTTTTTTATCGACTCTTTGGACCAAGGCATTCTCTTGCAGCATCTTTTAGTTATGAGCCTATACAGTGCTTTGTGGGAACAGGGCATCCGAGATCTCACTCGACGAGGCAACGATATTTATTATTTAGGGAGGAAGCTCTCCGTTTCCATAGCCACCAAAACCCCGGTTTCAGTTCTGATCCATTTAGGGGTAAATGTAAAAACGGAAGGAACCCCGGTACCCACTTCAGGGCTAGAAGAGCTTAATTTAGAGCCCAAAACTTTCGCAAAAGGCTGTCTTGATTGCTTTTCCAGGGATTACCGAATTTGGCAAATCTCCCGATATAAAGTGACCCCACGTTAGTGCTTGCAAAATAGCCAGCTTAAGTGTTTTATACTGCTTCCTTTGGGTCCCCATCGTCTAGAGGCCTAGGACATTACCCTTTCACGGTAAGGACACGAGTTCGAATCTCGTTGGGGACGCCAACCTAAGCCTATGGGCTCAATATGAAGACAACTAAAAAGATCATGGTTTCGGGGATTCAACCCACCCACAAACTGACTCTTGGAAACTATTTGGGGGCATTGAAAAATTGGGTCAAGCTTCAAGAAGAGTACCAATGCTATTTTTTTGCAGTCGATCTTCATGCAATCACCACTCGTCAGGATCCGAAAGAGCTTGGCAATAACACTTTATTTGCCCTAGCTACCTATTTGGCCTCGGGAATTGATCTTAATCATGCGACTATTTTTGTTCAAAGCCATGTCCGACAGCACACAGAATTGGCTTGGGTATTAAATTGCTTCACTTACATGGGAGAGTTGGGTCGCATGACTCAATATAAAGATAAAAGCAGTCGAGCCGGGGAAACGATTCCAGTGGGACTTTTCACCTATCCCGCCCTAATGGCCTCAGACATTCTTCTCTATCAGGCCGACCTAGTTCCCGTGGGAGCAGACCAAAAACAACACTTAGAGCTCACACGCGACATTGCCATTCGAATCAACAATCTCTACGGACCGCTCTTTCAAGTCCCAGAGCCCTACATTCCCAAAATAGGCGCTAGGATCATGGATCTTCAAAACCCTGAGGACAAAATGAGTAAAAGCTCCTCGAATGAAATGGGAGCTATCTATTTGAATGACTCTCCAAAAGAGATTGAGAAAAAATTTAAAAAAGCAGTCACCGACTCTGGAAGTGAAATCACTTATAGTCCTGACAAACCCGGCATCAAAAATCTGATTGATATTCAAAGCGCCATCACGGGCAAAACGCCCGAAGAACTGGTTCTCTCTTATCAAGGAAAAATGTACGGTCATCTAAAAATTGACACGGCCAACTTGGTCACAGAGGAACTAAAGCCCCTACAAGAAAAGACCCAAACTTACTTAAAAGACAAAGCTGAACTTCAAAATATTTTAAGGAAAGGGGCCGAAAAAGCCGCGGAAAAAGCGGAAACTACTTTGAGAAAGGTTTACTCTGCAGTTGGCTTTGTCCCCTATTGAACACTTCGACGTTTTCCGAACTCCTTCAATCGTTATCATCCTGATGGGAATGGGTTTTGTCGTTTTGATTTTCACCGAGCTGCAACGTCAAACCAAAAATTTCTAATTTCCCGGTTCGTTGATCATAGTTTTTGTTGAGGTAAAAACCAAACAAAACCACAGCCAGCCCAAGCAAAACTCCCACGACTTTTTGGGTATCTCGAATCTCCTCAGAATCAGAGACACCCGTTTTCTTTCCATCCCACATACTCAAGCCAATCAGCTCCCGGTGCCGCAGGGTGTGTAAAATAACTCCCGCTATGTGAAGTACGGCAAGAGCCATAAATGCATAAGCCAAAATCGGATGAACATCCTCGAACAGCTCTTTTTTAGAACTGGATGTCATTAAAACCCCGGTGGTAACAAGTCCCACTCCGCACAACATCATCAGAACTGCTGCCCAACTTGAAGCAGGATTGTGCCCCACCCATTTCCTTGGATTTTTTGAGAGGATTTCAGAAAAATATTTCCGCAGTGAATTGAAGCTTAATGCAAAATCGCTGAATTTGGCGTGCTGAGTCCCAATCACTCCCCAAATCAAACGACACAGAATTAAAAAACCTAGAGTCAAACCGGCAATCATGTGCCAGGAAAACAAGCTAGACTCATCTTCGATGAATTTTGCAATGACAAAGGCCATCACAAATAATCCAGCAAACAGCCAGTGAAAAACTCGAAGGGGAAGGTCGTACACTACACGTCGTTTCATAGCGCTCTCCTTCGCCCGTTTTATCACTTTACGAACCCTTTCGCTTTAAGTTATTTTTGCTTCACCATGAATTTTTTTTTCATGCTGATGAAAGGAAAATGATTATGAAACAACTCTTTTTAATCTCCTTGATGATTCTTTCAGGAGCCTCTGCTTTAGCAAAGAAACATTGCACCGACGAGCCTAAGGAAAAATGGATGACCGAAGAGGATTTTAAGAAAAAAGTGGAAGCTGAAGGGTACAAAATCCGAAAATTCAAACAACCCGGAACCTGCTATGAAATTTATGGCACTGACAAAGATGGTAAAAAAGTAGAGATCTACTTCAATCCGGTAGATGGAAGCATTGTAAAAAGCAAATAATCAAATCAGATTTGATGCGCCCAAAATCTTTCAACGATGCCTAAGTTAGGAGCTGTGGACTTAAAAAAATCCTCAAATGCCTTTCTGACGCTTCCTTTAAGATCTGGGCGCTCTTCTCGATTCCAGTCATCTCCGCAAATGACTCCACCGGGTTTTACTAATGGAACCCAGGCCCGAAGATCTTTTAATACCGACTCATAATCGTGACTCGCATCAATAAACAAAAAGTCGATAGGGCCCTGATCCCAGTTTTTTGCGACTTCAATACTGTCTCCTCGGCAAATCACCACATTGTCGCAGCCAAATAGCGAAATATTCTTTTTAAACTGAGCAAATACATTCTCTATTTTGGCCTGCTCAACGGTGGGATGGGATTCGTTTTCCACATTGCTGCCCAGCCAAGTATCCACACAGTAGAGCTTAGAATTTGAAACGGCTGCCGCTCTTGAGGCAAAAACACTACTTCGTCCTTTCCAAGACCCCACCTCCACAATCGCGGATGGAGACTTGCACGAATTTAGGATTTTTAAAAACAGCTCCGCACACTGTCTGGCCGAAAACCAGCCTTCTACTTTTAGAAGTACAAAACAAAGATACTCAATGAGTCTTCTCCATTCCTCGACCGTTTGGCTCTTTGGCCGACTCTTCATTAATAATTCAAAGACATCACTCCCAAAAGAGTCGTAACTATCTGGGCTTCCCTTGATAAGCCTTAACCGCTTGGCACCCGGCTTAACGATAGTTTTTAGCACCCCAAGTCCAAAGTTCTCCAATTTCAAAAAGAATTGGGAAATGCTAGCCCACGGCGAAGTTGTTAGGATGAAGCTTTTCCATTTGGGATCGGAAAGCATCAAAGCTGGCCAATCGCTGTCGATAGGCACTCTTTTAAATTTCAGGTTACGACCAAAAATATCCTCTCGCTTTAAAAGCGCAGACTGAATTTTCCGGGGCTCAGTAAATTCTTTAGTGTTGTTCTCTTGATGCCCATAAGCTTTAATTTTCTCAATGATTTGCTCTACCGACATCAGATAGGAAAAATGGCCCCCGCAAGGGAAAGGAGTTATCACTGCAGCGGGAGAACAACGGATCTCATTCCCAGAAATTTCATTTTCTAAAAACACTTTAGCTTTGAGCAGTTTAGCCATCGCCCAGGGGTGATCCACCAACTCTAAATTCACAAAATAATAAAACATTTTAAGCCAAACCCCGACTAACAACTCCCCCTTCATTCGTTCTAAAAGGTAAGGCCAGTGTTTTCTGCTGATAATTTCATCCACATCACTTAAGTAGACAATATCTTCTGAATGAAATGAGGTGGCAGAAAAGATCGCTTGTCGTTGCGCGCTTTCATTGTCCCAGGCTGATTTCGGATTAGGATCTAACTTAGCATTCACCACTATTATTTTATGGGCATAGTCTTGAAACCTTGGGTCCTCTTTCGAAAATAAGAGTTCTTTCTCTGTTCCCGAGTGGGTTCTATCGGCCTGTACCAAAATGAAATAATCTACAAAGGGGTTGTGCTCGGCCAAACGAACTGAAAGTAGATCAAATTCATTAAAAAACATAAAAGCATCATAGACAGCCATGCGCCCCCCAACTCAGAGATTAAATGAAAAAAATAGATGCTTAATTCTAAACCGATTAATGAGGAAGAACAAGGCGGGTGCGCTGGCGAACTAGGCTCATCACCTGAGCTACGATGAGCAGGGCTATGCCCACCACTGGAATCCTGGCGTCTTGAAGACGAATATTCAAATCCCTTCCCACCATAGCTTGTTGAGTCAAAGAAATAAAAAGAAAAGCACCTAAGAGACAACACTTCTCTAAACGGCGGCTTTCTTTCCATTGAGAAATCACACAACAAAACCCGGGAAGATAGAACATGAAGTAATCAGGTCGGGAAGAGGAATTTAGAAACGCCATCAAACTGACTGCCAATGTCCAATAGGAAAATTCTATCGACTTCTCCTTTTTAAGAGGATCTCGCATCATAAGCGCTAGAAATATCACCATAACAATCGCTGGAACTAAGGCAATGAGTAAACTCAATATCGACTGAGAGAACCACGGACGCCCCCACACCGCAATCCATCCCGGAAGGTTAAGTGTACTATTGCAAAAAATGAGATTCTTTTCATGATAGATCGTGAGGGTCTGATAAAAGTAGCTATAAAGATCGATGCCTCCACTTCCGAAAAAAAGCCACGGGCTGATGAGTCCCACGATAAATCCCAGGATAGTTCCTAGTCTCAATTCTTTTGGACCCAATAAAAAATAAAATACCGTCACAAAAGCTGGAAATATTTTCGTCCATCCCACAATAGCGGATAAAAAGCCTGCTGCCCAATAACCCGTTTTACTATTTTTTTGGCGCAACAACTCTATGCCGATCAAAGCGGCACACAGAGGTAAATTAATGTTTTGCCCCATAAAATCTAAGTGAACGGGGGCCAACGAAAATAACCAGACTACCCACCAAGCAAGCAACGGGTGGCCATTTGAAAATAAGTTAGGGAACCCTTCTTTTAGCCCCCACCACATGCCCCAAAAAGCCACGGAGTGAAATATAAGGTTCATTAAAACCGCAAGCGACCAACTGTTAGGAATTGAGAAAGGGCCAAAAACCACCAACGCTGCGGGGGGATAAAAAAAGGGACCCGAAGCTTCTTTGTCATAAACTTTAGAAAACTCACCTTGCCAAGCGTGGGTAACACTTTCTCTTAATACCCTAAAATCTCCCCCTCCCCCATTGCGACCTGCCCACAAACAGGCCACAAATAAACACATTAACAAACTGACTCGCACTCTAAAGGCGTTGGCTTTTAAAAATTCCGACAATTTCATTTCACGTTTGACTTTCGAATTAACTGATTAATGATTTTATCTAGATTATCTAGGAATTGAGAACGGTGTTTTTTTCCCAAAGATTTAGGTCCGGTTTTAAGATCTCCTCTTTGACGTAGTTCACTCAACAACTCTCTCATCGACAAGGCCTCACCAATATTATTCTCATCCAAAATATTTCCACGAGGATCAATTCCGACTGCCCCTTTTTTGATACAACGATCGGCCAATAGAACATCGTTGGTCACCACTAAATCATGGGCTTTGACTTGAGAAGCAATCCAGTCATCCACTGCATCAAACTTGTTCTCAACTACGACAGGAACAATCCATGAAGATTCGGGAAGGCGCTTCGGGTGATTCGCCACCACGTAGACTTTCAATTGGTATCGCTCAGCCACTTTAAAAATGGCCTCTTTTACAGGACAAGCATCAGCATCAATATAGATTTCAATGGGGGTCACCATCTTCAGGGTAACTCAGGATTAAAATAACCGCGTCTTTTTAATTCCCGATAGAGTTTTGCGGGAGACGCCCCTGGCAAGCCTTCATATTTCTGAAAAAAAGGCGGCCAAAATTGTTCATCGAAATGCATGGGGCTGGGGGATATCTTTAACATTTTTGCCACCAATTCGGCACAATAGATTTTATCATCACTCCAGGAATACTCATGATCGAAGGGCTTATTCAAAAATGACAATCCGTCACTAGAAAAATCGAATTCATCCTGAAAAGAAACTAACACCTCTTTTATCTTCCCTAGTTTCTCAAGTTTTTCGGTAGAAATGATTTCAACCCCAGATCTGGGATTCGCATGAAGCCAACGATGATCGACTTTAATAGCTACATGCGCATAGAAAAAATCGGGTTCCAACTGCACGATCTGCCCCTGCGGAGTCCGAAATTCCAGCCAAGCCACTTCAGTTTGAGATTGTCCCTTAAAAGGGAAAACACACCCACTCATCCCAACCCAAAATAGCCATTTTTTAAGAGTTCCCATGGGGCTCCAAGGAAAACATAGATGACTTCGATTGTCTACTCTTCCATTTTTCTCAATTCTGGAAAACGCCACGCCCAAACAGCAGCAACCAAAATAGAACCCAATCCCCCAATGACTACGGCGGGAATAACTCCAAACCAATTGGCAGTAACGCCCGACTCAAACTCTCCTAATTCATTCGAAGCACTAATAAAAATGGAGTTCACCGCACTGACTCTGCCTCTCATCGAAGCGGGGGTGGCTGCTTGGACTAACGTCATTCTTATCACTACACTGACCATGTCACTCATCCCCGTAATCAACAGCATGAGAAAGGAAAGCCAAACCACTTTAGACACACCAAATCCAATCGTGGCTAGGCCAAAAACTATGACATGAAAAAACAGCCACAACCCAGCGTTCGTTTTGATGGGCCTTTTGGCTAAAAAGAGGCTAGTCACTATGGCCCCCACAGCCGGAGCAGCCCGCAACACCCCAAGCCCTGAAGGGCCCACATGTAAAATGTCAGAAGCATAAGCAGGTAACAAAGCAGTAGCCCCCCCAAAGAGAACCGCAAAAAGATCTAACGAGATACACCCTAGAATCATTTTATTGCTTTGAACATAATGGATTCCAGAGAACAGATTTTGAAAAGTAAATTTATCTTTTGTTTTTTCATGTTCACTCGCAGTGACCCGATTCAGAAGAAGAACTCCCAACAAAGAACAGACCGCACAAATACCGTAGACCCAGGCGGCCCCTCCAAAATAACCATACAAAAACCCACCCACCACAGGACCTAAAATGGTTGAAACTTGCCAAATACTTGCGGCTAGAGCAATGGCTCGTTTGAGTTCGTTTTCCGCAACTACTTGTGTGACAAAGGCATGGGCAGCGGGGTTGCTAAACGCCCTAATGGTGCCTTGAACAAACAGCAAAACTAAGAAAAGTTCCAACGAGACTTTGCCGGAAAAAGTGGCAAAAGCCATCGCAATCACGGTGAGCATCCAAGTAAAATAAGACAAAGAGAGGATTTTTTTTCGATCGATTCTATCAGCGACTTGCCCTCCCAACAGTGAAAAAGCAAGCATCGGAACAAACTGAGCCAACCCTACCCACCCTAAATCTAACGGCTCTTTTCTGATGGCGTACACTTGCCACCCCACTGCTAAGGCCTCCATTTGATAAGCGATGGTGGTTAAAAATCGAGAGACTAAATAAATTTGTAATGACGTCATCCTAAGAAATCCATCCACTTCTAATCGCTACAAGGGTTGAGACAGAAACTATCACCCATAACGAAACGCCTAAAAGAAGAGGTTTAACTCCCACCTCTTTGATGGCTTTCCTAGGACAATTGCTACCGATGAAAAACAAGGTCAAAACCAAAGTTCTCTTAGCTGCAAAATGAACCAGCCCGCCCAAAGGTTTCACAGCAGGAATCCAAGTTACCAAAGCTGCCATGGTCAAAAAACCGAGAATGAACCAAGGCTTTTTAAATTTCTGGTTTGAGGCTTCGCTAGAGTTCATCTTTTGTAAAACGGCGAATAACAACGCCACTGGAATAATCCACAACGCTCGAGTTAACTTTACCGTAGTAGCTATCTCTAATGCTTTAGGCCCAAATTGAGCCGCACTCCCCACCACGGAACTCGTATCGTGAATAGCGAGTGCACTGAGCAAACCAAACTGAGTATCGGTTAGAGAAAAATGATGCCCTAACCAAGGAAAAATGACCAAGGCCGTCGCATTTAAAATAAAAACCACCATTAAACTTACAGAAACATCCTCCGATTTTGCTCGTATCACTGGGGCTACGGCAGCAATAGCGCTTCCGCCACAAATCGCAGTTCCAACCCCTATCAGAATAGAACTATCGCGCTGGCACCGAAAAAGCTGACTTAAGAGCCAGCTCACCAGTAAAGTGAGAGTGATGCCAATAACCGTGTAACCTACGCCGGAAGCTCCCACTTTAAAAACTACGTTCAAATCCATTCCTGCCCCTAACCCAACGACAGAATAGGCCAGTAATTTGGGAGCCCATTTTTTAGTGTGCTCAAGAAAGGGATTTCCAAAAAGAAGAGTCAGAATAAGCCCCGAAATCAAGGCTTGAGCCGAAGACACTGCAGGGTGAAGGGAACACAATGCCAAAAAGGGAAAAATAAGGGTGAGTATTTTTTTTGAGTTCATAGCCTTAAGCCCCATGGGTTAATGAGGCTAAGGATATCGACTGGGGACCCGAGAGGCAAGAGTGTTTACTGAACTCGCCACTCGGAATCTAATTGACGAATTTTTTCGATAAGCTGATCGTCAGAAAGATTCTCAGAACCATGAGAGAGGCTTTCGATATAGGATTGGGAAGGAACTTTCACCATCAACAAATTTCCGTTATAAGCCCCGGTCACTACGGGGGTGTGCCCTCCTAATTCCTGAGTTCTTTTGATGGTAAAATCCCTAATTTCGGCCAGCGACAAAAAATGATCTTTAATGCCATCCACCGAACCATCGGCATATCCTATCAAAGCTTTCCAGAGGGAATGGCCGAAGGCACTTCCGGCGCTTCCGTTAGGACCGTTAGGTTCTTCAGAATCGGTGATGGGTCCCGTGCTGGACTCTTCATCCGGACGACTCGAGGCCATCACCATCAAAGTTCGTCCTTGGGATTGCCAATTTTCCCAAACCGTCTTTTTCTGGTTAAAGGAATTCACCAAATTTCCGGAATAACAGGCCATGGTAAAAATAATGATTTCCTTGGCCGGATAAGAAAGAGCGTTATCCCGAATCTCGTTATAGGTAGGACCAAAAGCTAATCCAGTATGACTTCCATGGCCGCTAGAATATTGAACGTACATGTCCTTTTCAGTCATGAGCCCTTTCAATTCATTCCATTTTTGTACCAGCGCCGTTTCACCCACTTGAGACCCATGCACTTTACTGCCTAGGTAACTCCCTCCGATCTCTTGGGTGAAAATATCGTGAGTATGTGCGATATCGTATTTAACTTCATTGCCCATAAACCCACTTAAGTAGTCTCCAAACCCAACGTAATATTTCTTCCCCGTATAGTCAGGACCTGTGAGAGATCGGTTCTGGGGGTTGAGGGGGAAAACTCCTTGAATAAATTCCCGTAAATTCTGAGTAGCCACCCCAGATGTTTTGGCTTGGGAAATCACTAAGTAATCAAATCGATCAGACCGAGCTTCTCCCAAACTTGCAACGATATTTTCCTTTAAGGTTTCCTTAATCCGCCACCGAAGCACTGATTGAACCGGATAAACATAGTCCTTAACTACTCTTGCGTCAGAAATATCATAAAGCGCAGTTGAACTGGAATAAGCCAAGGGACGAACATAAACTTGCAAATAGTTTCCCCCATTTTCAAATCCCAGAAGCTCCGTCGCGTGGTCCTTGGCCTGTTGATGAATACGCCACCCCTGCGATAACTTAAGCGAAACTTCCTCAAGTTTGATCTCAAGCGAAAAAACCGGGAGACTGACAAAAGCAAATCCTAAAAGCCCTAATAAAAAAGACATAAGCTGTCCTCCATGGGATGTTTTAATCTGATTGTTTTTTTAGGCTTAATACGAGCGGGATAATTTAGGATCTCACACCTTAGACCTGTTTTCTTGCTAAAAAATGTCTAGTGTGAACAGGAGTTAATTCACAAAACTCTTGTTGCTGCGGTAAGCCATTAGTTGCGTTTTTTGTACCGCATAAAAACCCTAGGGGGGGAAAAAACTTAAAGACTGCTCGATTTCGCTTGAGGAGAATACTGCAGCAAAAAAACAAACGCTTTACGAGTGAAATCAAGACAGGCATACTTTTGTCATGAATAAAACTTTATACAAACAAAAATCGTCCGCATTTTTTTCTTGGATTGCAGTTAGCTTATTGACCTTTGGCGTTTCGGTATCTGCCGCCGATCCTTCAAAAGCCACAGCTTGCAAAAAAGAAAAGGATGTCACTCAACTCGTTAAAAAAGATCTCGTCAAAGGCAAAGGAAAAGAAGCCAAAGCGGGTGCCTCGGTGACAGTCCACTACACGGGCTGTTTAACCAACGGGACTAAATTTGATTCTTCTTTCGACGCCGGAAAACCCTTCACTTTCAATCTGGGTCAAGGCCAAGTGATCAAAGGTTGGGACACTGGGGTTGAAGGCATGAAAGTGGGCGGCAAGAGAAAGCTAGTCATTCCCGCCGACATGGGATACGGCGCCGCAGGTGCCGGAGGAGTGATACCTCCTAACTCTACGTTAGTCTTCACCGTCGAACTTATCGACGTAGTGGCGAATTAATAGTTTAGCGGTGGGGAAGATAATTTCCCCACCATAGTTCCTCCACAGTTTCCTTTCCCCAGAGAAAAAAAGACCTCAATAAAAATGAAACCCTTTCCCCTGTTTTTTAGCTTCCCCTTAGCTAGAATTCTCGCTAGTTTAGCTTGGTCATTTTTTTTATATGCTAGAACTTTCTGATTGGTTTAAAAAAATTTCCCGCCCCTTACCTTGGCGAGAAAACCATGATCCCTATCGCATTTGGGTTTCTGAAATTATGCTTCAACAAACCAAAGTGGAAACGGTCATTCCCTATTACCATCGTTTTTTAGAAAAGTTTCCGACACTGGCCTCATTAGC